>JBBQNO010000009.1:0-41923 GCA_038330045.1 Actinomycetales bacterium | reverse complement strand
AGCCGTGATCGACAAATTCTTCGTCCCGGGGATCATCTTTCCCAGTGTGGTCGCCCTCGTGGCGGGAATCTTCGCCATCAAGGTCGCCCGGTGGTTGCGGTGGGCGACGTATCGCAAACCCGATGAGGAGTCGATGCCGCTACCGGGGTCGCGGTGGTGGGTGGTCCCGACGCTTGCAACCTTGGCCTGGGTGCTGTCATGGAGGGCCTTGTTTGCCCCTCCCGCTCAGCTCACCGGTGCCATGGTCGACCCCGGTTCCAGCGCCGGCGTGCCGTCGCTGACCCAGTTCGTGGTGCTCGCCACGTTGCTCGTGGTGGCCCTGTCGTGCGTCTGCTTGGCCGCCATGGACATCGACGTGCACCGGCTGCCCGACCGCATCATGTGGCCCACCATGGTCATTCTGATTCTCGGATTGGCGTTGGCAGCGGTGGTGGGTGGTCACTGGTGGCCGCTGGCCCGGATGCTGATCTGCGCGGTGGGCGCGGGGGCCTTCTACCTGACGCTCTCACTGGTTTCGTTGGCTCGGGGGTCGCTGGCCCTGGGGTTAGGCGACGTGAAGTTGTCGGTGGTGCTTGGGGGAGCGCTGGGCTGGTTCGGGTTCCAAAGTGTCGTCGTGGGACTGTATGCGGGCTTCCTGGTGGGTGGGGTCGCCGCGGCTTTCATGCTGGTCACCAAGAAGGTCGGACTCGGGGGCCACCTGGCCTACGGACCGCCGATGATGCTGGGTGCCATGGTCGGTTTGCTGCTGCCGCCGGACATCCTCAGCTCGATGTTCTGAGAGAATCGCCGGATGTTGCGTTGGCTCACCGCAGGTGAATCCCATGGCCCGGCCCTGACGGCAATCATCGAAGGACTGCCCGCCGGGGTGAGTGTGTCTCGCGACGCGGTCGGTGGGGCGCTTGCCCGCCGTCGGCTCGGCTACGGGCGAGGGGCACGGATGAGTTTCGAGGCCGACAAACTCGATTTTGCCGGAGGTATGCGGCATGGTCTGACGTTGGGGTCGCCGGTCGCCCTGCATATCGCGAACTCCGAGTGGGCCAAATGGGCCGAGGTAATGAGCCCCGAGCCTGTCGAAGACGCGTCGCTGGCCCGCGCCAACGACGTGGGTGCGCCCCAGGAGTTGGCTCGCAACAAGCCGTTGTCGCGCCCTCGCCCCGGCCACGCAGACCTAGCGGGCATGCAGAAGTACGGGTTTAGCGAGGCCCGACCGATCTTGGAGCGCGCCTCAGCCCGAGAGACGGCGGCCCGGGTGGCCCTCGGGGCTGTGGCGTCGGCGTTCTTGGAACAAGCCTGCGGCATCACCCTGGTCAGCCACACCGTCTCCATCGGCAGCGCCGGATGGGTCGGGCCCGACGCGGACGCACCCACGCTCGACGAGCTCCCGAGGTCAAGCGATGTCGATCGCCTCGACGCCGACCCGGTGCGCACCTTGGACGCCGAGTTGTCAGCCGCGATGGTCGCCGAAGTCGATGCTGCCCGCAAGGACGGCGACACCTTGGGTGGTGTCGTGGAGGTAGTGGCGTGGGGCCTGCCGCCCGGTTTGGGCTCACACGTGCACTGGGACCGCCGGTTGGACAGCCGACTCGCCGGTGCGCTGATGGGGATTCAAGCCATCAAGGGCGTGGAGGTCGGCGAGGGTTTTCGCACCGCCGCGCGGCGGGGGAGCGCAGCCCACGACGAGATTGAGCGCGACGACCAGGGCCACGTCCGCCGCGTCTCGCTGCGCTCCGGTGGCATCGAAGGCGGCATGAGCACCGGCTCGGTGCTGCGGGTGCGAGCCGCGATGAAGCCGATCTCTACTGTTCCGCGGGCGCTACGCACCATTGACGTGGTCTCCGGTGAGGCGGCGACCGCGATCCATCAGCGTTCCGACGTTTGTGCTGTCCCCGCTGCGGGTGTCGTGGCCGAGGCGATGGTGGCCCTGGTGCTTGCGGAGGCTGTGCTGGAGAAGTTCGGCGGCGACAGCGTGGCTGAGGTTGCTCGCAACCTCCAGGGTTACCTCGCCGCTATCCCCGAGACGATGGAGACCGCAGTCGATGAGTGAATCACCGCATACCCGACCCACCGTAGTTTTGGTCGGCCCCCCTGGGGCTGGTAAGACCACCATTGGCAACGAATTGGCTGCGCGCTCCGGGGTGGCTCTGCTCGACACCGACGAGGCGATTGTCGCCGAACAGAGGCGCGCTATTAGCGACATCTTTGTCGACGACGGCGAAGCGGCCTTCCGGGTTTTCGAGCGAGACGCGGTGCTTTCCGCGCTCGCTAGCCACGACGGCGTGCTCTCACTCGGCGGGGGTGCCGTCATGACCGCAGACGTCGAGCAGGCGCTACTTAACGGACGGCACGCCGGCACCGTGGTCTTCCTCGACGTGGGTATCGCCGACGCGGCGTCGAGGGTGGGCTTCGACGCTTCGCGTCCTATGCTCGTGATCAACCCGCGCGCCTCGTGGAACCGGTTGATGCGAGACCGTCGACCCACGTACGAACGGGTGGCCTCGATTCACATCAATACCGCCGGACGGTCGGTTGCCGACATCTCCGATGAGATCGAACGTGAGCTCGCGGCACGTGCCGCACCTGGTGCACTCGACGCCTCTGCCGACAACGCATGAGTGCCCTTGCCAGCCAGATCGTCGCGGTGGGGACACCAGGGGCCGTTGACGCATACGAGGTTCGCGTGGGTGGGCGCACGCTTGAGGCGCTGGCCCCACTGCTGCGTTCCGGCAGGCGCGTCTTGATCGTGGCGCAACCGGGACGCGACGCTCTCGTGGATCAGGTCTCTGCACTGATCGAGCGTGCCGACGGTCTCCCGTTCGTCGCCTGGGTGCCTGACGCCGAAGCCAGTAAGGACGTGATGGTGTTGGCGGGGCTGTGGCGACAAATGGGTCAAGCCGACTTCACCAGGGACGACCTCGTCGTGGGGATCGGCGGCGGGGCGGCCACCGATCTGGCCGGGTTCGCGGCCGCGACGTGGCTGCGCGGAATCGACGTCGTTCACCTGCCGACCTCATTGCTCGGAGTCGTCGACGCCTCCGTCGGCGGCAAGACCGGCATCAATACCGGCGAGGGCAAGAACCTCGTCGGAGCGTTCTACGCCCCCAAAGCGGTGTTGTGTGACCCAGCATGGTTGGCGAGTATGGGCACGGAAGACTACGTCTCCGGCTTGGCTGAGGTCATCAAGTGCGGCTTCATCGCCGACCCGATGATCCTGGACCTCATCGAAGCCGACGCGCTTACCGCCACGAAGGCTGACGCCCCAGTCACCGTCGAGCTCATCCGTCGTGCCGTGCAGGTCAAGGCCACCGTGGTCACGGCCGATCCCAAAGAGTCGTCACTGCGCGAGATCCTTAATTTCGGGCACACCCTGGCCCACGCGATTGAGCTCATCGAGGACTACACGTGGCGACACGGTGACGCGGTTGCCGTCGGTATGGTCTTTGCCGCCGAGCTCGGCGTGCTGGCTGGGCGCACTCCGCCCGAGCTCCTCACCCGCCTGCGAGCGGTGCTCAAGGCGGTCGGCCTGCCTACGTCATACCCCGGCGGTCGATGGGACGAGTTGCGCGCGGCGATGGCGCGGGACAAAAAGTCTCGCGGGGCCACCTTGCGTTTTGTGGTGCTTGACGACCTCGCCACCCCTGGGCGACTCGTTGGTCCTACCGAGGACGATCTGCGCACCGCGTATAGCCGCATTAATAACGAGCCTGCCAACCGAGCACAGGAGAAGCAATGACCACCACTGTGCTCGTGTTGTCCGGCCCGAACCTCGCTGCTCTCGGGACGCGGCAACCTGAGGTCTACGGCTCGGCGACCCTGGCCGATCTTCACGAGTCGATCACTGTAGCGGGGCAGGCCCTGGGGCTGGCGTGTGATTGCCGCCAAAGTGATGATGAGAGCGAGATCGTGGCCTGGCTGCACGAGGCTGCTGCGAGCGGGTGGGATGTGGTGCTCAACCCGGCCGCGTTCACGCACTACTCCTACGCCGTCGCCGATGCCTGCGCACACCTGACCGGCTGCGGCCAGCGGCTCATTGAGGTGCACTTGACCAACCCAGCCGCCCGTGAGGAGTTCCGGTCGATCTCGGTCGTCGCCGCGTCCGCCACCGGGACCATTGCCGGATTCGGGGCGCAGTCCTACACGTTGGCGCTGCGCGCGCTTGCTGACTCGCAGGCTTAGCGCCTCCTGGGCGTTAGACTGCCCAACAATTCTCAAGCCCTCTAGGCCCCACCGCGCAGGTCTGCGCAGCCGTGGGCATCACACAGCAACGAAAGAGCACTCACGTGGCATCGACGAGCGATCTGAAGAACGGCGTAGTCCTGGACATGGACAACGGACTGTGGCAGGTGTTGGACTTCCAGCACGTCAAGCCAGGTAAGGGCCCCGCCTTTGTGCGGACCAAGTTGAAAAATGTGGTCTCCGGCAAAATCGTGGACAAGACCTTCAACGCAGGCACCAAGCTCGAGACTGCGACGGTCGACCGCAGCGACATGCAGTACCTCTACAACGACGGCACCGACTTCATCTTCATGGACGTCAAGACCTACGACCAGATCCCCGTCTCACCTGCGGTGATGGGCAACGCCGCTGACTACTTGCTGGAAAATGCGCAGGCCATGATCGCGCAGCACGAGGGCCAGGTGCTCTACGTGGAGCTGCCTCCGTCCGTTGTGCTCGAGGTCTCGCACACCGACCCCGGGTTGCAGGGGGACCGCTCCACCGGCGGCACCAAGCCGGCCACCTTGGAGACCGGCGCCGAGATCGCCGTGCCCCTCTTCCTGGAGACCGGCACCAAGGTCAAGGTGGACACCCGCGACGGTTCCTATCTCGGTCGGGTGAACTGAGCACCAGTGGCCGCACGTACCAAAGCGCGTAAGCGTGCACTGGAGTTGTTGTTCGAGAGCGAGCAGCGAGGTCTCAACGTCGCTGACTTGCTTGAGCAACGCCTGGAATCACCGACCACACAACACCCTCTCCCGGATTACACCACCGCGTTGGTGCGCGGAGTCATTGAGCACTGGGGTGCCATCGACGAGGCTCTGAACACCTACAGCCAAGGCTGGACGGTGGATCGTATGCCGGCCGTTGATCGAGCGCTGCTGCGCCTGGGGACCTGGGAAATCGTGTGGAATGACGACGTCCCCGATGAGGTAGCGATTGCCGAGTCCGTTGCTCTGGCTCAGGGGATGTCGACCGACGAATCACCGGTCTTCATCAACGGAATGTTGGCCCGAATCTCGAAGGTAAAACTCACCCTCTTCTGAGCCTCCAAGTGGTAGATTCGTCGTCGACCTAGTGCGTATAGCGAAACGAGTCTCATCATGCGCAACAAAGACCGACTGTTGTACATCGCCCGCATGCTGGAATCGTCGCGCTTCGAAGTGCTGCCGACGGCCACCATTGAGGAGAAAGTTCTGGAAGGGCTCCCGGTAGGCCGGACGGTGACCGTCACAGCATCACCGAGCCAAGGCCTCGAATCCACGCTGGCTATGGCAGAGAAGCTCTCTGCTCATGGCTATGACACCGTGCCGCACATCGCAGCCCGGATGGTCTCTGGGCGCTCTGAACTAGCCGAGATCAAGTCTCGGCTGCACGATGCCGGGATCAGGACGGTCTTCGTGCCCGGTGGGGACCAAGAGCCACCCGCGGGCGACTACCGCAATGCGCTGGACTTGCTGCAGGACCTCAGTCAACTGGGCAACCCCGCCCTAGAGGTGGGCATCACCGGTTACCCGGAGACCCACCCCAGCATCAGTGACGACCTCACGGTCCAGTCCATGTGGGACAAGCGCAAACACGCCTCGCACGTCGTCAGCAACCTGACGTTCGACCCGTCCCTGCTCGGCAAGTGGGTGGCTCGGATGCGCGACCGGGGCATGGACTTGCCGGTCATGCTGGGCGTCCCCGGGCCCATCGATCGGGCCAAGCTACTGACCATGGCCACCAAGATCGGTGTCGGCGACTCGACCCGCTTCCTGGCCAAGAACAAGGGCATCATGGCTCGCCTTGCGGCCCCCGGCGGATTCACCGGGGAGAAGTTTCTTCAAGCATCCGCCGAGCACATGGCGGTGCCGTCCGCACACGTGACGGGTCTGCACCTCTATACCTTCAATCAGGTGGCCGCCACGGAGAAGTGGCGCAAGGACTACCTCGACCGGATCAACGCAAAACTGATGAACGCAAGGGTGTGAGCAGCATTGCCTCGAGGGCGGCCTCGAGGCCATGATCTGCGGTCTTCACGACCTTCAACGGCACCCGCAAGAAGTCGGCCGCCTCGTGGGCTAGCCGCAGCAACTCGGGGTCGCCATGGTCTTGGGCGAGCCAGACGACACGGGTGTAGCGCGCGAAATAGGCTTGGTGCAACTCGGGGTAGCGATCGAGGCCTAATTCAACGATGACTGATCGCGTGAAGGATCGGACTAAGTAGTCCGTCAGGACGTACGTGCCGGGTTCGTCATCGAACATCTTCTCGATGCGGCTGGCCCCACCGAAGACGTCGTAGCAGTGCAACCCGGGCAGACGCACCAGACCCAACTCGTCGCAGACCTCATCGAGAGCGCCGTAGGTGCCACAGTCGGCATACCCGATCAGGACCCGTGAGTAGCGGGGGAGCAGGGTCGCAGCGGCGCTGCGGACCCTGGCTGCGATCTGCTCGGGATGGTTGTGCAATAACGGAGGCAGCGGCGACACATGCAGATCCCAGCCGCGGCGCTGCGCTATCTCCGCGCAGTGTTTAGCGATGGCCCCACACGCGATCACTGCTGCACCGGTCATAGTTCACACGATAGGTCACACAGGGAAAGCGAGGAGCTCGATGAAGCGATCGTTGAAGTCGGGGCGATCAGACAACTCGACGTAGGTCACGTGGTCGAGCAGCGTCAGCGCGCCAGCCCTTTCGCGCATGCTCAGCAAGCTCATCTTGGCCCCCTCGCCGGCAACATTGCCCGCCGAGATGATGCGCATCACCGGAACCTTCGGCACCAGTCCGATGCGGACTGCCGCGGCGGGTGAGAGATAGCTTCCGAAGGAGCCGGCGAGCAGTACCTGCTGCACGTCGGCGGCCTCGATTCCCAAATTCTCCATCAGCAGCGTCCACCCGGTCGCGATCGCTCCCTTGGCGAACTGCAACTCGCGGATATCGCGCTGAGACAGGTAGATGCTCTCCGACACGTCATCGCCAGGCGCTTGGTGCTGCAGCACGAAGACGCGTTCCTTGCCGACAAAGGTGAGGCGATCTGCCACGTAGGGTGCCTTCTCGGCGGCCGCTTCGTCGGTGACGAGCCGTCCGCTTGCGTTGATGAGCCCGAGCCGGACCAGCTCAGAGACCGCGTCGACGAGACCGGAGCCGCACAATCCTTGGGCGGCCACATCTCCTATGACCTGCAGTTTCACGCCGCCTTCAACGTCCGGCCCGACTTGAACGACCTCGATGGCGCCGTCGGCGGCCCGCATCCCACATCGGATGGCACCGCCCTCAAAGGCCGGGCCTGCGGGGGCAGCGGTGGAGACGATCCGGTCCCCGTCGCTAAAGACGATCTCGCAGTTTGTCCCTACATCGATAAAGAGACGGCTGCGCTTGTCCCTGTCCATCCCTGTGGCCAGCATGCCGGCCACGATGTCGCCGCCGACATAGGCCCCCAACGCTGGGAACACGTTGGCGCGCGCCGATGGGTGCAGCGTGAGCCCCAACTCGGAGGCTAAGAAGGGTGGAAAGGTCGTCGTGGCCATGATGAAAGGGGCCACACCCAGCGGCTCTGGGTCGATGCCCAACGCCAGGGCCGTCATCGTGGCGTTGCCGGCCAGCGCTACCTCATACACCTCGTGCGGCTCGACGCCGGCGTCAGCTAAGACCTCGCCGACAAGTTCAGCGAGGGTCTCCTGAGCCAAGCGGCGCAATCGATCTGCCGCGTCGGGGTCCATCATGGTGGCGCTAATGCGAGCGATCACGTCAGCACCGAAGGGCTGCTGCTTGTTCAGCATCGACGCCACCGCGGCGGGGGTGCCGGTCGAGGTGTCGATCAGGGTCGCAACCACCGTCGTGGTGCCAAGGTCGAAGGCAACCGCGAACGTGCGCTTTGAGGTGTCGCCGGGCTCGATGTCGATCAACGCTTCGTCAACGATCACAGCGGTGACCTTGTAGTCCGCTTCGCGCAACACCTTCGGGAGGCGGCGCAGCACGTTCATGTCGGGCACCAGGTGCAGGTCCGGGCAGGCCTCAATAATCCTTTGCACATCGGTGCGTTGGTCTTGCAGCGTCGGCTCCTCGAGTTCGACGTACCGCTTTTGCAGGGCCGGACGCAGGATGACTTGACGGCCCACTCCGACCGTGGCGGCCTTGGGTCGCGTGGTCATCGGCGGGACTTCCACCTCGACGTTACGGGTGGCGTGGGCCAGGCACGCCAGACGCCATCCCTCGGCCAATTGCTCCTGACTGAAGGAGCGCACATCCAGGCGATGGATCGGCGCGGCCGAGTCCAACACCTTGACCTTGCATTTTTTGCAGGTGCCATGACCCCCACACGTGGAGTCGATAGCGATGCCATTCCAACTGGCTGCATCAAAGACGGTCACCCCACTCGGGACGCGCACGGTGCGCCCCGAGGGGGTAAACGACAATTCAACACGGCTGGCGCTGTCGTGGGGTGCCCTGATGCCGTCATCGATGGGATCGATGAGGCCTTCGCGGCCGAGGGCCGACAGATCGACGTCAGGTAATTCGGTGATCGGTTCACGGTTCAACATGCGGAGCAACTCACTTGTGGTCAGTCAACGTTCGGACAGGAGAGCCTGTAGATCACGCCGAAGCGGCCTGGGCAGCTTCGGCCGCGGCTTCTGCGGCCTGACGCTTGCGGTGAGCGCCAATCCAGGCACCGCCCCAGTCGTCGTTACCCAGCAGCAGGTCAGCAGCCTTCACGGCGGTGACAATCTGCGGGGTGCGGGCGTCCATGATGGCGCTAGTCATACCGTCCGTCATGGCCATCGGCAGGAACGCTGCACCCAGAGCGTGACGGTTCGGCATACCAAAGGAGACGTTGGACGCGCCACAGGTCATGTTCAAGCCGTACTTCTCGCGGATGCGTCGCATCGTGTCCATGGTGACGTTGACCATCTGCTGGTCGGCGCCAATCGGCATGGCCAAGGGGTCGATCACGATGTCTTCGATCGCGATGCCGTACTCCTTCGTGGCCACCTCCACGATGTGCTCGACCAGCTCGAGGCGGCGGTCGGCATCCATCGGGATTTCTTCGGCGTCATTGGGCAGCGCGATGATGGCTGCGTTGTGCTTCTTGACCAGGGGCAGGATGAGTTCCATTCGGTCGTCCTCGGCGGTCATTGAGTTGACCAGTGCTCGGCCCTGGTAAGCCTCCAGGCCCGCCTGCAGGGCTTCGACCACGGAAGAGTCGATGCAGATCGGCAGGTCGGTGACCTTCTGGACCAGACGGATGGCCTTGTCGAGCAGCTCCGCCTCGTCGGTCAGCGGCACACCCATGTTGATGTCGAGCACATCGGCGCCGCCCTCAACCTGAGCAATGGCGTCGCGCTCGATGGCGGACAAGTCGCCGTCACGCAGTTGCTGCTGGAAGACCTTGCGCCCGGTGGGATTAATTCGCTCACCAATGAGCACGAACGGGCGGCGGTGGCCCATCACGACCTCTTTGGTCGCGGATCGCAGGACAGTTTCGCGTAGTTCGGCGCTCATGCGTTGACCTCTCGACGGGCCTTCATTAGGGCTTTGGCCTTCTTGACGGTGGCTGAGGCGTCAGCGGCGTAGCCGTCGGCCCCGACTGCATCGGCGTACTCCTGGGTGACGGGCGCGCCGCCGACCATGACGATGACCTGGTCACGGATGCCGGCCTTGGTCAGCGCGTTCAAGTTGGCCTTGAACATCGGCATCGTGGTCGTCAGGAAGGCGGACATGCCGACGATGTCGGGCTTGTGTTCGAGGATTTTCTCGACGAACTTCTCCGGCGCCACCTGCACGCCGAGGTCGATAACCTCGAACCCGGCACCTTCCAACATGATGTTGACGAGGTTCTTGCCGATGTCGTGGACGTCGCCCTTGACCGTGCCCATCAGGAATTTGCCGACCTGCTCCACGCCGGTCTCGGCGAGCAAGGGGCGAAGGCGGGCCATGGCACCGGCCATGGCACGACCGGCGATCAGCATCTCGGGGACGAAGAAGTCTCCTCGCTCGAACCGGGCGCCGACCTCTTCTAGTGAGGGGATCAGGGCTTCGAAGAGCATGGACTGCGGCTCCATACCGATGTCCAACCCAGTGTTGGTCAAGCTCAAAACTTCTGGTGCGTTGCCGACGAGGGTTTCGTCGTACAGCCGCTTGAGGATCTCCTCGGGTGTCATGCGGCGCCTTTCTTCTGGGTTGTGGAGGGTGTGCGTAGCAGGTTCTGTAGTTTCTCGGATTGGTCGGCCAGCATCAGGCCGGTTTCGTGCATGTGTGGTGCCATTCGTGCGGTGGGCCCGGAGACGCCGAGGGCCGCGATGACCGTTCCGTCATGGCCGAGGACGGGTGCGGCGAGGCCGCAGAGGCCTACTTCGAGTTCATCGATGACGGTGGCATAACGACGTTTGGGTATTCCGGCCATCTCCTTGACGAACTGCGGGCGAGTCAGGGTGCCAGAGGTGCGGCGTTCCAAAGGACCGCTGGGCACCTTGATCGCACCGTAGGCGCACAACACTTTGCCCAGCGCACTGCAGTGCGTCGGCACATCGACTTCGTTCCAGTCCCGAGCACGAAGCAAATAGGTCGACTCGACCTGAGCGATGTAAAAGACGTTGTCGGCGCGGGCGATGCCAAGGTGCACGGTCTCGCCGCAGCGATCCAAGACTGCCTGCATCACCGGATCGGCCAACCGCGCCACCTGGGGCCAGGGGTCGTGCAGCGCGGCATACAAGGCAAAGAGTTGTCCGCCGACGTAGAGGCCGTCGGCGCGACGCTCCACGAGGTGTGTCCGCTCCAAGGCAGTGAGCATCCGAGAGGTGGTCGACCTCGCTAGGCCGGTCGCGTCACTGAGTTCGGTCGACGACATCGCCGTATCTGAATGAATCACCATGTCGATCAGCGCAGCTGCTCGATCCAGGGACTGTGTGCCCCCACTTCGGCTTGTCGCCGTCGAAGGGGGTGATTCCTGAGGTCTCATATGGTAGAACTCGGTTCCATGAGGTGAGGCTAGAACTCAAATCACCCATGGTCAAGCACCTGCCTCTCCCACCTACATCGTCACCGCTCCGTGGAGGTCCAATGTTCCGCAACACCATGCCCCGCTATGAAGTTCTCAGTCAGGATGCGATGGCCCAGCTCGATGCGGGTTGGCGCAAACTCATCACTGAGATCGGCGTCGAATTCGATAGCGACAAAGCCCTCGAGATGTTCCGCAAGGCGGGGCAGAAAGTTGAGGGCCAGACCGTGTTCCTGGACCCCGAGTTCGTGTTGGAGCAGGTTGCCAAGGCCCCCCGTGAGTTCGACATCCACGCGCGCAACCCCGACAACAGCGTGCACATCGGCGGTGACGCAATGGTGTTCAGCTCGGTATACGGGCCGCCGTTCGTGCGCGAAGGCTCGGTGCGACGGGACGCGACAATGAACGACTTCGAGCGCTTTGCCAAGCTGGCTCAGTCGTTCAGCGTCATGGACTCCGCTGGCGGCGTCGTGTGTGAGCCAAACGACACCCCGTTGGACTCGCGCCACCTCGACATGATCTACACCCTGCAGGCGCTGACCGACAAGATCTACATGGGCAACGTGGTGTCCGGCGTCAACGCCGAAGACACGATTGCGATGGGCTCGATCCTCTTCGGTGGCCGTGACGTCATAGAAGAGAGGCCGGTGTCGATCTCGCTCATCAACTGCAACAGTCCGCTGCGCTGGGACGACCGCATGTTGGAGTCGCTCTTCGTCTACGCGAATGCCGGGCAGCCCATCATTTTGACGCCGTTCATCCTTATGGGTGCGATGTCGCCGGTGACCATCCCCGCCGCCCTAGTGCAGCAGATCACCGAGGCGCTGTCCGGGATTTGTTTGGCCCAAATGGTGCGCCCCGGCACCCCGGTGGTCTTCGGCTCGTTCCTGTCCAACATCGACATGCAGTCCGGCTCGCCGTCGTTCGGCACCCCGGAGTCGGGAATAGGCTTGTTCTGCACCGGGCAGATCGCGCGCTACTTCGGCCTTCCATTCCGCTCCGGCGGGGGCTTGACGTCCTCGCAAGTCCCTGACGCACAGGCTGGTTACGAAGCCCTCATGACGATGCTGCCGACCTTCCTAGCGGGTGCGAACTACGTGATGCACTCCGCCGGATGGTTGGAGGGCGGGCTCGTGGCCTGCTTCGAGAAGTATGTGATGGATGTCGAGTTGATTCAGATGCTGCAGGCGCAGTTCAAACCGCTGGAGATCAACGACGACACGCTCGGGTTCTCGGCGCACAAAGAGGTTGGTCATGGGGGTCATTTCTTGGGGGCCGAGCACACCATGGAGCGCTTCCGCACCTGTTTTTATCGCCCGATGCTCTCCTCGTCGGAGAACTTCGAGCGCTGGAGCCGTGGGGGTGGCGTCGACGCCGCAGGCCGGATGACCAATATCTTCACTAAGCGCGTCGAGGAGTACCAGCAGCCCTCGCTGGACTCGGCGATCGATCAAGAACTGCGTGAGTATGTCGCGCGACGCCGCCACGAGTTGGGCGACTGACTGCTCGACCGACCTCAAACGCCCGCCGCTCGTCCAGTGAAGGATGAGCGGCGGGCGTTTCGGTGCCTGCGGTCGGCCTAGCGGAAGACGACCGTGCGATCACCGCTAAGTAGAACCCGGCTCTCGCTGTGCCAGCGAATCGCGCGTGAGAGCACCTGAGACTCCACATCGCGACCGGCCGCGGCTAACTCGCGGGCATCCGAGCGGTGATCGACGCGCATCACATCCTGCTCGATGATCGGGCCCTCGTCGAGGTCTCCGGTCACGTAGTGAGCCGTTGCGCCGACCAACTTTACGCCGCGCTCGAAGGCCTGTGTGTAGGGCTTTGCGCCCTTGAAACTCGGCAGGAAGGAGTGGTGAATGTTGATCGCCCGTCCGGAGAGCTTGCGCGATGTCTCGTCGGACAAAATCTGCATATAGCGCGCCAGCACCACGATGTCGACCTCGAGTTCGTCGATCATGCCGATCATTTGTGCCTCAGCCTCGGCCTTATTGTCCGGTGTCACCGGGACGTAGTGGAACGGCAGACCATAAGACTCGGTCAAGGCCCGTAAATCCTCGTGGTTCGAGATCACCCCGACCACGTCGATCTGCAACGCGCCCCGACTCCAGCGGAACAACATGTCGTTGAGGCAGTGCCCGAACTTCGAGACCAGGATCAGCGTGCGGTATGGGCTCTTGGCGTTCCAGAGGTTCCAGGTCATCCCGAAGACCTGCGCGATCTCGTCGAATTCTTCGCGAAGCTTCTCGATGGTCGTATCGCTCGCCGAGATGGTGAAGCCCATGCGCATGAAGAACTGATGAGCGGCCGGATCCTCGAACTGCTGTCTCTCGACGATGTTGCCTCCCCGCTTGGCTAGCAGGCCCGTGATGGCGTGCACGATGCCTGGTCGATCGGGGCAACTGATGGTGAGGACGTACTGGGCGCCGACGGCTTCGCTGGACATAAGGCTCCAATGCTGCTGATCTGGGGGGGATTCGGGGCTGAGACGCGGCCCGGTGTTGCGTGAGCCGAGACTTATTGTGCGATACGCAACACCGTGTGCGCTAGCGTGTCGCCATGGCACATTCCTCCGGCTCGAGTCTGGTGCAGTCCGTGGACCGAGCACTGAGCGTGCTGACCGTGCTGGCGCGGTCGGGGGAGTCGGGGGTAAGTGACATTGCCCGCGAATTGGGCGTGCACAAAAGCACCGTGTTCCGTCTGGTGGCCACCTTGGAGGCGCACGACTTGGTAGAGCAGCACTCCGAGCGCGGGAAGTATCGACTTGGTGTGGGGATTCTGCGCCTCGCTGGTGCCACCAGCGCGGGACTGGATGTGGTGCAGGAGGCCCGCCCGATTGAACGGCAGTTGGCAGCCAGAACGGGGGAGACTGTTAACTTGGCGATTCTCTCGGAGACGGGGGCCTTGTATATCG
Source organism: Actinomycetales bacterium (assembly GCA_038330045.1). Classification (GTDB taxonomy): domain Bacteria; phylum Actinomycetota; class Actinomycetes; order Actinomycetales; family Dermatophilaceae; genus Ornithinicoccus. The sequence continues at coordinate 27,817 of JBBQNO010000009.1, read as the reverse complement.
ACCAGATCGCCGGTCCGTCGGCGTTGCAGCCGCACAACTGGGTTGGCCAGCACGTGCCGCTACACGCCACCTCCAACGGCAAGGTGTTGCTCAGTGAACTTCCGTCCGAGGAGGTCGCCGTCCACCTACCACGGCTCAAGGCATTCACCGCCCACACCGTTACCTCCCGGGGTGAGTTGCGTCAGCAGTTGCTCGCCGTCCAACGCCTGGGGTATGCGGTGGTGGTGGACGAGCTCGAGGTGGGACTAACCGCGATCGCGGCCCCGGTGCGCGACGCCCACGGCGACATTATTGCCTCACTCAGCGTCTCCGGTCCGACGTTTCGCATAGACGACGAACGCACGCAGGACTTCTTGCCTGCGGTGATGGCTGCGGCCGCACACATCAGCGATCGTCTGGGTGCGGCCTCGACCCATCAGCCTGCGCAGACCTAGCTGACGCGCTGGGCGCAGGCTCCGCACTGGGCGAGAACGGGGGCATTGCATGACGACAACTACCCGTAAGAAATCACCAGACGGCGGCGCTGCCGACGAGCCAGCCGCGCCGAAAGGCGTCGTGGCCTCGATTGACCCCGTAGTCTGCTCTGCTTCCTTCTCGTGGTGGCCTTTGCCGGCTGGGGCATCTTCGCCACCGATAACCTCAAAACTGTTGCTGATGCTGGACTCAGTTTCGTCACGAAATGCTTGGGATGGGCCTTCATCGTGGCCGGCGAGGGGTTCGAGCTCTTCGCCTTGGTCTTGGCGTGTAGCCGATACGGCCGCATCCGTCTCGGCACGGACGACGAGCGCCCCAAGTTCACGACGTCTTCCTGGTTCGTGATGATGTTTGCCGCGGGTATGGGCATCGGTTTGGTGTTCTTCGGTGCGGCCGAGCCGCTCTCGCACTCGACGGCCCCACCCATGGGACTCGCAGAGCCGGGCTCGGACCAGGCCGCCCAACGGGCCATGCACTCCACGATCTTCCACTGGGGCCTCCTGCTCACAGGGCGATCGACACATTTGCCATCTTCATCACCGTCTTTGGTGCGGCAACCTCGCTCGGCTAAAATGCACTGCAGATCAATAGCGATCTCGACCGTGAGCGGCGTCGGCAAGGGCGTCAAGATCGTCAGCAACATCAACATGAGGCTTGCCGGTGTGCTCGCCCTCTTCATGCTCATCCTGGGCCCGCCCTACTCATCGTCAACACCTTCGTCGAAATGATCGGTGACCACGGCGCCCAGATCATCCCGATGAGCTTCCGCACCCGTGTCTACGGCGGCCAGGAGTGGCTGCAGGGATGGACGCTCTTCTACTGGGCGTGATGGATGTCCTGGGCACCCTTCGTCGGGACCTTCATTGCCCGTATTTCACGCGGCCACACCATCCGCCAGTTCGTCTCCAGCGCAGACTTCGCGTCGGTGCTGCTCGGTATGTTGTCGTCGAAGGGGCAGCATCACCCCGCGCCGCAACATGGATCTGCTGTGGGGCTCGATGATTGCGGTCACGGCCGTCGCGCCTCTGTTGGCCGATGGTTTGTCGATTATCCAACAGGCTGCGGTCGTCGTTAGGGTGCCGTTCCTCGTGTTGCTGGTTGCGGTCTGTGTGCAGTTGATGCGCCAGTTGCGTGAAGAGCCGGTCGTCTCGACTGTTCCCAAGGGCGTCTATACCGCCCTCCACGACGAGTTGGGTGCGAGCCGATCCCAAGTCGACGATTCAGTCGCCAAGCACCGGGACCCTTCCGGCGGTTACCACCCAGCGCGTTGCGCAAACGCGTGGCCTCTCACCTCACGGTGGGGGGACACCGCTGCGTGTCGCACCTTGACAGGCGCTCTCGCGGAGGCGCACAATTGCGTGTGCCGCATCGCGCACCATATTGCACAATACGCAACAGTTGTGCCGCTTCTTCCGCACATAGATTCGACCACCCGAAGGGTTCCCACACATGGCCTCGGTTCCATCCTCTGCGAACGTCGTTGTGATTGGTGCCGGCATTGTCGGCAACAGCCTCGTCCACCACCTGGCCCGCCTCGGGTGGACCGACATCGTCCAGATCGACAAGGGCGCACTGCCCAATCCCGGCGGATCCACCGGCCACGCCTCCAACTTCATCTTCCCCGTCGATCACTCGCGTGAGATCACAGATCTGACGCTGGACAGCATGGAGCAGTATGGCGACATGGGTGTCATGGTGACCCCCGGTGGTTTCGAGGTGGCTCGCACCGAAGAGCGTATGGAAGAGCTGCGCCGCCGGATGTCCTCGGCTAAGGCCTGGGGCATAGAGGCCGAGATGGTCACCCCAGAGCAGGTCGTGGAGAAGGTTCCCTACCTCGACGCATCGCAAATCCTCGGTGCCTTCTGGACCCCCAGCGTCAGCGTCGTTGACTCCCTGCGAGCCGGCACGATCATGCGCGAAAAGGCTCTGGCCACCGGGGAGCTCACGGTGGTCCCCACCGTGGAGGTCATCGGGATGGACGTCGAAGAGGGCCGCATCAAGCGCGTGCGCACCAATGGCGGCGACATCGAGGCCAACACCGTGGTCATCGCCTGTGGCGTGTGGAGTCCGAAGCTTGCGGCCATGGCCGGTGCCAAGATCCCACTGACCCCCGCTGTGCACCAGATGATCAGCGTGGGCCCCGTCCCGCTGCTGGCGGCCACCGAAGGTGAGATCACCTTCCCGATCATCCGCGACATGGACACCCTGTGCTACGAGCGCCAGCACGGCGCCGATATGGAAGTCGGCTCCTACGCCCACCGCGCGATCCTGCACGACGCCGAGGACATCCCCTCCATCGAGGCTTCCAAGCTCTCGCCCACCGAGATGCCCTTCACCTCCGACGACTTCGACCCACAGCTAGAGCAGGCTTTCGAGCTCATGCCCGATCTGCTCGGTGCCGAGGGCGCAGAGATCCGCTACGCCATCAACGGCTTGCTCTCGCTGACCCCAGACGGTTCGCCGGTGCTGGGTGAGACCCCCGAGGTCAAAGGCTTGTGGTCCGCCGCCGCCGTCTGGATCAAGGAAGGCCCCGGGGTCGGCCGGGCGGTCGCCGAGTGGATGACGCAGGGCTACAGCGAGATTGACATCTCGCACTCCGATATCGCCCGCTTCCACCCCCACCAACGCACCCGCGCCCACGTCAAAGCCCGCACCGGTGAGGCTTTCATCAAGACCTACGGCATCGTGCACCCCTCCGAGCAGTACGAATCGGACCGTGGCAAGCGCCTGTCACCGATGAACGAGCACCAGCGCAAGCTAGGTGCCGTCTTCATCGAAGGTGCCGGCTGGGAGCGCCCCAACTGGTACGAGTCCAACGCCGGTCTGCTCGAAGAGTTCGGTGACGCGGTTATGCCTCGCGAAAACGATTGGGACGCCCGCTGGTGGTCCCCGATCATTAACGCCGAGCACTTGGCCATGCGCGAACGCGCCGGGATCTTCGACCTGTCGGCCTTCACCATCTTCGACGTCGTCGGCCCGGGTGCCCTCGACGCCGTACAGGGGATCATCGTCGGACAGGCCAACGTCGCAGACGGCCGGGTCATCTACTCACCCGTGTTAGACGCCAAGGGCGGATTTGTCTCGGACCTCACGGTGATGAAGTTGGCTCACGATCACTTCCGCGTCGTCACCGGGGGCGCGCACGGGATGGTGGACCGCAAGTGGTTTGCCGACCGGATGCCCGCCGACGGCAGCGCCGCCGTGGTCGACCTCACCTCGGCCATCACCACACTGGGCATCTGGGGCCCGAAGGCCCGCGAGATCCTCAGCTCGATCACCCGCGACGACCTCAGCCACGAGGGCTTCGCGTTCTCCACCTGCCGCGAGATAGAGATCGACTCGATCACCGTTTTGGCGTCCCGCATTTCGTATGTCGGCGAGTTGGGTTGGGAACTGTACGTCCCGATCGAGCAGGGCGCTCGTCTGTGGGCAATGTTGCACGAGGCTGGCGCCCTGCACGGCGCCGTGCCCGTGGGTATCGGTGTCTACGGCACGACCGGTCGCATCGAGAAGGGCTACCGCGCCTTCGCCGCCGAGCTGGATGCCGAGCGCAGCATCGTCGAAGCAGGCATGCAGCGCCCCAAGGTCAAGGAAGCCACCTTCGTCGGCCGCGACGCCTACATTGCGCAGCGGGAAGCCTCAGCTGCTTCGGTGCTTTGCACCATGACGGTCGAGGACCACACCTCGGCCTCGGGCGTGAAGCGTTACATGCTGGGCGGCGAGCCGATCCTGTCCAAGGACGGACAGGTGCTCACTGACGGTCACGGTCGCCACCCCTACGTCACCAGCGCCGGCTCCGCGCCGTCGCTCGGCAAGCACGTGCTGATGGCCTACCTGCCGGTCGAGCACGCGAGCATCGGCACCGAACTCCGCGTGTCCTACATGGAAGAGCTGTACCCCGTGCTCGTCGGTTCCGTGGACGCAACGTCGCTCTTCGACGCCAACAACGACCGGATCAGGAGTTAGACCATGGGCAACATTTTGGTATGCATCAAGCGGGTGCCGGATACCGGTGGCGAAGTCTCGCTCACGGTCGACGCCATGAACGTGGACGATCGCCAGCTCGGGGCCACGGTCAGCGGTCACGAAGAATGCGCCATCGAGCTCGCTGTTCAGCAGGCTGGCGAGACCGATGGCGACGTCACCGTGTTGACCCTCGGCGACGAGGACTCCATCGAGCAGTTGCGTGACGCGGTGGCCCGCGGTTGCTCGAACGCGGTGCTCGTTGAGGCTGTGCCTTCAGCTTTCGGGCCGGCGGACATCGCCGAAGCCATCGCCGAGGTCGTCCGGGCCCACGAAGCGGCTGGCACGACATACGACCTGATCTTGTTGGGCAACGACGCGGCTGACACCGGCGACTTTCAGGTCGGCGTCCGCTTGGGCTATGCCCTGGACCGCCCGGTCGTCACGGGTATGTCGACGGTTGAGCTCAGTGATGGCCAGGTTGTCGCCAAGGGAGATGCGCCCACCGGTGGCACCCAGGTCTTCGAGGTCGCTCTGCCGGCCATCGTGACCGTGATGGAGGGCGGCGTCGAGCCGCGTTACCCCTCGATCCCCGGCCGCATGAAGGCCAAGCGTGCCAAGATCGAAACCATTGAGCCGCAGGTTCAGCCGTCCGGGTCCGCCCGGGTGCGTCTCACCTTGCCTCCCAAACCACCGAGCCAGGTCACCATCCTTGGCGAGGGCCCCGATGCGGCGGTCGCCGTGGCGGACCTGCTACAAGAACTAGGGGTTCTGCGATGAGTTGCTTGGTCATCATTGAGGCCGATGCCACGGGTATCAGCGAGGTCAGCACCGAGACGATCACCTTCGCGCGATCCCTCGGGACCAACATCGACGCACTGGTCATCGGTGACGCAGGAGCGTTGCTGGGCCAGCTCGGTGAGTATGGCGTGGCGCGTGTGTTCGGAGTCTCCGGCGACGGATTCGACGCCTACGCCCCCGGTGCCTGGGCGGCCGCGACGGTCGCGACGGTCGAAGCATCTGGTGCCTCGGCGATTCTCGCCGGCGGGTCACCGCGAGGCAACGAAGTCTTGGCCCACGTTGCGGCACGTCGCAACGTCCTGATGGCGGCAAACGTCGTCGAGGTCGAACAGCAAGCACCTGTGCAGGTGTCGCGTCAGGTCTTTGGGGGCGCGGCGCTCGAGGTCATGAGCCTCGACGAGTCGCTCGCCGTGTTCAGTGTCGCCGGTCACGCCTGTGCACCAGCGCCTGCTGAGGCAGCAACGTCTCCCGAGGTCCAGGCGGTCTCCGTCACCCCAAGTAGCAGCGACCTGGCCGTGCGCGTGGCTCGCACCGAAGCGGGCGCCCCGGATCAGTCCGGCAACCTGAAGTCGGCCAAGGTTGTCGTCGGCGCAGGCCGCGGCGCTGGCAGCGCAGATGCGTTCGGGGAGCTTGAGGCGCTGACGGAGCTCCTCGGTGCATCGCTTGGTGTATCCCGAGTGGTGACCAGCCTCGGCTGGCGCCCCCACCACGAGCAGGTCGGGCAGACGGGAAGCCGCATCAGCCCCGACCTCTACATCCCCTGTGGGATCAGCGGGGCCATCCAACACTGGGCCGGTTGCTCGAGCGCCAAGACCATCTTGGCGATCAACTCCGATCCGGACGCGCCGATGGTCACCCGTGCCCATTACGCCGTCATCGGCGACCTGCACGAGATCGTTCCGGCGATCAACGAAGAAATTCGCCGCCGCGCATCGGTCTGATCCGCTCGTGAAAAGTGGCCCGCCCTGATTCGGGTGGGCCACTTTTTAGGTGGTGGAGAAGGTCAACTGACTATGGCCTCCCGTGGCCGGGTGGAGGTGGGCTCGGCGGAGTCTTGTTCCGAGGCCGACGGCGAATGATCACGATCGCCGTGATGACGAAGACGACAAAGACCGTGATGAGCGTGAGGAAAATGAGGATCAGTAGCCCTGCTGAAACTGACGACATGACTGCCAGCCTCCTGGGCCTTACGACTACGAACCGGTCGCCGACAAGTCTATGGCTACTGGTGGGCGCGCAGCACGCCACGGAGAGGGGTCACCCGTCGAAACGGTTGGCAATACGCCTGTAGGGTGTTGTCAACATCGTCCTTTAACCACCGTCCTGTGAGGCGGGGAAGGAGCGTGGGTTTCGCATGAGCCCATCAACCGGCAGAAGCGTGCTGACAGGCTCGGAGATATCCCGAGCATTGCGCCGCGTCGCACACGAAGTGCTCGAAGCCAACAAGGGGTCTGCCGACTTGGTGCTCCTGGGCATCCCTAGCCGAGGCGTCCCGCTGGCTCACCGTTTGGCCGAGGCGATCCGTGAGGTCGAAGGGGACACCGTGCCCGTCGGCGCCCTCGACATCACGATGTATCGCGACGATCTACGTCGCCAACCCGTGCGCCACGTCGAGCCGACTGCCCTGCCCGAGGGAGGCATTGACGGCAAGGTCGTCGTGCTCGTCGACGACGTGCTCTATTCGGGTCGGTCGGTGCGGGCTGCGCTGGACTCGATGGCCGACTATGGCCGCCCCAAGATCGTGCGCCTCGCGGTGCTGGTCGATAGGGGGCACCGGGAGTTGCCGATCCGAGCTGATTACGTTGGGAAGAATTTGCCCACGGCCAAGACCGAACGCGTGTGGGTTCACGTAGAAGAGATCGACGGGCACGACGACGTCCGTATCGCACAAGAGGGGACTGCATGAAGCACCTGCTATCCATGGCCGACGTCAGCAGGGACGACATCACCGCCATCCTGGATACGGCCACCACGATGCATGAGGTGCAGCACCGCGAAGTCAAGAAACTTCCGACGTTGCGGGGCCGCACGATCATCAACTTCTTCTTCGAAGACTCCACCCGCACCCGCAGTTCCTTCGAGATCGCCGGTAAATGGATGTCTGCCGACACCATCAACCTAACCGGCAAGGGCACCTCGGTCTCCAAGGGCGAGAGCCTACGCGACACGGTTAAAACGATCGACTCCATGGGGGTCGACATGATGATCATTCGCCACATGGCTTCCGGCGCCCCGGCCCAGATCGCGCAGTGGACCAACTGCTCGATCGTGAACGCGGGCGACGGCACACACGAACACCCGAGCCAGGCTTTGCTCGACGCCTACACGATGCGCAATCGCCTCGGCGACCTCGAGGGCAAGCACATTGCCCTCGTAGGGGACCTCACCCACTCGCGGGTGCTGCGTTCCAATCTGATTTGCTTGCGCACGCTCGGGGCCAAGGTCACCTTGGTCGCCCCGCCCACCCTGATGCCCAGCGGGATCGGACCCTGGTCGGACACGGACGGCTTCACCACGTCATACGACTTGGATGACGTTTTACCGACCGTCGACGCGGTCATGATGCTGCGCGTGCAGCGCGAGCGCATGAGCGGCGGATTCTTCCCCACCGCCCGTGAGTATGCCGTGACGTACGGCCTCACCAAGGCGCGCCTGGCTGCGTTGCCCGAGCACGCCGTGATCTGCCACCCCGGCCCGATGAACCGCGGCCTCGAGATCAGCGGCGACGCGGCCGATGCCGCCCAGTCACTGGTCTTGGAGCAAGTCTCGGCTGGAGTCGCCGTGCGCATGTCAATCCTGTACCACCTGCTCTCTGGAGAAGGGATGCCTGCATGAGTGCCACCTTGCTCATCACCGGCGCCGACATTGCCGGTCATGACAGTTTCGGATCGGGGCCCGCTGACCTGTTGATTTCCGACGGCACCATCGTTGCGACCGGGCCAGAGGCCGCCGACCGGGCACCATCCGGGGTGTCCACCTTGGATGCCGACGGACTCGTCGCGTTGCCCGGACTCGTCGATCTTCATACCCACCTGCGCGAGCCTGGCCGTGAGGACAGCGAGACCATCGAGTCGGGCAGTCGCGCCGCTGCTCTAGGCGGGTTCACCGCCGTGTTCGCGATGGCCAACACCTCGCCGGTGACCGACACGGCCGAGGCCGCCGAGCGTGTCTTCGACCTGGGCCAGCGCGCCGGGTATGTCGACGTGTTCCCGATCGGGGCCGTCACCAAAGAGCTGGCCGGAGCTGAATTGGCCGAGCTGGGCTTGATGGCCCGCTCGCGAGCGAGTGTCCGCGTCTTCTCTGACGACGGAAAATGCGTCCACGATGCCCGATTGATGCGCCGCGCGTTGGAGTACGTCAAGTCCTTCGACGGCGTGGTGTCCCAGCACGCCCAGGACCCCACACTCGCTGACTCCGGTGCCTGCGCGCACGAGGGCGAGCTGTCCGGTCGCTTGGGGTTGCAGGGGTGGCCGGGAGTCGCCGAAGAATCGATCGTGGCCCGCGACGTGATGCTTGCCCGCCACACCGGCTCGCGCGTGCACATCGCCCACGTGTCGACAGCGGGCAGCGTCGAGGTCATCCGGTGGGCCAAAGCCCAGGGCATCGACGTCACGGCCGAGGTCACGCCGCACCACCTGATGCTGACGACCGATCTGCTGGCAACCTACGACCCGGTCTACAAGGTGAATCCGCCGCTGCGGCCATCCTCCGACGTGCAGGCCCTGCGCGAGGCGTTGGCCGACGGCACCATCGACATCGTTGCCACCGACCACGCCCCGCACGTGCGGGCCGACAAAGAGCACGCCTTCGGTGACGCCGCCTTCGGGATGCTCGGCCTCGAGCAGGCCCTGTCGGTCGTCAGCACCGCGATGGTGTCCACCGGCGCGATGACCTGGGCCGACGTGGCCCGTGTTATGTCGACGGCCCCAGCACAGATCGCGCGACTCACCAGCCACGGTCACGCCCTCGCGGCCGGTGCCCCGGCCAACGTGACGCTCGTCGATCCCACCCGGGAAGTCATCGTCGACGCCGCCCATTCTCAATCCTTGTCGCGCAACAATCCATGGCATGGCCGATCGCTGACGGGCACGGTGCATCTGAGCATGCTCCGTGGCCAGGTCACCGCGCGCGAGGGCCTCGTCTGGGGAGGACCAGCATGAGCGCCACACGCAGTCCCGCCATTTTGGTGCTCGAGGACGGCCGCACCTTCGTGGGTCGCTCCTACGGAAAGATCGGCCAGACGATTGGTGAAGCTGTCTTCAGCACCGGCATGACCGGATACCAAGAGACCTTGACCGACCCCAGCTATCACCGGCAGGTGGTGGTGATGACGGCACCACACATTGGCAACACCGGGGTCAACCCAGGCGACATGGAGAGCCTGCGCATATGGGTCGCTGGATTCGTGGTTCGCGACCCCGCGATCCGACCTTCCAACTGGCGCTCCCAGGGTGACCTTGAAGAAGCGCTCGTCGAGCACGACGTCGTCGGGATCTGCGAGTTGGATACCCGGGCCCTCACGCGCCACCTGCGAGATCAAGGGTCTATGCGGGTTGGTATCTTTTCTGGCGAAGAAGCCGAAGAGCCGGTCAAGCAGCTGGTGCGCCGGGTGCACGAGGCACCCGTAATGGCAGGCTCGGCGCTGGCCGCCGAGGTCTCGACCCGCGAGACGTATGTCGTGCCCGCATCGGGGCAGGGCGGCCACCGCTACACTGTCGCCGCTCTGGACCTTGGCATCAAGGGCATGACGCCGGCTCTGTTGGCGAAGCGGGGGATCGACGTCCACGTGATGCCCTCAACCAGCACCTTCGCCGATGTTGAAGCCATCAAGCCGGACGGCGTGTTCTTCTCCAATGGACCCGGCGACCCGGCCACCGCCGACGCCGAGGTGGAGTTGCTGCGGCAGGTGTTGGACGCGCGGATTCCTTTCTTCGGTATCTGCTTCGGCAACCAGTTGCTCGCCCGTGCCTTGGGCTTGTCGACCTACAAGTTGGCTTTCGGCCACCGCGGGATCAACCAACCGGTGATCGATCGGATCACCGGCAAGGTCGAAGTCACCAGCCACAACCACGGTTTTGCTGTGGAGTGGCCCGAAGGCCTGGATATCAACCAGGACGCCGAGACCCCGTACGGACCGGTAAGCGTGTCGCACCTCGCCCTCAACGACCAGGTCGTCGAGGGGCTCCAATGCCGTGATGTTCCTGCCTTCTCAGTGCAGTACCACCCCGAGGCAGCCGCCGGACCGCGTGATGCGGCATACCTTTTTGATCGGTTCATCGACGTGCTGGACGCCAACCAGGGAGACGCCCATGCCTAAACGCGACGACATCAAGAGCGTCCTGGTGATCGGCTCCGGCCCGATCGTGATCGGTCAGGCCGCAGAGTTCGACTACTCCGGCACCCAAGCCTGTCGCGTGCTGCGAGCCGAGGGCATCCGGGTCATCTTGGTCAACTCCAACCCCGCGACGATCATGACGGACCCGGAGGTCGCTGATGCGACCTACATCGAGCCCATTACCCCTGAGATCGTTGAGTCCATCATCGCCAAGGAACGCCCCGATGCGGTGCTCGCAACGCTCGGCGGCCAGACGGCGCTGAACACCGCTATCGCCCTCGAAGCATCGGGAACCTTGGAAAGGTACGGCTGCCCGCTGATCGGGGCCAACACCAAAGCGATCCAACTCGGCGAGGACCGGCAGCTCTTCAAGGGGGTCGTCGAGCGGTGCGGCGCGGAGTCAGCGCGCAGCACGATCTGCCACACGATGGACGAAGTAATGGCCGCTGCGGAGGATCTTGGCTATCCCGTGGTCGTCCGCCCCAGCTTCACCATGGGTGGGCTCGGCTCCGGCTTCGGGTATGACGAGGTGTCACTGCGGCAGATCGCGAGCGCGGGACTCCAAGACAGCCCGACCACCGAGGTGCTCCTGGAGGAGTCGATCATCGGCTGGAAGGAGTACGAGCTTGAGGTCATGCGAGACCAGGCCGACAACGTCGTGGTGGTCTGCTCCATCGAGAACTTCGACCCGATGGGCGTGCACACGGGGGACTCGATCACGGTCGCCCCGGCGATGACGCTGACCGACGTCGAGTACCAGAATCTGCGCGACATCGGCATCGCTATTATCCGTGAGGTCGGGGTCGACACGGGGGGATGTAACATCCAGTTCGCGGTCAACCCGGCCGACGGCCGCATCATCGTGATCGAGATGAATCCACGCGTCTCCCGCTCTTCGGCGCTGGCCTCGAAGGCGACCGGCTTTCCGATCGCCAAGATCGCCGCGAAGATGGCTCTCGGTTACACCCTCGATGAGGTGCCCAACGACATTACGGGCGCCACCCCTGCGAGCTTCGAACCGACCCTGGACTACGTGGTCGTCAAGGTGCCGCGCTTCGCGTTCGAGAAGTTCCCGGCCGCCGACCCCACGCTGAGCACGACGATGAAGTCGGTGGGCGAGGCGATGTCTATCGGTCGAAACTTCGCGGAGGCCCTCAACAAGGCGCTGCGGTCGACCGAGCAGAAGGGCTCGTCGTTCCACTGGCGACGCGGCGAGACCCCCGCCCCGGACCAGGCGCGGGCGCTCATTGAGCAGGCCAAGGTGCCCACCGACGGTCGGATCGTGCTCGTGCAGCAGGCCATGCGCGGTGGTATCACTGTCGAAGAAGCCCACGAGGCCACCGGCATCGATCCATGGTTCTTAGACCAGATGGAACTCATCAACACCGTCGCCGAGCAGGTGCGGGTCGCCGCTCACCAAGGACCGTCGCGGTTGCAGCCAGACCTGTTGCGTGCCGCCAAGCGGGTCGGCCTCTCCGATGCGCAGATCGCGGAGATCACCGACATGCCCGAAGCCGTCGTGCGCGGTGTGCGTCACGCGCTTGGGGTGCGGCCGATCTATAAGACGGTCGACACCTGCGCGGGGGAGTTCGTTGCGCTGACCCCATACCACTACTCTAGCTACGACCAAGAGACCGAGGTCGCCCCTCGCGAGCGCCCAGCAGTCCTCATCTTGGGCTCCGGTCCGAACCGGATCGGTCAAGGCATCGAGTTCGACTACTCCTGCGTGCACGCGTCCATGGCGCTGCGTGACGCCGGGTTCGACACCGTGATGATCAACTGCAACCCCGAGACCGTCTCCACCGACTACGACACCTCGAGCCGGTTGTACTTCGAGCCGCTGACCTTGGAAGACGTGCTCGAAGTGGTGCATGCCGAGCGCCAGGCCGGGCCCATCGCCGGAGTCATCGTGCAACTGGGTGGGCAGACGCCGCTCGGGCTGGCTGCTGCTCTGAAAGCGGAGGGGGTGCCGATCGTGGGCACGTCGCCCGAGGCCATTCACTTGGCTGAGGACCGCGGGGCCTTCGGGCGAGTGCTCGCCGAGACGGGCCTGACGGCACCCCGGCACGGCACCGCATACACCGTCGCTGACGCTGTCGCTGTGGCCGCCACCATCGGGTATCCGGTTCTCGTGCGGCCCTCCTACGTGCTCGGTGGCCGCGGCATGGAGATCGTGTATGACGACGCGTCGCTGGAGCAGTATGTCTCCCGCGCCACGCAGGCATCCTCAGGACACCCGGTGCTGGTGGACCGATTCTTGGACGAGGCCGTCGAAATCGACGTGGACGGTCTGTATGACGGCCACGACCTCTACCTCGGCGGGATCATGGAACACATCGAGGAGGCAGGTATTCACTCCGGCGACTCGGCCTGCGTGCTGCCTCCCATCACGCTGGGCCGCGAAGAGATGCGTCAGGTCCGTGAATCCACCCGCCTTCTCGCTGAGGCCATCGGCGTACGCGGCCTGATCAACGTGCAGTTTGCGCTGGCCCAAGACGTGCTCTACGTATTGGAAGCCAACCCACGGGCTAGCCGCACCGTGCCGTTTGTGGCTAAAGCAACCGGCGTCGCGCTAGCTCGCGCCGCAGCCCGAGTGATGCTCGGTGCCAGCATCGAGGACCTTCGCGCAGAGGGAATGCTGCCCCGAGACATCGACGGTGGCATGTTGCCCCCGGATGCGCCGGTGAGCGTCAAAGAAGCGATTTTACCGTTTCGCCGCTTCCGCACCCAAACGGGGCAGGCCATCGACTCGATCCTGGGGCCGGAGATGCGCTCGACGGGTGAGGTCATGGGCATCGACGTGGACTTCGGCACCGCGTTTGCCAAGTCGCAACTGAGGGCGGGGTCAGCGCTGCCGACCGAGGGCATCGTCTTTGTCTCGGTCGCCAACCGTGACAAGCGCTCGATGATCTTCCCGATCAAGCGGTTAGTCGACCTCGGCTTTCACGTGATCGCCACCGCGGGCACCGCAGACGTACTGCGCCGCAACGGCATCACTTCACAGGTTGTGCGCAAGCACAGCGAAGGTGTCGGCCCGAACGGGGAGCCCACGATCGTGGACCTGATCACCTCCGGCGAGGTGGCCATGGTGGTCAACACGCCGTCGGGGCGAGACGCTCGCGCCGACGGCTACGCCATTCGGGCCGCGACCACCAGCATGGACCGGCCCATCATCACCACCGTCCAGCAGTTGGGCGCCGCCGTGCTGGGCATCGAAGCGATGGGCGCGGGCCCGATGAAGGTCGCGTCGTTGCAGGAGCACACGGCGCGACTGGACCTGTTCAACCACGCCACATGAGTGCCATCAGCGACGGCGCGGTCAGCACTGTTATGGCGCACCTGAGGCGACCATTCGGGGTCCGGATGCAGCATGCCATGCGCGAGTTTGGGCCGTTGTGTGTCGGGCTAGATCCGCACCCGGGTCTGCTCGCCGAGGCAGGGTTGCCCGACTCTGCAGCGGGCATCGAGCGGTTTTGTGAAACTATTCTGGAGGCGGTTGGCGGACAGGTTGCCGCGATTAAACCGCAGTCGGCGTTCTTCGAACGGCACGGCTCGGCTGGGATTGCGGTGCTCGAACGGGTGCTCACAAGCAGCGCTAGTGCCGGCACCATTTCGATCCTGGACGTTAAGCGTGGCGACATTGGGTCCACTATGTCGGCATACGCCCAGGCGTATCTGCTCGACAGCGCGCCGCTGGCTGCAGATGCGGTCACGCTCAGTCCCTACTTGGGATACGAAGCCCTGCGCCCTGGCATCGAGATGGCACAGGCACACGGTCGAGGCGTGTTCGTGTTGGCTCTGACCTCGAACCCCGAGGGGGCATCGGTGCAACGCCAAGGGCACCCCAGCGTCGCCGCGCGGATGATTGACCACGTCAGCGCAGAGAATGCCCGCAGTTTCGATGCCCGTGATCTCGACGTGTCCAGGGACGACGCTGAGTCGGCCCCTGGCAATGTAGGCCTGGTCATTGGGGCCACCTGCGCCGACGCACTGAGCGAATTGGATCTGCTCGGGCCACTGCGTTCATCGGAGGCCATCGTCTTGGCTCCCGGGGTCGGAGCCCAGGGCGCCACGCCTGCCGACGTAGCGGCTGCGTTTTCCGGCCACACGTCATACGTCCTGGCGCCCGTGAGTCGCGGTGTGCTCGCCCAAGGGCTCAGTGTGCCGGCAATTCGTTCTGCGAGTAAGAGTCTCGGCATGGCGCTTAGTGCAGCGCTTCGGTGAAAAGACAATCCGATCGGGGCCACCCCTCGAATATCTCCCACAAGGACGCCAGACAGTGGTGACGTTGACCTGTTTGTCGCGCGTGCGGGCTTGGCAGGAGCGTGTGCAGTCGCTAAGTTCGCACGCGGGTTCACCGCCGCGGCGGACCTTTCCCGCGACGGGAAGGTCACTACGCCATATTGTGGGTCGCGACGCACGACGCGCGAGCACGACGGAAATGAAGGAGATCAGTGGTGGTACTACCTCAGCTCACGGCAGAACAGCGTGCGGACGCTCTGGCGAAGGCGGCGCACGCGCGTCGCGAGCGCGCGGCCGTCAAGAACCGCCTGAAAAACTCTCAGGGATCGCTGGCGGGCGTGATCGCGCAGGGGCGCGAGGACGACGTCGTCGGCAAAATGAAGGTTTCAGCGTTGCTGGAGTCCATGCCTGGTGTGGGGCGCGTGCGCGCGACCGCGATCATGGAAGAGATTGGCATCTCGCCGAGCAGGCGGGTGCGCGGCTTGGGCGCAAAACAAGCCGAGAAATTGCTCGCTCGCTTCAGCAAAAGCTAGTCGAGCAAGGCCCGGCGGCACCGCCTGGGTGGGGTCGATGAGTTCGCGCCGCTCGCGTCTGGTGGTGCTGGCGGGCCCCACCGCCGTCGGTAAGGGGACGGTCGCCGAGCATATTCGTGGCGCCCACCCCCAAGTCTGGGTGTCGGTGTCGGCAACCACTCGACCTGCCCGTCCAGGGGAGGAAGACGGCAGGCACTACCACTTCGTTTCGGACACCGAGTTTGACCGTATGCAGGAAGCGGGCGAGTTGCTGGAGTGGGCTGTGGTGCATGGACGGGCCAAGTACGGCACGCCCCTGAAGCCGGTCCAAGAGATCCTCAACGAGGGGCGACCCGCACTCTTGGAAATTGACCTGCAGGGGGCACGCCAAGTCCGACGGTCCATGCCAGAAGCGCTATTCGTGTTTCTGGCGCCGCCGTCGTGGGACGAGTTGGTGCAGCGCCTGGTGGGTCGGGGGACCGAATCGGAGGCCGAGCGCGAGATCAGATTGCAGACGGCGCGGGGTGAATTAGCGGCCGCGAAGGAGTTCGACGTGACGATTGTGAACGACGATGTTCATCGCGCCAGCGAAGAACTCGTATCATTGATGACGGATCCAACCACCAGCATGACCAACAGAGGGACACCCATTCCGTGATCGGCACAGTTGCGCACCCCGACGGCATCACCAACCCGGCCATTGACAGCCTCCTCGAGAAGGCTGACAGCAAGTACACCTTGGTTATCTACGCGGCGAAGCGTGCCCGTCAGATCAACGCCTACTATTCGCAGTTGAGCGAGGGCCTCTTGGAGTACGTCGGTCCGCTCGTTGACGCTGAACAGACCGACAAGCCGCTGTCGATTGCGCTGCACGAGATCGACCAGCGCAAGTTGGCCACGACCAAGCCCGAATAGGGCGACGAGTCGCACCCGCCCATGCAGATTGTGCTGGGCGTAGCCGGGGGCATAGCGGCATACAAGGCGTGTGCCTTGCTCCGGCTTTTCATGGCAGGCGGCCACGATGTCCGCGTTGTCCCGACCGAGGCGGCCCTGAAATTTGTTGGTGAGGCCACCTGGTCCGCGTTGTCGGGGCACACCGTCTCAGCGCAGGTGTGGGACGACGTGCACGAGGTGCCGCATGTCCGGATCGGTCAGCAGGCCGACCTCGTCGTGGTTGCTCCGAGCACCGCTGACGTCCTCGCGAAGGCGACCCACGGGCTGGCCGACGACCTACTGACGAACGTCTTGCTCACGGCTCGGTGCCCGGTGTTGCTGGCTCCAGCGATGCATACCGAAATGTGGACGCACCCGGCCACGGTTGCCAATGTGTCGACCCTGCGCGCACGTGGCATCACCGTGCTTGATCCCGCCGTTGGCCGACTCACCGGCGCTGACAGTGGCCCGGGGCGCTTGCCTGAGCCCGAAGACATTCACGCCGCCGCGATGACACTGGTCAATACCCTCGAGCCCAGCGCCGCCGGGGAGCCCGATATGAGGGGTATGAGGGTGGTGGTGACCGCTGGCGGCACGCGGGAGCCGCTGGACCCGGTGCGCTTCATCGGCAATCGTTCCTCAGGCAAGCAGGGGTATGCGCTGGCCAGTGTCGCCGCGAAACGCGGCGCCCAGGTGCTGCTGATTGCGGCTAACACCTCGCTCGAGACGCCGCCAGGGGTCACCGTGGCGAGGGTCGAGACAACCCTGGACCTCGAAGACGCGGTGCACGCTGCTGCGGCAACCAGCGGTTGTGATGCTGTGGTGATGGCGGCGGCGGTGGCGGACTACCGCCCAGCGCACGTGGCCACCTCGAAGATGAAGAAGGACCCGGCCACCGACGACGGTATGAGCATCGAGTTGGTGCGCAATCCCGACATCCTCGCTGCGCTGGTGCAGCGTCGCGGGGGAGCGGCCACCCCGATGCTGATCGGTTTTGCAGCAGAGACCGGCGACGAGGACGGCGACGTGCTGACCCACGCCCGCGTCAAATTGGCCCGCAAGGGCTGCGACCTCCTGGTGGCTAACGACGTGTCTAAGGGCGCAACGTTCGGCGCGGACGAGAGCACGATTCACATCCTGGCCGCAGGTAGCGACGCGGTCCGCACGGTCGGGCCAGTGAGCAAGCAACAGACCGCCACGGCCGTCTGGGACTCGGTGCTGGATCGGCTGTGACTTCGGCTGACCATTGCCGGTTAAACTCGCCGTTCACCAGCCAGCAGCCGCTGCACCCAAGGAGATTCCTGTGCCCCGTCTATTTACGTCCGAGTCCGTCACTGAAGGCCACCCGGACAAGATCTGCGATCAGATCAGCGACGGCATCCTCGATGAAATCCTGCGGCAAGACCCGCAATCGCGCGTAGCCGTCGAAACCATGGTCACCACCGGCCTGGTGCACGTGGCCGGTGAGGTGCGCACCACTGGGTATGCGGAGATTCCCCGAATCGTGCGAGAGACCATCCTGGGGATCGGCTACGACAACTCGCACAAAGGCTTCGACGGGCGCACCTGTGGGGTCGAAGTCTCCATCGGCGAGCAGTCCAGCGACATCGCAGTGGGGGTCGACACGGCATACGAGCACCGCAACGGCAGCACCGAGGACGCGCGCAGTTCGCAAGGCGCCGGTGACCAAGGCTTGATGTTCGGCTACGCCTGCGACGACACACCCGAGCTGATGCCGCTGCCGATCTTTATGGCGCACCGGCTCGCCGAGCAGCTGTCCACCGTGCGCAAAAATGCAGAGCTCGACTATTTGCGGCCCGACGGCAAAACCCAGGTCACCATCGAATACGCCGGGGACAAAGCGGTGCGGCTCGACACCATCGTGCTCTCGACGCAGCACGCCGAAGGTGTTTCTCTCGATGGGCAACTCGGCCCTGACATCCGCGCCCGTGTGATCGCGCCGGTCCTGCAGTCCTGCCACGACGTCGGCGTGCGTATCGACACTACCAACTTCCGGGTGCTCATCAACCCCACAGGCACCTTCGTGCTGGGCGGCCCGATGGGCGACGCTGGCCTGACGGGCCGCAAAATCATCGTGGACACCTACGGCGGGATGGCCCGCCACGGCGGAGGAGCCTTCTCCGGCAAGGACCCCAGCAAGGTCGATCGTTCCGCGGCGTATGCCGTGCGCTGGGTCGCCAAGAATGTCGTCGCTGCCAATTTGGCCAAGCGTTGCGAAATCCAGGTGGCCTACGCCATCGGCACGGCCAAGCCGGTGGGTTTGTACGTCGAGACGTTCGGCACCGAGACCGTGCCCACCGAAGCTATCGAGCGCGCCATCACCTCGGTGTTTGACCTGCGCCCCGCGGCGTTGATCGAAGAATTGGACTTGCTTCGCCCTATTTACCAGGTCACGGCCGCTTACGGACACTTCGGTCGTCGCAGTGCCGAAGGCGTGGACAACGGGTTCACGTGGGAGCAGACCAACCGGGTGGAAGCGCTGCAGTCGGCGCTGTGA
Organism: Actinomycetales bacterium; assembly: GCA_038330045.1. Taxonomy (GTDB): domain Bacteria; phylum Actinomycetota; class Actinomycetes; order Actinomycetales; family Dermatophilaceae; genus Ornithinicoccus. Next base: position 9,039 of record JBBQNO010000009.1, on the reverse strand, counting down.
CATCCGGGCATGTCAGTCCGATCGCGTAGAAACGTGGCATGAGCGACTACGACACTGACCAGTTGGCCTTGGTGCCCGCTGAAGATGTTTCGGCTGCTGCACCGGTCCAATCGTCGAGAGGTCGCGATGTGGCCCGCAGGAGTGCCCGCAGCGGCTCGTCGGCCATGGCCGAGCACCTGCCAGTGGCCCAGGTGGTCATCGACACCGGCTTGGCTCACCTTGACCGTCCGTTTGAGTACGCGGTGGCTGCCGCTGACGCAGCCGCCGCCCAGCCGGGCGTGCGTGTGCGGGTTCGGTTTGCCGGTCGCGACCACGACGGGTTTGTCGTCGCCCGCACTGCGACCTCTGAGCACCTTGGGGCGCTGACTCCTATCCGCCGCGTCGTCAGCGATGAGGTGGTGCTGACGCCCCACCTGCATCGGGTGTGCCGCCAGGTGGCCGACTACTACGCCGGAACGCTGGCGGACATGCTGCGCCTTGCCGTTCCGCCCCGGCACGCAGCCGCAGAGACAGCGGAGGTGAAAGACTCGGCTGCCGACAGCGTGACGGGGGTGATCGCTAGCCCGGCAGCGGGGGGCGATGAGGATGCTCGCGATAGTGCGTGGACGGCATACCCCGCAGGCCAGGCCCTACTGACCCGCCTTGAGGCAGGCCAGTCGCCCGCCGCCGCGCTGTTGGCCCTGCCCGCTCAACCTCCCAGCCGTGATTGGCCGCTGGCCTTGGCGCAAGCCGCGGCCGCGACTCGGCGATCAGGACGAGGAAGCGTGTTGGTGGTGCCTGATCACCGGGATCTCGACCGCGTCAGTGCAGCCCTCGACGACCTGTTGGGTCCAGGCCAGCATGTGCGCCTCAGTGCCGACCAGGGCCCGTCTGCGCGGTATGCCTCGTGGCTGAGCGTGCTGCGAGGTGAACAGAACATTGTGGTCGGCACTCGTGCCGCGGCCTACGCACCTGTGGCTCTCCCTGGGCTCTTCGCCCTGTGGGATGACGGCGATGACGTGCTGCGCGAACCGCGCAGCCCCTACCCGCACATCCGAGAGGTGCTGCGCCTCCGCGCTGCCGATGCTGGCGCCGCCCTGTTAATGGCAGGGTTTGTGCGCAGCGCGCCGGTCGCGCAGTGGGTGGCCAGCGACCAGGTGCGCAGCGTGCACGCCACGACGGCCACGGTGCGCCACGAAATGCCACGGGTTGCCGTTGCCGGCGAAGGAAACGAAGGCGCGCGGGACGAAGCAGCCACGAGCGCTCGCCTGCCGTCACTGGCGTGGCGTGCCATCTTAGAAGGGTTGAAGACCGGGCCGGTGCTGATTCAGGTGCCGCGGCGCGGGTACATCTTGGGCCTGCGTTGCGGTCGTTGTCGGCACCGCATCGAGTGCAGTGCCTGTCATGGACCGACCGCCAGCGTGAATGACACTGCTGAGCCGACGTGTCAGTGGTGCGGCACGGCTGTGGCAACCGCTCCGTGCCCGCAGTGCGGCTCCCTCGATCGGCGAGGTTCGGTGCGCGGCGAGCAGCGCACGGCCTACGAAATCGGTCGTGCCTTTCCCGGGGTCAAGGTTCACACGTCCAAGGCAGGGCAGCTTGTGGAGCTTGTGACGGCGAAGCCGGCCCTTGTTGTGGCCACCCCTGGCGCCGAGCCGGTCGCCGTCGATGGGTATGCCGCCACAGTGCTCCTTGACGGGTGGGCACTGCTGGATCGTGCCGGCTTGGACAGCTCCATTGAAGCGCTGCGCCGTTGGTCTGTTGCGGCAGCGTTGACCCGGTCGGGCACCTCTGGCGGCCAGGTGGTGTTGGCGGGGGTGCCCGCCCACGGGGGGGTGCGCTCCGTCGAGGCGCTAATGCGGTGGGACCCCCTGTGGTTGGTGGAGTCGGAGTTGGTCGAACGATTGGAGTTGGGATTGCCCCCCGTCGCGCGGACAGCCTTGATCACCGGCGAGAAGTCGGCGGTTGAGTCTGCCCTGGCGCATCTGCGCACTCACGGTGGTGTGCACTTTGATCGACTCGAGGTGCTGGGCCCCACACGCCACGGGGAGGGAACGGCGGCCCTGGTCCTACGCGCGGCTCACCACACGTCCCGAGAGGCCGCCGAACCTTCGGGCCAATCCACCGACGACCTCCTAACGGTGACCAAGGCCTTGCGCGCGCACCGGAGCGCGACGAAGGTCGATGACCGGCTCTCGATCGTGGTGGACTCCGACGCCCTTGGCGTGTAACAACATTGGGGCTACCACGTTCGTCGCGACTGACTTTCTAGCGCTGTTTCGGGGGCCATCTCGGTAACGTTTCGGTCAACTCGGTTGGCGTCGGTGGCGGATTCGGTCGAATCTGCCTACTTTGGTCGTAGTACGTGAGACGTGCGCTCCAGGGCTCTCGGCGGCGATCAGCGTGATCGCCGCTTTCCTGGGCACCAGGACTTTCACATAGGAGGAAGAATGAGAATTAGGCGAACGACGATGGCCATCGCAGCCGCTGGGGCCCTAACCCTGACGGCCTGCACCTCAGGCTCTGATCAGGGAGCAACCGGCGGCGACGGCGCAGGGGAAAGCGGTAGCTCCGGGGGCGGATCTGAAGAGACAGTGCTCGAGAAGCCGGACCTGGGCGAGGTCACCACCAAGGATGACCAGATCACCTACTCCGTAGGTGAGGTGGAATGGGAGACCTACAACGGTCTGACGAGTTCGACGAACTCGACCTACAACTCGGTGGTCAACGACCGTCTAAGGGAGACCTTCACCTACTTCGGTACCGATGGGACAGTCTTCCCCAACGAGAACTTCGGAACGTACGAGAAGACCAGCGATGACCCGCTTACCGTTGAATACACCATCGCGGACGACGCGGTGTGGGAAGACGGTGTGCCCATCACGTCGAACGACTTCCTGCTGCAGTGGGCTTCGTCTAACCCCAAGGCGCTGTTCCCAGACGGTGACGGGAAGTTCGATCCCGTCAGCGCGACCTTCGGCGAGAAGGTCACCGACGGGCCCGCCACCGAGGTAGATAGCAAGAAGTTCACCTTGGTCTTCCCCGAGCCGTTCCCCGACTGGGAGTTGATGTTGGAGGCGCCGCTGCCGGCCCACGTTCTGGCGCGGGAGGTTGGTTTGGAGCCCACCGCCTTGGCTCAAGCCATCTTGGACCTCGACAACACCGATATGAAGAAGGTCGCCGAATTCTGGAATCAAGGCTGGAATTTTGAGGGCGGGGATCTGCCGGACCCTGCTCTGGTGCCATCCAGCGGGCCTTACACCTTAAACGGCGCGACGTGGAACAGCCCAGAGTCGTTGACGTTGGTGCCAAACGAAAAGTACTTCGGTCCAGCCCCCGCCACCGAGAATCTCACCTTCCGTTTCACCGCTCCCGAAGCTATGACGCAGGCGCTGCAAAATGGTGACATTAACATCATCCAGCCCCAGCCGGACGTCGACACCGTCGCAGCCATCGAGGCGATGGGCGACGGGTTCACGCTGCTGACCGGCCCCACGCTGACCTGGGAGCACCTCGACTTCAACTTCATCGACCGCAGTCCCTTCTCGGAGGCGAAGGGCGGTCTCGCCGCTCGCGAAGCGTTTGCCCTATGCACCCCGCGTCAACAGATCGTCGATAACCTCGTTAAGCCCATTGACGACACCGCCGTGGTGATGAACCTCCGTGAGGTCTTCCCCTTCCAAGACGATTACGACGACACGGTGGCCGCCGCCTACGACGGCCGTTACGACGAGGTGGACATCGATGGCGCAAAGGCCAAGTTGGAGGAGTCGGGTCTCAAGACGCCCGTGACGGTCAAGATTGGCTATTCGACGCCCAACCAGCGACGAGCCAACGAAGTCGCGACCATCAAGTCCAGCTGCGACAAGGCAGGATTCGACGTCGTGGATTCGGGAGATCCGGACTTCTTCGCCGACGGTGGTCTGCTCAGCGAAGGTGACTACGACATCGCCTTGTTCGCCTGGGCCGGCTCAGGTCAGGTCGCCTCCGGTGAGTCGATCTACTCCACGGAGGAAGGTCAAAACTTTGGGATGTACTCCAACGAAGACGTAGACGCGGCGTGGGACACCCTGGCTTCGTCTATCGATCCGGCAGTGTGGGACGAGCAACGCAAGACGATTGAGAAATTGCTATGGGACGACCTTGCGACCATCCCGCTCTTCGCCCACCCTGGCGTGATCGGTGCCGACGCCTCGATCGACAACGTTTTCTTCAACTCCACCCAGACCGCAGTCGCGTGGAACGCAGAACAGTGGGTCCGTTCCGAATGACCCCCTTGGTCTAAGGACCGGCAACGTCGGGGAGCGGGGGCCTGTGAGAAGGTCTCCGCCCCTGAACGTTCGATCGCCGGACGTTAAGTAGAACAACACGTTAAAGTCACGTGAGGCAGTGCCCGCAGGTGTCGTCGAAGTTCCGACCGGAAGGCGAGTCGTGCTCCACTTCATTGCAAGGCGGATCAGCATCTCGTTGCTGATCCTGTTTTTGGCGTCGATCTTAATGTACGTCCTGACCATCAATTCCGGGGACCCGCTCAAAGATCTCTACAACATTCAGTCATCCAATCGCGATGACCTAATTCAGGCCCGAATCGATCTTCTGCATCTCAACGACCCGTGGTACACGCGCTACAGTATTTGGCTCGCTGGCGCGAGCCAATGCCTCGTGCTCTCGTGCGACTTAGGTACGGACATTTCTGGCCAAAGCGTCAACACGATCGTCTTGGCTGCAGTGGCGAGTAGCCTTCGCCTCGTCACCTTGGCTACCGTGATTGCGATCGTCATCGGTGTGACCATTGGAGTGCTATCGGCTATTCGTCAGTACAGCGGCTTCGACTACGCAGTCACGTTCTTCGCCTTCCTGTTCTTTTCGCTTCCGGTCTTTTGGGCCGCGATCCTGCTGAAGCAGTATGGAGCGATTGAATTCAACAACTGGATAGCTGATCCGTCAGTGTCACTCGCCATAACTCTCGTCATCGCCGTTCTATTCGGCTTGGTTTTTTCAGTGGTGGCCGGGGGCGATCTGCAGCGGCGCTTGTTGACGTTTGCGGCGACAGCGGTCGTTCTTTTCTCAGTGGTAACGCTGTTTGATGCGGTGGGTTGGTGGCGGACACCAGCCTTGGGGATCGGACTCATACTGCTGCTATCTCTTGCTGCACTGGGTGTGCTGTTGATGCTGACGGTAGGACTTCGCAACCGACAAGTCATTTACGCAGGCTTGGCCACCATCGCTGTGGGTGTCGTGTCCTTCTTCGTGACTAACTCCATGTTGCAAGATCCGAGTTGGACCCTCCTGCTCATCCTGGCGGTCATCGCCGCCGCCGTCGGGGCCTTGATTGGTGTCGCACTGGGCGGATACGAACGTAAAACCGCTGTCGTCGTCTCGGTGGGCACAGCGCTGGCTTTCGGTTTCTTCGTTTTCTTCGACAAACTACTGTTGAACTGGAACTCCTACCTTGTATCGTCTGGACGTCCTATCTCTACCATCGGCTCGGGTTCGCCTCTGTTCGAAGGTAATTTCTACGAAGGCATCTGGGACTGGTCTACGCAACTCATTCTGCCGACCATTGCCTTAACTGTGATCTCTCTAGCTAGTTACTCCCGATACACACGGTCCTCAATGCTCGAGACCACACAACAGGATTACATGCGCACAGCCCGCTCGAAAGGCCTTTCAGAGCGTGTTGTCAACACAAAGCATGCCTTGAGGAATGCTCTCATCCCGATCACTACTATCGTCGCGTTTGACTTTGCATCACTGATTGGAGGTGCGGTGATTACCGAGCGCATCTTTGGGTGGAGCGGCATGGGCGCGCTCTTCCAGGCGGGTTTGGACAAAGTTGACCCCAATCCTGTGATGGCTTTCTTCTTAGTCACGGGAGCGGCCGCAATCTTGATGAATATGTTAGCTGATATCGCTTATGCGTCACTCGATCCACGGATTACGAGATAGGAGTCGACATGGTTTCCAGTGAAGACCCACGCCGTGACGATCCGCACACGCCTGGCTCAGCTCGAGAAGATATCTCTCCCGTTATGGGACAGGCTGACCCGGGTTCGGTGCAACACAGAACCCGGCCGGAGCAAGGGGATTTCTCGGTCGAGAAGGATGTCGATCTAGATACTCCATCGTATTCTCAGGGGCAGTTGGTGCGTCGACGTTTCTTCCGTCACAAAGGCGCTATGCTTTCACTGGCCATGCTGATCGGGATAACCGTATTGGCGTACACCTCGATCGGGTTTGCCGGGATACCTGGCTGGTGGGGAAAATCCTACCTCAACAGCACAACGGTCACTAATGGCGGCAGCCCGACGTTGTCGTTTTTTCCCCCTAATTTCGGTGAGTCGCCGTTTGGTCAAGAAACTACGGGTAAAGACTATTTCGCCCTCACGATGCGCGGGACTCAACAGTCACTTATCGTGGCGTTCGCAGTGGGTATTGGCAGCACCATCATCGGCACCTTAGTAGGTGCTTTTGCTGGCTATTACCGGGGCTGGGTGGAGGCCGTCCTGATGCGAATGACCGACATTTTTATCGTGATCCCTTTGCTTATCTTGGCTGCTGTCATGGCCAAAAGCTTGGGCGGTGGTATCTACGGGATGTCCCTAGTCTTGAGTATCTTGGTGTGGACCGGTTTGGCGCGGCTTGTGCGTGGTGAGGTGCTGTCCTTACGCGAGCGAGAGTTTGTGACTGCCGCCGAAGCCATCGGCACCTCGTCGATGCGAATCATCTTCAAGCACATTCTGCCGAATATGATAGGAACGATTATCGTCAGCGCTACGTTGACCATCGCTACTGCCATTCTTCTCGAGACGGCGTTGAGTTTCCTCGGTTACGGAATCAACCCTCCCGATAGTTCCCTGGGCCAACTCATCAGCACCTATCAATCGTCCTTCCAATCACGCCCGTGGTTGTTCTGGTGGCCTGGGCTCTTCATTCTGGGCATAGCCCTTTCAGTGAACTTCCTTGGAGATGGTCTTCGTGACGCGTTTGACCCCCGCCAAAACAGGACGTCAGACTAATGGCCGCGGCAATGGGCGAATCAGGTATGGGACAGGTATCCGATATCTCCGACGTGCCCGAAGGTGCGGTGCTCAGTTTCGGCGACGTTGGCGTAAGTTTCAAAACCGAGTTTGGGCCTGTTCACGCGGTTAAGGGCGTCACGCTAGACGTTAAAGCCGGCGAGGTTGTTGCCGTGGTAGGAGAGTCTGGCTCGGGCAAGTCAGTGACGTCCATGACTGCGATGCGCCTATTACCGGGTAACGCGCGCGTTGAAGGTCACATCACCGTGAACGGGACGACGGTAGGGGACATCTCTGATCGCAAAATGCGCAAATTGCGGGGCAAAGAGATTGCGATCATTTTTCAGGAGCCGATGACGGCGCTTAACCCGGTTCTTACCGTAGGTAGCCAAGTCACGGAAGCCATAGAGCTTCATGGGATTGCCGTCGGCAAAGATGCCGAGAGTCGTGCCGTGGAACTGCTCGAGATGGTGGGCATCCCGGAGCCGGAGAAACGCGTCAAACAGTATCCCCATGAGTTGTCCGGCGGTCAGCGACAACGGGTGGTCATCGCTATGGCGATCAGTTGCGACCCCAAGGTCATCATTGCCGATGAACCCACGACTGCGCTGGACGTGACTGTCCAGGCCGATATCCTCGATCTTCTTCGGTCGCTCAAGGACAAACTCGGCACAGGCATTCTGCTGATTACGCACAATATGGGCGTTGTGGCAGATATGGCCGACCGGGTCGCCGTGATGTACAAGGGCGAAATTGTGGAGCAAGGCACTGCCGAAGCGGTGTTGACGAACCCACAGCACGACTACACCAAACTCTTGTTAGGCTCGGTTCCCCGCTTGGGCGCCGGTCGTGGGCAGATGGGCGTCAACGTTCGAGACACCATTGATCCTGAGGCCGAGTTGGCCATTGACCTCCAGAATCTTGTGATCGAGTATCAGCGACTTGGCAAGCCGCCTTTTCGCGCTGTCGATGACGTGTCGTTTCAGGTGCGTCAAGGTGAAATCGTTGGTTTGGTAGGGGAATCCGGTTCTGGTAAGTCGACCATTGGCCGATGCGCGCTGGGGCTCATCCCGGCTGTTTCGGGGAAGTTCACGTTGCTCGGCGAAGATTTGCCGTCCTTGAAGCGCTCACAGTTGAAGGCTCTGAGGAAGCGGATTGGCGTGATCTTCCAGGATCCAGCGGCATCGCTCAATCCTCGTATGCCGATCGGCGAGTGCATCGCGGAGCCTTTGGTGGTGCACAAGGTGGGTGACCGGGCATCCCAAACCAAGAAAGTCCATGCGCTCCTCGACGCCGTCGAGTTGCCGCGTGAGCTCTTCAATCGCTATCCGCACGAGGTCTCCGGCGGCCAGCGTCAGCGCATAAGTGTCGCTCGTGCGTTAATCCTCGACCCGCAATTGTTGGTCGCAGATGAACCGACCTCGGCTCTCGATGTGTCGGTGCAGGCGAAAGTTTTGCGGATCTTTGCCGATTTGCAGGCGGAATATAAGTTTGCGTGCCTCTTTGTTAGTCATGACCTATCAGTGGTTGACCTTCTAGCCCACAAAGTCGTCGTGCTTCAAAACGGAAGGATCGTCGAAGCGGGCCCACGCGATCAGGTTCTTCACGAGCCTCAACAGGACTACACCCGACGATTGATCGCAGCTGCGCCGGTGCCTGACCCTCGGGCTCAGCGTGAGCGACGGGAGGCGAGGCACGAATTGCTGCGTTCGCTGGGCGAAGATGTCACCGAACTGAAGATCGACGAAGATCAACTCTCGGCGGCTCGGGGCAGTCAGCGTTAACGACGCAGTGCAGGTGAGAGGGTAGGGGGATGCGTCTGTTTTTTGCCGGCACCCCCGAAGTGGCCTTGCCCTCTTTAAAGACGCTGATCAACTCCTCGCACGACGTGGTCGCAGTCTTGACGCGCCCGGACGCGCCCGCCGGACGCAAGCGCGTCCTCACACCGAGCCCGGTGAAGGTTGCTGCCGAAGCTGCCGGCATTGAGGTGCTTACCCCCGCGAAGGCCAGCGAACCTGCGCTGGCGCAGCGACTGATCGAG
>JBBQNO010000008.1:0-44871 GCA_038330045.1 Actinomycetales bacterium | reverse complement strand
CAATCGGCGAACGCGTTGCTGGTCAAGGTCAACCAGATCGGCTCGCTGACCGAGACGCTCGATGCGGTCACGCTGGCCCAGACCAACGGCTTCCGTTGCATGATGAGCCACCGCTCGGGTGAGACCGAAGACGTGACCATCGCTGACCTGGCCGTCGCTACCAACTGCGGCCAGATCAAGACCGGGGCACCCGCCCGATCTGAGCGCGTAGCCAAATACAACCAGCTGCTTCGTATCGAGGAAGAGCTCGACGACGCTGGGATCTACGCAGGCGCCGGAGCCTTCCCGCGCTTCACGGCCTGACCCACATCAACGGAGCACACCAGTCGTGACCGGTCCCGGACGAAGTGAACCTCGACGCAACGCGAAACCTCGCGCCGCGTCGACGTCCGGCACGTCCGGGACTTCTCGCGCCTCCCCTCCTCGACCCGCCGCGGCTTCGCGGCCGGCGTCGAAGCCGCGTGCCGCTTCGACCATGCGTAGTGCCCAAGCCGGGTCCTCCGCGATGAAGAGCGCGCCCTCGAAATCCCGACCGTCGACGCGTCCGGGGCAACCGGGGGCCCGTCCTCGTGCGGCGATCGGGCCGACGAGGCGAGCGGGAGCACCGCGGGTGTGGCGGTTGGCCTCGGTTGCTCTGGTGTTGGTGCTCCTCGGCGTGTTTCTCTTTCCTACCGTCTCCGGCTACGTCGATCAACGCCGCGAGATCACGCAGTTGGAGCAGCAGATCGAGGCCCAACAGGGCGATATTGACGATCTCGCAGGCCAGGTCGACCTCTGGAACGATCCGGACTTCATTGAGCGGGAGGCTCGCGACCGGCTCCGCTTCGTGCGGTCCGGTGAGACGGCATTCAGCGTGCTCGACGACACCGGCGATGTGTTGGTGGAGCCGTTGCCGGGGATGGCGCCGGTGACGAACGACATACACCAGACCCACCCTTGGTATGGCGAAGTATGGGAATCGGTGAAGAACGCCAACGAAGGCATCCCGGGGGCGGCGAGCGATGTTCCCTGAGTCTTCCTTGGCCGATGATCTGCGGGTGGTTCGTGTCCAGTTGGGACGACCCGCGCGAGGAGTTGTGGACATCGCAGCCCGCTGCCCCTGCGGCTGCCCAGCAGTGGTGCGCACCGAGCCGCAGTTGCCCGACGGCAGTCCGTTCCCGACGGTCTTTTACGCCACCTGCCCAGCCTTGACGGGGGCCATCTCGACGTTGGAGAGCAACGGGATGATGCGCGAGATGACCCAGCGGCTGACTGACGACCCTGATGGCGATCTCGCCCGCGCCTACGCAGGAGCGCATGAGGACTACTTGGCTCGTCGGGCGCAGCTAGGCAGGCCGGAGCAGATCGACGGCATCTCCGCCGGGGGTATGCCGACCCGCGTTAAGTGCTTACACGTGCTGGTCGCTCACTCGCTGGCGGTGGGCCCAGGCATCAACCCGCTCGGCGACGAAGCGTTGGCCGCCCTGCCACGCTGGTGGGACAACGGCTGCTGTACCGAAGGTGACGTATGAGCGCGTTGGTTGAACGATGAGTGCAGATCAGCGGGTCGCCGCTATTGATTGCGGCACCAACTCCATCCGGCTGCTCATCGCCGACCTGGCGACGGATTCAGCCGGAGTACGAGTGCTCACGGATGTGCAGCGATCAATGCGTGTGGTCCGCCTCGGCCAGGGAGTCGACGCCACCGGACAGTTCGACCCCACAGCGTTGCAGCGCACCTTGGAAGCAGCGACCGACTACGCGACGTCGTGTCGCGAAGCAGGAGTCGAATCAGTGCGATTCATCGCGACCTCGGCGACACGTGACGCTTCAAACGCTGCCGAATTCATCGACGGCGTCCACGACATCTTTGGCGAGTTCGACGTCACCCCTGAGGTCATCACTGGCGAGCAGGAAGCCGGGTTTTCTTTCGCCGGTGTGACTGCCGAGTTGGCCGGTGCCGACCAGGCCGATGCGCCATACCTCGTGCTGGACATCGGGGGCGGCTCGACCGAGTTCGTGCGTGGCAACACCTCCGTCGAGCAGGCGATCTCCGTCGACATCGGCTGCGTGCGGATGACCGAACGACACCTGCTTGGCGACCCACCCACCGAGGACCAGGTATGGGCCGCCCTCGCCGACATCACTGAGGCCGTCGACCGCGCTTCCAAAGCAGTGGATTTCACCGGCATCTCGACGCTGATCGGGGTTGCCGGGTCGGTGACCACCACCACGGCCCATGCGTTGGACCTGCCCTCGTATCTGCCTGAGCGCATTCACGGAGCGGTGATCGACGTCCCCGACGTGGTCGCCGCAACCAACGATCTGTTGCGGCTCACCCGGGCCGAGCGCGCGTCGCTGCCGTTTATGCACCCCGGACGCGTCGACGTCATGGGGGCCGGGGCGTTGATTTGGCGCACCGTGGTGCAGCGCCTGGTGCGCGACTCGGGGATCGCCACCGTCCGCACTTCTGAGCACGACATCCTCGACGGCATCGCCTGGTCGCAGGCTCAGGCCTGATGGACTACGTGTCGGTGCTCGGGGCTAGGTCGACGCGATGGCCGAGTCGATAACTGATGTGACGACGACCGAGGTGGCGACACGTGGGCAGACGACGAACTGGGCTGGCAACATCACGTTCGCCGGTACGGTCCACTACCCGCAGAGCATGGCTGAGGTGCAGTCCCTGGTTGCCGGAGCGGGCAGCGTCCACGCGTTGGGCACCGGCCACTCGTTCACCGAGGTTGCCGACACTGACGGGCTGCTGATCAATCTGTCGGCCATGCCGCACCAGTGCCATGTTGAGACCGATGGCTCAGGGCAGGTGGGTGCGACCGTGAGCGCCGGGATGACCTTTGCCGAGGTGGCCCCGCAGCTCGAGGCGGCAGGGTATGCCTTGCACAACATGGGGTCGTTGCCGCACATTTCTGTGGCCGGGGCGTGCTCCACCGGCACGCACGGCTCGGGAGACCGAGCGCCGTGCATGGCCGCCGCGGTGAGGGCCGTGCAGATGGTGACCGCCTCGTGTGACGTGCTTACGCTGGATCGCTCCGATCCCGACTTCGCCGGGTTGCTCCCGGGGCTGGGGGTGCACGGCATCATCACCTCGTTGACCTTCGACGTCGAGCCGTCCTATGCCGTGGCTCAAACGGTCTGGGAAGGGATCAAGACCGCAACCGGCCTCGAGCACTTCGACGCGATCATGGGCTCGGCATACAACGTCAGCGTCTTCACCACGTTAAACTCAGCGTCGTTCGGTGATGCCTGGGTGAAGCGGCGAATGGACGAATCGGACCCCGATCTGCGGCGCTTTGGGGGTGCCCCTGCCGTCGGGCCGCGCCGGCCCGTGCCTGGTCAGGTGGGCAAGGGGTGCACGGTTCAAGGCGGCATACCCGGTCGGTGGTTCGAACGGCTGCCCCACTTCACGCCAGACGTGCCGCCGAGCAGCAGTGGCGCAGAGCTGCAGTCGGAGTACTACGTCACGCGGGCCGACGGGCCGGCTGCGCTGCGAGCACTGTGGCAGGTGGGTTCAGCAGTGCGCGGAGCGATGCAGATTTGTGAGTTGCGGACGGTCGCGGCCGACGGTTTGTGGCTGAGCCCGGCGGGGGAGACCGGCATGCTCGGCATTCACTTCACCTGGGGCCCGGATGAGCGTGCCGCGCACGAGGCCTGCCGCGAAGTCGAGCAGGCACTAGAGCCGTTCGCTCCGGTGCCGCACTGGGGCAAGGTGTCGACGCTGCCCGCTGACGTCGTGAGCATGCGATACCCGCGCATGGACGATGCGCGGACTTTGGCGCGGCGCTTGGACCCGGACAACGTATTCGGTAATGCGTTCACGGATCGATACCTGCGGTCTGGCACGTAGATGGCCGGATCAGACGAGCCCTACGTCCACAGGGATGGCGATCCGCACCCGGTGACAGGCCAGCGCTTTGACTCTCCGGTGCCCCCTGGGACCGGCTGGCCCGACGATCCCGCCGATCGGCATACTCCCGTGGCGAAGACAGCCGACGACGTAGCCGCGTTAGCGGACAGTGCCGTCACTCTTAACGCCCTGGATGCCCGGATTTCGGTATGCCGAGCCTGCGAGCGGCTCGTGACCTGGCGCGAAGATGTCGCCCGCACAGGGCGGCGGGCGTCCTTTGCTCATCAGCCGTATTGGGGTCGCCCTGGGCCGGGATTCGGCGACGGTGAGCCGTCGGTGCTGGTGGTGGGATTGGCCCCAGCCGCGAACGGCACCAACCGCACGGGGCGCATGTTCACCGGAGATCGCAGCGGCGACTGGATCTACGCTGCCCTACACCGCGGGGGGTATGCCGACATCGCGACGAGCGAGCACGCGGGTGATGGGCAGCGGTTGCGTGGCGTTCGGATCGTCGCAGCCGTCAGGTGCGCCCCGCCAGTCAACAAGCCGACGACCGCAGAGAAATCGACGTGTCAGCCCTGGTTAGTCCAGGACTTGCGCCTGGCTCAGCCCACGTTGCGCTCGATCCTGGCGCTCGGGGCGATCGGGTGGGACGCGGCGGTGGCCGGGGCCAGGGCCGCCGGGTGGACCGTGCCCCGACCCAAACCAAAGTTCGGGCACGGCGCCGAGGCCGTGCTCACGACGGCGGACGGGCAACAGGTGAGGCTTCTCGGGAGTTACCACGTCAGTCAGCAGAACACCTTCACCGGCCGCTTGACCGAGCCGATGCTCGATGCAGTCATTGCCCGCCTCTGACCGGTAACCTAGAGGCCGCTGCAAGCCCCCGTAGCCCAATGGCAGAGGCAGTCCACTTAAAATGGATCCAGTGCGGGTTCGAGTCCCGCCGGGGGTACAGATATTCACAGGATGTGCACAGTCGACTTCTGGGAACATTGCCTAGGGCTCAAACGCTCTATTATGTACAGATACACCCGTCGGCTCGCGTTTGCAGCCGACCCCTTTCTTCGGAGGCCACATGGGAAGTAACCCGGTTTTCAACCGGATCGACCGTGAGACCAGCGGCTACGCCGGTTTCGGCAATGCGCAGCAGCAGGGTGGCGGCCAGTTCTCGCCGCCGCGCGGAACCCCCCAGCGGGGTCCTGCCGCTCCTGCGGGTTACGGCGGTCAATCCGATTCCTTGTCCAACGACCAACTTGACCAGATGTACAGTCAAGCCCCCGCAGGCCCTGCTCAGACGGGCCGCCTGACGCTGGACGACGTCATTATGAAGACGCTGTTGCTCTTCAGCATCGTGCTCGTCGTGGCTGGCGCTACGTGGTTCTTGGTGGCACCAGTGGTAGCTGCCAACGGGGATACGCAGATGAACCCGCTGGCAATGCCCGTATGGCTGATCGCAATGTTCGGATCGCTTGGCCTTTCGTTCGCGATCGCCTTCTCCAAGAAGGTCAACGTCCCGCTCATCATGGTTCACGCGGTCCTGCAGGGCGCGTTCCTCGGGGCAATAAGCGTGGTGTTCAACACCTACTACGACGGAGTCGTACCCGCGGCCGTGACCGCGACCCTTGGCACTTTCGCCGGAATGTTCATGGCGTGGAAGGTCGGCTTCATCAAGGTCACCAGCAAGTCACGTCGAATATTCGGCATGATGGCCATGGGTTACCTCGTTTTTGCACTGGTCAATGTGGGATTGAGCCTCGCTGGGGTTGGCAGTGTGTATGCCAACGGTGGGCCTTTGGCGATCATTATCTCGTTGCTCGGTGTCGCTTTGGCGTCATACTCGTTGGCGATCAACTTCGACTCGATCGACAAGGCTGTCGGCGCTGGTGCCCCAGAGAAGTACTCCTGGCTACTGGGCCACGGACTTGTGGCGAGCCTCGTGTGGCTATACATCGAGTTCCTGCGGCTCTTCGCGATCCTGCAGAGCGACTGACATGAACATCGCTGAGAGCCCCGACCACACCTCGGGGCTCTCAGCAGCAGCAGCCCGCGATCAGATCGCGACTGAAGTAGAGCGCGTGGCCCGACGGTGGCAACAACTACCGTTGGACCGCGCGCTTTCTGCGTCCCCAGCGGTTCATGACCTCATTCAGGCGCTCGCCGATGAGGTTGCCACGTCGCGCGGATGGCCGCCCCGTACCGTCCCCGACCTTGGCCCCGCGGTGTTGATGGACCAGCTCCACGTCATGCTCTTCGATCACGCCGAAGCAGGCCTAGACCCCGTGCGACTAGCGGAGAGCATGACCCACCTTCGTCGCGCGATGCCCTGAGCCTTGGCCTAGTCCCAACGCGTGTCGCCGGGAGAACCATGCATCGGCTCGCCAGTTAGAGGCGCTCGATCACCATCGCCATACCTTGGCCTCCGCCGACGCACATCGTCTCCAACCCGAACTGACCGTCGTGGATCGTCAGCGCATTCAACAGGGTCGTGGTGATGCGAGCCCCGGTGGCCCCAAACGGATGCCCCAGTGCAATCGCACCGCCGTGCACGTTGAGCTTGTCCAGATCCATCGACAAGTCTTCGGCACTGGCCAGCACCTGCACGGCGAAGGCCTCGTTAATCTCGTAGAGGTCCATGTCTTTGATCGACAGCCCGGCTCGCTGCAACGCCAACTGTGAGGCGGCGACCGGCCCCAAACCCATGATCTCCGGCGACAAGCCGGTGACCGCGGTCGAGACGATCCGGGCCAGCGGCGTCAGCCCCAGTTCCTTGGCTCGTGCATCGCTCATCACCACCACGGCAGCAGCGCCATCGTTGAGCGGACAGCAGTTGCCAGCGGTGATGGTGCCGTCGGGGCGAAAGACGGGGGACAAGGTGGCGACCTTCTCGTAGGTGACACCAGCGCGGGGACCATCGTCGCGGCTGACTACTGATCCGTCGGCCAGCGTCACGGGCGCAATCTCGGCATCGAAGACCCCGGCGTTGATGGCCGCCTCGGCGCGGTTCTGACTGCGCACGCCCCACTCGTCTTGACGTTGGCGGCTGATGCCGCGCAACGTGGCCACGTTCTCGGCGGTCTGTCCCATGGCGATGTATGCATCGGGCAGCAGCCCCTCGGTGCGCGGGTCGGTCCACGTGGCATTGGTCTGGGCTGTCTCCACAGTGCGGGCCCCGGCCGGCGCAAACACTGGGTTCTGCGTTTGCTGCGCTGACCCGCCTGCTCCGGCGAAGTCGGCATACCGGGAGACGCACTCGACACCCGCACTGATGAAGGCAGAGCCTTCACCCGACTTGATCGCGTGGAAGGCCATCGCCGTCGTCTGCACCGATGACGCGCAGAATCGGTTGACGGTGGTGCCAGGGAGCTTGTCTTGGCCGAGCAGCACCGCCACGATCCGCGCCATGTTGCTGCCGTGCTCGAACGACGGCTCTGCGCAGCCAAGGTAGAGGTCTTCGATCACCGAGGCATCCACCTCCGGCACGTCCGCCAGGGCAGCCTCTATGGCGACGATACTCAGGTCATCGGGGCGCATCGATGCGAGCGAACCTTTGAACGCACGCCCGATGGGAGTGCGACGAGCGGCGACGATGACTGCTTCGGTCATGGGTATCCCTTGCTCAGTGTCGATAAGGCGGGCCAAGCGCGTGCTACCACCCGAGTTTAGGGCTGACCATCGCAGAAGGTGTGGCGACCTCTACGGCAGGCGTCAGCAGCCCGGGGTTGTACGCCAGCGTGCGGTGCTGCCACGATGGCAAACCACCCCCCACCTGCTCACCACGGCGTGAGCACCACGAAGGAGTTCTAGTGCGTATAGGCGTGCCCACCGAGGTCAAGAACCACGAATACCGCGTCGCGCTCACCCCCGCGGGGGCGAACGAGTTGGTGGCCCACGGGCATGAGGTCTTAGTGCAGCAGGGAGCAGGCCTGGGCTCTGCTATCGAGGACGCCGAGTTTGTCGACGCGGGCGCCACGATTCGCCCGGACGCGGAAACCACGTGGGGTGAAGCCGAGATGGTGATGAAGGTCAAAGAGCCCATCGAGACCGAATACCGGCACCTGCGCTCGGACCTGACGCTGTTCACCTACCTGCACCTGGCCGCTTCCCGGCCGTGCACCGACGCGTTGATCCATGCTGGCACCACCTCGATCGCCTACGAGACCGTGCAGTTGCCCAACAGGGGCTTGCCGCTGCTCTACCCCATGAGTGAGGTGGCTGGCTGTCTCGCGCCGCAGGCGGGTGCGCAGGCGATGATGCGGGTCAATGGGGGCCGGGGTTTATTGATGGGCGGGGTTTCGGGTGTGGACCCGGCCAAGGTCGTCGTGCTCGGGGGTGGGGTCTCCGGCTCGCACGCGGCCACAATGGCGCTGGGTCTGTGGGCGGACGTCACCGTGTTGGACACCGACGTAGATAAGTTGCGGGTGCTGGACCGCCGCTGGAACGGTCGGATCAAGACGGTGACCTCCAATAAATACGAACTCGAGTCGCACGTGATGCAAGCCGACATGGTGATCGGGGCGGTGTTGATCCCTGGAGCGAAAGCCCCGCGGCTGGTGACCAACGAGATGGTCTCGCGGATGAAGCCGGGCAGCGTGTTGGTCGACATCGCGATCGACCAAGGCGGCTGCTTCGAGGACTCTCGCCCCACCACGCATGCCGACCCGATCTATCCGGTCCACAATTCGGTCTTCTATTGCGTAGCCAACATGCCCGGTGCCGTCCCCCGCACCTCGACGTTCGCCTTGACCAACGTCACCCTCCCGTATGCCGTAGCTATCGCCGACTACGGGTGGGCTGCAGCGGTGCGCGCCGATCCGGCGTTGGCGCTTGGTCTCAACACGGTCAACGGGCGCGTGACGAATGAAGGTGTGGCCACTGCCCACGGTATGGAGTTGCTCACCATCGCGGACGCCCTCGCCAGCGTCTAACGTTCAGCGTTCGGACGCGTCCTGCTTCGGCTCATCCGCCGCCCCTGCCGCGGCTGCGGCATCGGGCAGCGTGGGGCGCTCACGGCGCAGAAGTTTTGCCCATCGCCCGCGTGCGCTCCGTTTGGCACCGTCGACATCGGTGGCACTGACCTCGCTGCCGGGGTCGCTGACCGCTCGGGCGGCCGCCGCAGGCAGGGGCTCGACCCATTCGCCGCGTCGATAATCCACCGGACGATCCGAGTCGGGCGTGGACTCGCCGAGAGCGTCCAGCACGCTGGGCAGCATGGCCGAGGCTGCTCGGGCGTAGCCGGCCGACGAGGGGTGAAACCGGTCGTCGCTGAACAGTTCGGGGGAGAGCCGGAAGTCGGGGCCGATGAGGTCGCCGATCGAGACCGTCCGTCCGCCCGCTTCAACGACGGCGATGGTCTGCGCGGCAGCCAGGTCGCGGCTCCACTTTTGCGCCAGCACTCGCAGTGGCTGCGGCACGGGGCGGATGGTGCCCAGGTCCGGGCACGTGCCCACGACCACCCTGACCCCTGCGTCCCTCATCGCGGTGACAGCCTGCGCAAGGTTGCCCACCGATACGTTGATGTCGACGCGGTCTTTGACGTCGTTGCTGCCGATCATGACGATGCCGACCTGCGCTTCGGGCATCGATTCAAGGCCGTGCGCGACCTGAGCGACAAGGTCGAGTGAGGTGGCCCCGCTTCGTGCAACGTTGCGCACGTGCACGGGGCGGCCGCTGAGCGCTGCGACGCCAATGGCGATGGTCGCGCCAAGAGTGGTGTTGGGCCCGTCTGCGCCGACTCCCGCGGCGGTGCTGTCGCCTAGGACCAACAGGTAGCGAGGTTCGCCGCTGCCGGCGCCATACGTCCCGGTGTCGTCGTGGCTGATCCCTGGGCCGTCACCAATGACCCGACGCGCCATCTCGGCTTCGGTTTTCAAGACGGCCACACCCAGCAGCCCGGCCGCAGCTAAGCCGCCACCCCCAACGGCAGCACGGGCGGCGATAGTGCGCGCCAGTCCTGCGGTGTTCATGCTGCTCGTGCCCCCAGGTGGTCGGTCGGGCCAGTGGCGTCAGGCGCCAGCGGCGTAGTGGGCCCTAAGAGTATCGAGACCTTGCTGAATGCTCACGGTGGGAGCCCAACGCAGCACCTCCTGGGTCTGACGCTGGTCAAACCAGTGCGCAGTCGCCATCTGGGAGGCCAAGAAGCGGGTCAGCGGCGGCTGGTTGATGGTCGGCACGCCGGGCACTCGGTGGCTGAGCGCGGTCACGCCTTCGATCAGTCCTCCGACGGCCCAGGCCAGCGGATACGGCACGTGTAGGTGCGGGGGCGGAGCGCCACCGGCACGGCAGATGTCGGCGACGAGCTCGCCGATGGGCCGCGGCTCGCCGTTGGTCACCACAAAGGCGTGACCGCCGGCCTCGTTAATCCTTAGGCATGCCGCGACGATTGCAGCGGCGGCGTTATCGACGTAGGTGGTGTCGACCAGGGCTGCGCCTGAGCCGACGATCGCAAGTCGCCCGGCGTGAGCCCGGGTAAGGATGCGGCCGACGAGTTGGGTGTCGCCGGGCCCCCAGACCAGGTGCGGCCGGATGGCGGTGACCTTGAGTTCGTCTCCGTGCGCGGCCAAGGCCAGGCGCTCGGCCATCGCTTTGGTGCGCGCGTAGTGCCCGCGCACCGACGGATCAGCAGGTGCGGCACCCACACCGACAAGCGAATGACCGCCGTGCGCCACCGACGGCGACGAGATGTGCACAAGGGCACGCACCCCAGCGCCTCGGGCCGCCTTGACGACGTTACGGGTGCCCTCGACATTCGTGGAGGCGAAGTCAGCCCAGCGCCCGACGACGTCGACTTTGGCCGCGAGGTGAATGATGGCATCGACCCCGTCAACGGCTCTGCGGACCGCCTGTGGATCGGTGACGTCACCCAAGATCTCGGTGTGCTGACCGCCAGCGGTGCGTCGCTGCATCACGCGCACGTCGTGTCCGGAGACCGCGAGAAGGTCGGCGACCGCGCCACCGAGCATGCCGCTGGCACCGGTGACCAAGACGCGCATCAACGACTCCGAGTGCTGGGTTGACGGGCAACTCGCGTGCCACGCAGTGCCGCTACCAGCGGATTCGAAGCTCCTGTGGGTGTCGTCCGACCGTGCAGCACGCTGTCGGCCCAGCGGCTCAGACCGGTGCGGTCGACCTTGGAGGCGTGACGGATGTCGACGGGCAGCCAGTCCTTGACCAGTACGGCAGCGATCGGCACCCCAGCGATCTCGCGGACCTGGGCCGCGAGAGTTGGATCGGCCAACGCGGAGTCGCGTCGCCGCATACGGAGCTGCGGAACGACGATAGCCACCGCTTGGGCCGTGCCATCGGGCCCGACGCCGACCACGGCGACGTCGTGGACGCCGGGCAACTCCGCGATGCGGTGCTCTACCGGATAGGGGGCCAGCGGCCCCCTGGGAGTGTGCAGAACGTGCACCCGGCGACCCTGCACCCAGAGGCGGCCTTGCTCGTCCAGCGCGCCCACGTCGCCGGTGCGGTGCCACCCCGCAGGTCGCGCACTCGCCTGCTGGGCACCCCAGGCCCGGTGATAACGCAGCTTGACGTGGGGGGCGCGGACCACGATTTCGCCGAGGACTCCAGGCGCGTCGGTGAGTTCACCGTCGCGAGTCCCTAAAGACAGGGGCGCGATGCGGATCTGCACACCCTGGAGTGCCGGACCCACGCAGACGCCTCTACCACTGCGGTGCTCGTGACCGTTGTGCTCACCATTGGTGTGGTTGTCACTTTCGTGGTTATTACCGCCGCTGTCGGGCATCAGGGTGGGATCGATGGAGGCAACCGGGAGCACCTCGGTCATGCCGTACGGCGTCTGGGTCTGCGCGGCCGGCATCAGCGCTTTGACGTCACGCAGCAACGCGGTGGGCACAGGGGCACCAGCCGACATCACCAGTCGCGGCGTCGACAGCACACGGCGCTGTTCGGGGCTGAGGCCGCTGGCGGTCGCGACCACGTTGCGCAGCGCGGCGGGTGAGGCAAACACAGCGGTGGCGTTGACCGCCGCCACCGCATCGGCCAGCGCCGCCGCCGTCAGCGTGTGCGGGGCGGTGACGTCCATATCGGGCACGGCACACGGCAGGCCCAGCGGAGGACCGTATAGCGCGAACGGCGCAAACGCCGCCACGAACCCTTCCCCGTCAATGAGGTCGAACGTGTCGCGAAGCAACGTCATTTGTGCGCGCAACTGACCACGCGTGTAGACCACGCCCTTCGGCGGCCCCGTCGCACCGGAGGTGAAGAGGATCGCCGCAAGTGCCTCGTCACGTTCGCCAGCGCCATCGTCTGTGTCCACGGGGCTGGTCTCGGCATCCGACGCCTGCGGGTAGGCAGCGGCCCCAGCCAGCAGCGAGCGCACCGCGGCGGGCTCGGCGCTGATCCGGACCCCCGGCACGCGCGTCGCCTTAGCCAACACCAGGGCGGCGCGGATGCCCACGATGTAGTCCGGTGAAGCACTGCGCAACGCTGCGCCCAACCGGGCCAAACCGAGCCCGGCATCGGCGACAACCACGACCCCTCCGAGGTGCCACACGGCGTACACCACCGTGTTGAGGTCAATGCCGGGTGGGACAAGCACAGCCACATGCTGGCCGCGGCGCACCCCTTTGGCGTGCAACGCCCGCGCCATCGTCTCGATCCGCTCGCCGAGGTCGCCGCGATTAATCGCAGCCCCCTGACCCCCAAGCTCAACGATGGCCGGGGTCGTGGGCTCGGTGGCGACGACCCCGAGTTGCGCCAACGCAGGCGTCGGCTCGCTTGGCTGATCACCAGGTTCACTATCTGCGGTTGGGGCCGAGAAATGCTCGCTGATCCACGACCAGATCACGGCGACACCCTCGGGGTTGTCTTCCAGGACCAGGTGGGACGCACGAGGATAGACCTGGACGTCAGCGTGGGGGACGCGCGCCTGCAGATCGTCGAGGTAGCGGCGGGAGAACACAGGGTCGTTGGTGCCCCACACGAACAATGCGGGCACTATCACCTCTGCCAGAGCATCAGCGATGGCCTGCAACCGTGGGTAGGTGGGGTGGTCGTGCTCAAACGGCACATCCGCCACGAAGTCGCGAACGGCGTCCCTGCGGTCGGCGTTCCTGTACGGCGCAGCGAAGGCTCTGCGCACGTCCTTGGGAAGCGGCGGACGGCTCAGTGCGGTGGTCGCAGCGACGAACGCTGGCGTGCGCGCCGTGAGTAGATCGAGCAGAGGGCGGGCGCGGGTCGTGGTGATCGCCAGAGGCTTGGGTTGGTCGTCGTGCTGATGCACCGCGGTATTCGTCAAGATCAAACCCACAACGTCATCCAGGTGATCAAGCAGCCACCCGGTCGCGATAGGGCCGCCCCAGTCGTGAGCCAGCGGGATGATGGGGCCGCGGAGGCCCATCGCCTTTGTGAGCGCACCGAGGTCGTCGACGCGCTGAGCCAACGAGCGCGGTGCGCTCATCCGCTCCGAGTAGCCCATGCCCAGGTGGTCAACTGCAACCACTCGCCAACCGGCGGGGGCCTGCTCCAGAACACGCCGCCAGAGGTAGGACCAGGTGGGGTTTCCGTGCACGCACAACACGGTTCCAACGACGTCTTCACCGCGCTCGGCTAGCAGAGGACCGTTGTCGAGCACATGCCAGGAGCGGCGGACCCCTTCAGCGTCTGGTGCGTCGATCTGTCGTGACCACGCTGGGTCTACACCCGGCAGTCCGGCAGGGATCACCAGGCGAGCTCAAGGCAGGTCATGTTCAGACCTGAGCCGATGCCCATCATCAACACCCGGTCGCCGGCCTCCAGGTTCTCAACCTCTTTGGCCAAGGTGATCGCAACCGCGGCCGGACCGACGTTGCCCAGAGTCGGGAAGGTGATCGGGATGCGGTCCTTCGGAAGGCCAAGAGCCTCAGCGGTTTTGGACGTATGCACCTGGGAGACCTGGTGCATGATGTAGCGGTCCATGTCGGTCCAGTCGAAGTCCTCTTTGGCATCTGACCACAGGTCGCTGGCCAAAGCGATGCCCGCGACGAGCAGGCCGCTGGTGTTGGTGCGCATTGAGTCGAAGTCGCCTACGCACAGATCGTGGTGCTGGGTGGCTGCCCGGGAGGCACCGCCGACGATGCGGTGGGCGCCGGGGTGCTCGCTGGCGCGGCCCAAGACCATGGCTGCGGCTCCCGAACCCAAGGTCAACGTCGCAAATTCACGCTGTATGTCCTCGGCGGTGGCTGTGGGCGCTGCCAAGCGAGCCAGCGTTTTCTCCTGTGGGGTGCGCGATCCTTCGCCATCGACGATGAGGGCATAGTCAATCTGCCCTGCGTCGATCATGGTCGCGGCCAGTTGCATACCGTTCACGAAGCCCAGGCACGCGTTGGCGAGGTCGAAGTTGAGGCAGCTAGACGGCATACCGAGTTGGTGGTGGATGCCCACAGCGACCGAAGGTTCCAAATGTTCGCGGCTCACGGAGGTATTGATCATCATCCCAATGCGCGCAGGGTCCACCCCCGACTCGGCGATCGCTTTGGCCCCCGCCTCCACGGCACCGTCAACGAAACTCGTGCCCTCGGGCCACCAGCGGCGTTCCTTGATGCCCGCGAGCTGACCCAACATGCCGGGTCGCAATCCGTTGCGGGTGTAGGAGTCGCCGATGATTCGGTCGAACTCCTGCGAGGTCATCACCACCGGCGCCTCGACCGACGTGATCGACAGCACAGCAGTGTTGTCGTGCTTAAAGGTAATGTTGCCGCTCAAAGGAACCTCGATAGGTGTGCAGACGTCTAGGCAGAACCGAACTATGACACCACAGCACGTTCCCGTATCAACAAATTCCCAGGGTCATGACTCAGTCTGGGGTTCTACCACAAGGACAGGAGCACATCATGGCACGAACCATTCGTCGTCGCTCAGGGGCAGCATTGGCCACGGTGGTGTTCGTGGGCGGCGTGAGCGCCTGTGGCGGCGACCCTGAGGTCACCGAAAGCGCCGCAGTCACGGACTCGGCAACCGAATCGGAAACTTCTCCCGAGTCAACCATGGCCCCGGTTGATCCCGGCGGTGAGGTCTCAGCAGATGAGTTGGTGCAGCGCTTGAGCGCTCCAGGCGAAGAGGCGCTCAGCGCCTTTGACTTCACTCTCAACTTTGTCGATGGCACCGATGATCTAACTGCGAACGGCTCGGTGGACCTTGACGGCGCGGACCCGGCTGCTCAACTCAGCTTGAACGTGCCCCCGATGGGCGCCTTGGACGTGCGCCTCGTGGGTGGCACCGCGTACATCAACATTCCTGAGTTGACCCCCGAAGGCAAATTCTTCAAGGTACCCGCTGACCAGCTCGGCGAATTCGGTATGGCGGATGTCACCGACTCGTTGGACCTGGACACCTTGATGGACCAACTTGGTGCCGGCTCACCGACAATCACCTTCGTCGGTGCCGAAGACGTGAACGGCGCGGTGACGGACCGCTACGACATCACACTCGACCCGCAGGCCGCCCTGGACGCAGTGGGTGAGACCGCTCCGCCCGACATGGACCTGTCCGAAGTCGTCACCACGAGCATCTGGGTCGGTCAAGACGATCACCTCGCCAAGATGGTCCTTGGCATCGACGGTGGCTCGGCGACGGTGGACTTCGACAACTGGGGCTCCGACGTGAACATCGAAGCCCCAGCAGCCGCTGACGTCATGGAATTCAACTTCTAGGAAGCCGAGCGAGTCTCATAGATCAGGGTCGAGGATCGAAGCCTGAGAAGGCAGCTCGTCCTGGCGGATGATGCCGACGGGGCAGGTGAGTCCATTCGGGCCGTGGTTGCAGTAGCCACCTGGATGTTTGTGCAGGTATTGCTGGTGCTCCGCCTCCGCGTAGTAAAACTCGCCGACAGAGTCTGCGGGCTCAATCTGCGTGGTGATCGCGCCATAGCCATGTTCCGTGAGCACCTCTTGAAAAGCCTCACGGGTCGTGTGCGCCGCCCGCTCCTGCGCACCGGTAGTCCAAAAGATGGCCGAGCGATACTGCGTACCGAGATCGTTGCCTTGGCGGTTTGCGGTGGTGGGGTCGTGGTTCTCCCAGAAGATCTTGAGTAAGTGCTCCGGGGAGACGACTGAGGGGTCGTAGACAATCTGGGCTGCCTCAGCGTGCCCTGATCGGCCCGTGCACACTTCACGGTAGGTCGGGTTGAGTGTGGTGCCGCCCATGTATCCCACGGCGGTGCTCAGTACCCCGGGGGCGGACCAGTACATCCGCTCTGCGCCCCAGAAGCAGCCCATTGCGAGGAACAAGACCTCAGAGCCCGGGGCCCAAGGCCCCTGGAGTGGCCCCGGAAGAACCTCATGATGCTGGGGAATACCAGGCAGTGCGGAATCGCGGCCGGACGGAGGAGTAGTAGAGAAGAAGCCCATAGAAGCAAGAACACGACCCCCGCGCGCAGCATTCCTCTGACTTGGCAGGTGAGGCGGGTTAGCGTGCTCCTATGCACGCACTCTTGTCGCAACCGGCCCTGGCGATGTTCGCTGCGAACGTCGAGCCAGAGCCCTGGTCTCTGAGCCTATTCTTGGTGTGGTTCGGCCCCCCGGCGCTTCTGGTGGCCGTGGGCTTCGTGGTCTTCTTCGGCGCTCGCGCCCAGCGGCGCGCCATTGTCCAGGACGCCCGCCAGCGAGGTGGGTTCGGAGCCGAGCCGGGCACCACCGATATCGGGAGCGAACAGGGCTTTGGGATCGAGCAAGCGCGCGGGCAGGTCAAAGCCGCCACGGGACGAGTGCTTGCCGGTCTGATCATGATGTTCGTAGGGGTGCTTGCGCTGCTCGGCCTTACGTTCTGGAGGATCTTCAGCTGAACCTGTTGTGCCTTGACGTCGGATCGACCTTCACTAAGGCGGTCCTCGTCAGCGACGGATCCGCCGCCTTGGTGGACTCCGCTAGTGTCCCCACGACCTCGGCGACCGATGTGTGGGACGGGGTCGTGTCAGTGCGCGACCTTCTCGCGGCCCGGACGCTCGACGTCCCCGACCTTGGCGATCGCGACCGGGTGAGGATCTGCTCCAGCGCCGGCGGGGGGCTACGGCTGGCGGTTGTCGGTTTCGAGGCAGAGGTCAGCGCGATCGCTGGTCGACTGGTCGCCCTGAGTGCGGGCGCAACCGTCGTGCACGTCAGCGCCGGCAGGCTGGGAGACGACGACCTGCTCGATCTTCGAGCAGCAGCACCCGACCTCATTCTGCTGGTCGGCGGCACCAACGGTGGCAATGGCGAGGTAGCGATGCTGAACGCGGTCGCACTGGCGAAGGCCGGGTGGGCCACCCCGGTGGTCCTAGCGTGCAACGTTCACGCGCAGGAGCAAGCGGCTGCCGTGTTCGTGGAGGCTGGAATCACGCTCGAGCGGGCGGACAACGTCCTGCCGCAGATTGGTGCCCTCGAGCCGGCGAGCGCCCGGGCCGCTATCCGCCGTGCCTTCTTGGCGCACGTCATTGGCGGCAAGAGGCTATCGGCGGGGCCAGAATTTGCGGCGTCCGTGCGCGCCGCCACGCCCGATGCGATGCTCGACGGGGTCCAGGTCTTGCGCCAAGTCAGCGATCACGACGTCATGGTTATCGATGTCGGTGGCGCGACTACGGACGTGTACTCGGCGGTGCAGCCGCAGGGCGAAGACGCGACCCTAGCCAAGAGTGTGGTGGGAACGCTGTGGACGGCACGCACCGTGGAGGGAGATTTGGGTATGCGGCACAGCGCCGCTTCTGTGCTTGCTGCCGCCGAGCGGGAAGCGCTGCCCGGGTCAGGTGGCACGTCGTTGGCGGCCTGGGTGGAACACGTGGATTCCGACCCGGCCCGAGTCGCCCACACGGCCGATGAACGTGCTTTCGACCGCACCCTGGCCACGATGGCAGCCGTCGTCGCCGCGCGCCGTCACGCCCGACCGTCGCACTCGGGCGGCTCGCCCCGAGGTTTGCAAGACGTCAGGACACTCATCGGCTCTGGCGGCGTCTTTAGATATGCCGACCAGCACGAGGTCGCGGACGTGCTGCGCAGCGTGACGCACGATTACGCAGGCGGCTGGAACCCTCCGCAGCACGCGGACCTCACCATCGACGTGCCCTACCTGTTGTGCTCGGTCGGGTTGCTGGCCCACGACCGACCAAGCACCGCAGCGGCTTTAGCGGCCACGGTGCTTGGCGTGGGTCAGGAGCGTTAAGCCTCGCTCAGGGGCGGTAGGCCTCTGCGCTCACGATCTTGACGTCGATCGACTTGCCGTTCGGTGCTTCGTAGGAGACGTTCTCGCCAGCAACGCGTCCGAGGATGGCCGCGCCCAGCGGGGAGCGCTCGCTATAGACGTCGATGCTGTCACCACCGTGGGGAATCTCGCGGCTTCCGATCAAGAACTTCACGGTGTCACCGAACATTTCTACGGTCACCACGGTGCCGGGACGAATTGCCCCCTCGCCGGTCGGCGTTTCCCCGACGCTTGAGTTGTCCAGCAAATGCTGCAACTGGCGAATCCGGGCTTCCATCTTGCCCTGCTCCTCTTTGGCCGCGTGATAGCCACCGTTCTCTTTCAGGTCGCCCTCTTCACGGGCAGCCTCAATGCGCTTGGCGATGTCGCTGCGCCCAGGACCAGACAGGTTCTTCAACTCAGCCTGCAGGCGGTCAAATGCCTCTTGGGTCAAAAAACTTGACGTGGTGGTCTCGGTCACGATGCTCACTCCTTGGTCTAGAAATACACAAAGTCCGGGCGGATGACCTTCGTATGGTCATGACAGGGTGCCCGGACGAGAATCACTAGTTTATCAAGTGACGTCGACTAGGGCGAACGAAGAAACTCAAGCCGTGTGATCGCTTTCGGTTGCCGACCCTTAATTACGAAGGGGTAGCGACGTATTCGCACCGCTCGACATACCCCGTCACCGCCGGGCCCGCCGTCTGCACGCCAGCGATCTGACGCGAGGGTGACGCATCACTGGGCTCCACCACGGTGGTCGTGCGACCGACTACGAAGTGGCTCTCGTCTTGAGCCTCGATTACGCAGCTCACAGCGCGTGAGGGGTCGCGGTGGACGTCGAATCTGACCTGGACCTGCGAATCGGAGACGACCTCGAAGCCCGAGTTGACCCAGTTGACCTTGCCAGAGCTTGCTGCTGTACCGAACCAGATCGCGACGGCAGTCATCAGGGCGACCGCGACGACACCAACCACCCACCAGCGGCGCGTGCCTGGCTGCGTGCTCAGTCCGTTAGTCACAGCGAGGTTATCTTTGTGCGTTCATGGTGCGGATGCTCCGATGGGTGGTGCGGCAATCTCAGGTGAGAGGATGGCGTCCATTATCCAGCACGGCAATGTGAGGAGCACAGGTGGATCAGGGCCTGAGGCTGATGGCTATCCATGCCCACCCGGACGACGAGTCGTCCAAGGGGGCGGCAACGTCGGCGATGTATGTCGAACAGGGAGTGCGGGTCCGCGTGGTGTCCTGCACTGGCGGCGAGCGCGGCGACATCCTGAACCCCCAACTGGCGAACGATGCGGAGATCATCCGCGATGTTGCGCAAGTTCGACGCAACGAAATGGCGGCTGCTGCGGCGGCCCTTGGCGTCGAGCACACGTGGTTGGGTTTCGTGGACTCCGGCCTGCCTGAGGGAGACCCACTGCCTCCGCTGCTGCCGGGGTGTTTCGCACTCGAATCGCTCGAGGAGACCTGTGAGGCGCTGGTGCGGGTCATCCGTGAGTTCCGCCCGCACGTCATCACCACCTACGACGAAAACGGGGGCTACCCCCACCCTGACCATGTGATGACCCACACCGTGAGCATGGCTGCCTTCCAGGCGGCCGGTGACCCGTCGGCATACCCGCATGCCGGGCCGCCGTGGCAGCCGCAGAAGGTGTACTACACGATGTTCTCGCCGGAGCGTCTGATCAACCTGCACCAGGCGATGCTCGACGAGGGTTTGGAGTCGCCGTTCGCCGACTGGATTGAGCGGATGGGGGAGCGTCCCAAGCGTGCCATCCACACGCACGTGCCGTGCGCCGACCACTTCGAGGCTCGAGACGCCGCCCTCCTCGCGCACGCCACCCAGGTCGATCCCGACGGCATGTGGTTTGCCATCCCGATGGACCTGCAGCGTCGGGTGCACCCGACTGAGGACTTTGAGCTAGCCATCTCCCTCGTTGATGTCGATCTGCCCGAAGATGACCTTTTTGCGGCGTTGCCCGCGCTTGCTGAGTTGGAGGCCCTGTGCCTATCGGCACCGACGCGTGCTGACGATGGCACTGTCGTCGCGGCATACACCGCCCCCGTCCCCGAGCCGGAGCAGCCGTTGACCGAGGCCGCCGAAGACGACTCGTGGGACGACGGCGATGTGCGAGCCAGCGAGGGCCACTCCGACGGTGAAGATGTGGACCAGGCTTCATGAACGTCAGCAACGTTGAAATCACCGCAGGACTGGGTGGCTTCTTGGTGCTTTTCGGTATGGGGCTCGTGGTCTGGTTCCTCGGGCGAGACCTCAGCCGCCGGTTGCGCGGGATGCGGCAGCGCGAAGAACTGCGCATTCGCAGCGTCCAGGCGGCCGCAAAGAACGCCCCTCCCTCGAAGGACGGTGTGCCCACCAGCGGGCAGAACCAACCGGGCCGCGCTAACCCCAGCGACCCGAGTGGTGATGCTCCATTGAGCACCGAGGGTGACCCGCAGGACCCTAAGCGATCCCAGGAATAGCGCCATACACCGCTAGAGAGACCGCGATGTAGTGGGCGGTAAATGCTGCAATGGTGAACGCGTGAAATATCTCGTGGAAACCAAACCAGGTCGGTGAGGGATTAGGCCGCTTGAGCCCGTACACGACCGCACCCAGGGTGTAGAGCAGGCCTCCGGTGGCGATCAGCGCGACCACTGCGGCACCGCCGGCTCGATGAAACGGCACGATATAGAAGACGGCTACCCACCCCAGAGCGACGTAGACCGGGGTATATAGCCACCTCGGTGCTCCCACCCAGAAAACTCGGAAGGCAATGCCGGCAATAGCCCCGG
Organism: Actinomycetales bacterium; assembly: GCA_038330045.1. Lineage (GTDB taxonomy): Bacteria > Actinomycetota > Actinomycetes > Actinomycetales > Dermatophilaceae > Ornithinicoccus. The sequence goes on along the minus strand of JBBQNO010000008.1, from coordinate 24,074 downwards.
ACCAGACCAGCACCAAAAGGGTGCGGGCGGAATCGGGTGGTAAGAGCATGAGGGCCAGCGGCGTATAACTGCCCGCAATGATCAAGAAGATATTGGCGTGGTCCAGTCGCTTGAGAAATCTGCTCGTGGACGGGGACCAATGGCCGCGGTGGTACGTGGCCGAGGTCGCAAACAACATGACGGCCGAGAACCCGAATACCAACGATGAGATACGCCCCAGCGAGGTGGGCGCCAACACGATTAAGACGATGGAGGCCGCCAGGGCCAACGGTGCCATGCCCAAGTGCAGCCATCCGCGGAGTTTGGGCTTGATGGTGGCGGCCACGTCTTTGGCGACCTGCGATACATCGTCTTTGAGGTCGTGCGCTGCCCCCGAAACCCCCGAGGTGCTGGTGCTGTCATCAGAGCGGGGGGTCATGGCTATCACGCTAACCTAAGCAACCGTAAGTAACCATCACGTGCCTCGCAGGCTCCGATCACGGGGTAGTGGGGACACGTCTGTGTGGTGAGGTGACCCCCAAGCCTGGGCGAGTAGGTTGACCTCCATGGCCTCCCTGCGCGATCTCATCTACCGGGCCTACAACGCGTCGCTGACCAAGCAACTGCCGTCGGCTGGGGTTCCTCGTCACGTGGGCGTGATGTTGGACGGCAACCGGCGTTGGGCCAAGATGCGGGGGGCCGCCACGACCGACGGCCATAGGGCCGGCGCCGAGAACATCAAGCCCTTGCTGGGGTGGTGCGAGGAGGCGGGCGTCGAGGTCGTAACGCTGTGGCTCCTGTCGACGGACAATCTAAACAGGGCACCGGCCGAGCTCGAACCGCTGCTCCAGATCATCTCTGACGTCGTGTCCGATTTGGCAGCTACCGGGCGGTGGCGTTTGCACGTCGTCGGCGCGCGACATCTGCTACCGGAGGAGACCAGAGCCGAGCTCGACACCTCGGCGGCCTCGACACAAGACCTCTCGGGGATGCTGGTCAACGTCGCGATCGGATACGGCGGTCGCCAAGAGATCGCCGACGCCGTGCGGTCGTTGCTGAACGAGCACGCCCGTCTGGGGACCTCGCTGGAAGAGCTCTCCGCCACTCTGGAAATTGAGCACATTGCCGAACATCTCTACACCAAAGGCCAACCAGACCCCGATCTGGTGATCCGCACCAGCGGAGAGCAACGACTCGGGGGCTTCCTGCTCTGGCAAAGCGCGCACAGCGAGTTCTATTTCTGCGAGGCGTTCTGGCCGGATTTTCGCAAGGTGGATTTCTTGCGTGCGTTGCGGGCGTATGCCGAGCGCGAACGCCGGTACGGCTCATAGCCCCAAGGCTGGCTAGAACCGGCCCTGTGACCTTCACCACGATCCCCCCTGTGCGCTTGCCAGGGGCGCGGTGAGAATGACACGGTGGGGGCACTTAGTCACAGAATGGTAACGCTCGCGTTGACACGGTCCGTGAGCCCCATCTGTCCACACTGATTCAACCCGGAGGTCATGCATGGTCAGCGGCTCGTCCAATGAAAACGGTTTCATGGAATCGGACACCACCTCAGGTGAGGCCGACACCGTCACTTTTGATCGGGCAGAGTCTGGTCGCCTCCGCGGTACCAAAATTGCCAAGCACCCGGCAACGCTGGTCACCGCCGCGATCGCGGCTGGCTCAGTGGCACTTGCTGGCTTTGCGGCCTACGAACCGCAGGGGTCCGCGGCAGAGCAGTTGCAGGCAAACCTCGACGGCTCGGTGCCGGTGATTGCCGACTCGGCAGTCCGCGCCGTGCAGGGCGAAGCACCCATGGCCGAGGTCGCACAGACGTCCCAACAAGTCGATGACCTGATGGTAGGTGTCTCCTCGGTGCAGTCGTCGCACACGGCGGGCGAAGCCGGGGCCAAGGTCATCGCCGAAGAAGGCACCAAGCTTGAAGCCAAGAAGGTGGCCGAGGCGCAAGCTGAGGCTGAGGCTGAGGCTGAGGCAAAGGCTGAGGCTGAGGCAAAGGCTCAAGCTGAGGCGCAGGCTGAGGCCGAGGCGCAGGCCGAAGCAGAGGCTGTTGCGCGCGCCGAGCGCGAAACCACCAGCGGAGGCTCCGCTTCACGGTCGCAAGAGCGGGATCGCGGTTCTTCCTCGTCCGACACGTCGTCCAGTGCATCGGACTCCTCCGGTGGCGGCGAGTCGTCTGCTCAAGAGGCGCCCAAACCGGCCGCAGAGCCCGAGCCGGCCGCAGAGCCCGAGCCGGCCGCAGAGCCCGCAGCTGCCCCAGTGCCGTCCGGTAGCCCCAAGTCCATCGCCCGTTCGATGCTCAGCAACTACGGCTGGGGCGGCGACCAGTTCGGTTGCCTAGAGTCGCTGTGGACCAAGGAAAGCGGCTGGAACCCATCGGCTTCCAATGCCTCCTCTGGTGCTTACGGCATCCCCCAGTCGCTGCCCGGCTCCAAGATGGCCTCGGCTGGCTCGGACTGGCGGACTAACCCGGCCACCCAAATCAAGTGGGGCTTGGGCTACATCGACGGTCGCTACGGCAGCCCCTGCGGCGCGTGGGCGCACAGCAAAGCCAACAACTGGTACTGAGTTGCGATGGTGACCTTCTGACTCACGCATCCCCCGAACGGCCCGGCCCACATGCCGGGCCGTTCGTCGTCGTGGAGACTAGGCACATGCCACAAAACCCCAAAGGGGTTGTCTCCGCAATCAGCGATCACCCCGCGCTGAAGGTCTTGGCCCGAGCGGGGTATGCGGTCAACGGCGTCCTGCATCTATTGATCGCAGCGATCGTCGCCCGCGTGGCTCTGGGCGGCGGTGGCGAGGCTGAACCGTCGGGGGCTTTGCAAGCGGTCGCTGAAGCACCCCTGGGTGGGGTGTTGTTGTGGGTCGTCTTCGTGGGCTACGCGGGCCTGGCGATCTGGCAGCTGTTTGACGCCATGACCGGGTATCGACCGGGGGGCGACGCAGCGTCGATTGCCGATCGTCTCAAGGACTTCGGAAAAGCTGGGGTGTATGCCGCGCTGGCCTGGACCACGTGGCGATTCGCGAGCGGTGGTAACACGGATAGCGGCGAAAGCGCGGCCGACTTCACCGCCGAGCTCATGTCGGTTCCGTTGGGACGGGTCTTGGTTGGGCTGCTTGGAGTGGCAGTGGGTGTGGTGGGCGGTTTTCACATCTGGAAGGGACTGATGAGGCGGTTTTTGAGAGACCTGGAAGGCAACGCCGACGGACAACTTGGCGACAGCGTCACCGCGGCTGGGGTGGTGGGGTATGCCGCGAAGGGGGTTGCGTTGATCATGGTCGCCGCGCTCTTCGGCTGGGCGGCTTGGACGGCAGATCCGCAGGAAGCCACCGGCCTAGATGGTGCCATCCAAACGGTCTCGGGCAGCCCGTTCGGAGCAACAATCTTGGTCATCGTCTCGCTGGGATTCATCGCCTACGGGGCGTACTGCTTCGCCCGTGCTCGCTATGCAGAGGTGTGAGGCCGAGTCATCGCTAGGACGTCGAGGGCTTGATCCAACTGCTCTTCGGTGAGTTCGCCGGAGTCAATATGGCCCCGAGCAATCACCACCTCGCGGATTGTGGTGCGATCGGCTAGCGACTGCTTGGCGACGGCTGCCGCGGCGTCATAGCCAATGAAGGCGTTGAGGGGCGTGACGATCGAGGACGAACTCAGCGCCATGTCGTTGCAGTGCTCCACGTTGGCCACGAGCCCGTCGATCACCGAGTCGGCCAGAGCCCGTGAGCTGCTGGCCAGCAGCGTGAGCGATTCGACGACGCAGGTGCCCATCACCGGCAACATCACGTTGAGTTCGAAGACACCGGACGCGCCGGCCACGGTCATCGTCGTGTCGTTGCCCATTACGCGCGCGCACGCCATTAACGTGGCCTCGCAGATCACGGGATTGACCTTCCCCGGCATGATGCTGGAGCCGGGTTGCAGATCGGGCAGTCGGAGCTCACCGAGCCCGGTGCGCGGCCCAGAGCCCATCCACCGCAGATCGTTGCAGATCTTGGTCAACGAGACCGCCAAGACCTTTGCGCTTCCAGAAATATGAACGAGGGCATCTTGAGCGGACTGAGCCTCGAAGTGGTCGGTCGCCTCGCGCAGGGGCAGACCCGTGTCGTCCGCCAGGATCGCAATGACCTTCTGCGCGAATTCCGGGTGGGCATTGAGCCCCGTTCCGGCGGCAGTGCCACCGAGCGGCAACTCGCAGACCTGCTCGGCAGCGGCCGTGAGGCGCTCGCGGGCTAGCTCGATTTGCCGCGCATAGCCCGCAAACTCCTGTCCGAGGGTGACCGGTACCGCATCCATCAGGTGGGTCCGCCCGGCTTTGACGACGTCGACATATTCGACGGCTTTGGCGCTCAAGGCGTCGTGAAGCCGCTCAAGGGCCGCGTCGAGGGTTTGGCGCGCCAACTGCGCGGCCACGATCCGCAGCGCGGTGGGGAAGGTATCGTTGCTCGATTGGCCCGCGTTGACGTGGTCGTTGGGGTGCACGGTCACGCCCGAGTTGGTGGTGGCGAGCCGCGCGAGCACTTCGTTGACGTTCATATTCGTTGAGGTACCCGATCCCGTCTGATAGACGTCGACCGGAAAGTGCTGGTCGTGCTGGCTGTCAGTGATCTCGGTGGCGGCGGCGACAATCGCTTCGGCAACGTCAGGTTCGATGACGTCGAGGTCGGCGTTGACCTGCGCGGCAGCGCGCTTGATCCGGGCCAGGGTGTGAATGATGTCGACCGGCACGCGCTGTCCCGAAATCGGGAAGTTCGCCACTGCACGGGCCGTCTGCGCGCCGTAGAGCGCGTCACGGGGCACCGCGATTTCGCCCATCGAGTCCCGTTCGGTGCGGGTCGCTTCTTCGGTATGCCGGGAGTCGCTGGATGTAGACCTCATACCTGCAGTTCTACCGCAGGTTAGAGACGGCGCAAGCGGACCCGACGGACCGAATGGTCCTCACCCTTAGAGAGCACCAGGGTGGCCAGGCTTCGGGTGGGCAAAATGTTCTGCCGTAAGTTCGGCGCGTTGATGGCTTCCCAGATGTTGTCGGCCAAGTCGCGGGCAGCGTCGTCGGACAGGCTGGCGTAGCGGTGGAAGTGGGACTCGGGCTGCGCGAACGCGGTCTGCCGCAGGCGAAGGAAGCGCCGCGTAAACCATTCCTTGATGTCGTCCACATGTGCGTCGACATACACCGAGAAGTCAAAGAAGTCGCTGACGGCCATGCCGCTACGTCCGGCAACCGTCGGACGCGGACGCTGCAGCACGTTGAGGCCCTCAACGATGAGCACGTCAGGGCGGCGCACCACGATCTGCTGATCGGGAACGATGTCGTAGGTCAAGTGCGAATAGACCGGTGCTGGCACCTCGGCCTTGCCAGCTTTGACCTCGGCGACGAACCGTAGCAGCGCTCGCTGGTCGTAGGCCTCGGGAAAGCCTTTGCGGGTCATCAGGTTCCGCTGGGTCAGCACCGAGTTGGGAAACAAGAACCCGTCCGTGGTGACCAGCTCGACGGAGGGGTTAGAGTCCCATCGCGAGATCAACTCTTTGAGGATCCGAGCGGTGGTGGACTTGCCAACCGCTACCGAACCGGCCACCCCGATCACGAATGGTGTGCGGGCTTTGCTCTCACCCAGAAAGTCGGTCGTGACGTGGTGCAAGTCGGTGGTGGCCTGGTCGTAGAACGCCAGCAGTCGAGAGAGCGGCAGGTAGACCTGTTCGATCTCTTTGAGGTCGAGACGGTCCTCCAAACCCTCGAGTCGGGCGACGTCTGCGGCGGTGAGTTCCATCGGGTATTGCTCACGCAGCCGTGCCCATGCGGCTCGGTCCAATTCGACATACGGCGAGGGCAGGGCCTGGGGCGTCGACATGCGGACATTGTGCCGCAGGGCATGAATGTGGTGGTGCCGCAGCGCATGATCGTCGTGGTGCCCGTGATCACCCCGTGGACAGATTAGGGTGACGGGATGTGTGGAATTGTTGGCTATGTCGGATCCATGGCAAGTAAGAAGGCCCTCAGTGTGGTGATGGAGGGGCTGGGGCGGATGGAATACCGCGGTTACGACTCCGCTGGGGTGGCGCTTGTCGCCGACGGCCAAGTCCTCGTCCGCAAGCGAGCGGGCAAATTGGCCAACCTGAGGTCGGCCCTGGCTGACCAGGACATGCCCGAGGTGGCCACCGCGATCGGGCACACCCGCTGGGCAACGCACGGGGGGCCGACTGACGCGAATGCCCACCCCCAACGCGGTGGTGCCGACGGCAAACTTGCCTTAGTCCACAACGGCATCATCGAGAATTTTCACGGCTTGCGCACCACCTTGGCTGCAGATGGCGTCGAGTTCACCTCCGAGACGGACACCGAGGTCGTAGCCCACCTGCTAGCTCGCGCCTATGACGTGCAGGGTGACCTGACCGAGGCCATGCGCTCGGTGGTCAACGAACTCAACGGCGCCTTCACCCTGCTGGTGGTCCATGCGGATTCGCCCGACACGATCGTGGCCGCTCGGCGTAACTCGCCGCTCGTCGTCGGATTGGGCGAGGGGGAGAACTTCCTCGGCTCTGATGTCGCAGCGTTCATCGGCCACACCCGTAAGGCTCTTGAGCTCGGCCAAGACCAGATCGTCACCATCACCGCGGATTCATACGCGGTCATAGATTTCGATGGGACGCCGAGCGACGGCAAGGCCTACGACGTCACCTGGGATGCCGCTGCCGCAGAAAAGGGTGGCTACGACACGTTCATGGAGAAGGAAATCCACGACCAGCCCAAGGCTGTCCGGGACACCCTATTCGGGCGCACAGACGAGAACGGCAAGTTGGTGCTCGACGAAGTCAGCATCTCCGAGGAGGAGTTAGCGCAGGTCAACAAGATCGTCATGGTGGCCTGTGGCACCGCGGCGTATGCCGGGATGGTCGCCAAATACGCCATCGAGCGGTGGACCCGGATTCCCGTGGAAGTTGAACTCGCACATGAATTTAGATACCGCGACCCGGTGATCGATGAGCGGACCCTGGTCGTCTCGATCTCGCAGTCGGGCGAAACCATGGACACCCTGATGGCCGTGCGTCACGCAATCAAACTCGGCGCCAAGACCGTCTCGATCTGCAACACCCACGGCTCGACGATCCCGCGTGAGTCCGACGCTGTGCTCTACACGCACGCAGGCCCGGAGATCGCGGTTGCTTCCACCAAGGCGTTTTTGGCGCAGATCACGGCCAGTTACGTGTTGGGCCTTTACCTCACTCAGTTGCGTGGCGAGTCCTACGGCCGTGCCGCAGCCGACGTCATGCGCGATCTGCACGAGATCCCGGACAAGATCCAGACTGTGCTCGACAGTATGGACCGAGTGCACGAGATCGCGCACTTCATGGCCGACAGTCGCGCCGTGCTGTTCTTGGGTCGCCACGTGGGCTTCCCGGTCGCGATGGAAGGTGCCCTGAAGCTCAAGGAGTTGGCCTACATCCACGCGGAGGGCTTTGCTGCCGGTGAGCTCAAGCACGGCCCGATCGCCCTGATCGAGCCTGGCCAGCCGGTCTTCATCGTGGTGCCGTCTCCGACCGCCGAGCACGGGTTGCACGGCAAGGTGGTGTCTAACATCCAGGAAATCCGCGCTCGCGGGGCCCGCACGCTGGTCATCGCCGAAGAGGGCGACGAGGATGTCGTCCCGTTCGCCGATGAGGTTATTCGCGTGCCCAAGTCCCCGGCGTTGCTTGCTCCGCTGTTGACCGTCGTCCCGTTGCAGGTCTTCGCGTTGTACCTTTCGACCGCCAAGGGACTAGATGTCGACCAGCCGCGCAACCTGGCGAAGTCGGTCACGGTCGAGTGAGCCGGTCGCGCCTGTGATCATTGGAGTGGGGATCGACGTGGTCGACATTGCCCGATTCGGGCAGCGACTCGAGCGCACCCCGCGTCTGATGGAGCGGCTCTTCACCGAATCCGAGCGGGAGTTACGGCTGGCGTCGCTGGCTGCCCGGTTTGCTGCCAAAGAGGCTTTGGCCAAGGCCCTAGGTGCGCCGGTGGGGCTGAAGTGGGCTCACGTCACCGTGGTGCGTCACGACAACGGGCGACCGGAGCTGAAGATTAGTGGCACCGTCGAAGCCCGCGCCCAGGCGTTGGGCATCACATCCCTGCACGTTTCGTTGTCGCATGACGCCGGGATCGCCTCGGCTGTCGTTATCGCCGAAGGGTAGGTCCGTCATGGTCCGCAACGTGGTGGTCAAAGGTGACTATTCCGATGGTGTGTGTGCCGTTGCTGCGTATGCCGATAGTGCACCGTCACGGGAACCAGCATGATCCGCGCGTATGCCGTCGCGGACATCCGTGCGGCTGAGGCCACATTGATGGCTGACCTGCACGAGGGTGAGTTGATGCTCCGAGCGGCCCGGGGGCTGGCGGATGTCGTGCGCGCGCGGGCTACACAGTTCGAAGCCACCTCTGTGGTGGTGCTGGTCGGGCCTGGCAACAACGGGGGCGACGGCTTGTTTGCTGCCGCTGATCTGGCCGCTGACTACCGAGTTCATGTGGTGCACGTTGGCGAAGAGTTGCATCCCGACGGGCGCAAAGCCGTGGAGGCTGCACACCTTCCGTTGTTGGGTGTGGAGCGGTCGAACCCGGCGATACCGAGCGACGTGGGGGACGTCATGGCGCAGGCGCACATAGTGGTCGATGCGCTGGTCGGTATCGGGGGCCGAGCAGGGTTGTCCGGGGGAATGGCCGCGTTGGTGGAACTGATCGCCGACGACAGTTACGTCATCGCGGTGGACGTGCCAAGCGGCGTAGACCCGAGCGGTCATCGCATCGGAGGTGGGGCAGTGTTTGCGGACGAGACGGTCACCTTCGGTGCCCCGAAGCCGGTGCATGTGCTGCCCAACACCGAGCCAGCAGTCGGCGTGTTAACGATTATCGATATTGGCCTTGAATTGGGCATGGACCCGGCGGTCGAGCTCTTGGAGTACGACGACGCGGCTGGTCTGTGGCCCGTTCCGACCGGCCGCGATCACAAATACTCCCGAGGGGTGGTGGGGATCGTCGCAGGGAGCGACACCTTCCCGGGGGCGGCGATCTTGGCTGCCACGGCTGCGGTCGAGTCGGGCGCGGGGATGGTCCGTTATCTCGGACCGGAAGCGGCCACCCGCTTGGTCGTGCAGGCTTCGCCCGAGGCCGTCCCTGCCGCTGGCCGGGTGCAGGCGTGGGTGCTGGGGCCAGGCGTGGACCCCGACGGGGCAAACGAGGATACGCGCGAGCAGATTGACCGGATCAGCGCCGCTATCGAGTCCGACGATCCGTGTGTCATCGATGCTGGCGCGTTGGCTCTGTTCGACTACCCCCGAGCAGCTCCGACGTTGCTGACGCCGCACGCCGGCGAGCTAGCCCGGCTGCTCACGGCCTGGCCGGGGCACCAAGAGGTCACCCGCGAGCAGATTGAGGCCGATCCCGTGGCTTGGGCTCAGGTGGCCGCTCACGAAACGAGCGCGACCGTGCTGCTCAAAGGAGCCACGACCGTGATTGCGGACCCGACACCACATACCCCCATCCGGGTTGCCTCCACCGCCCCACCGTGGTTAGCCACGGCGGGGGCGGGAGACGTGCTGGCCGGTCTGTGTGGAACCCTGCTTGCGGCGGGGCTCTCGCCGCGAGACGCTGGCTCGTTGGCCGCTCTGGTCCACGGGATCGCTGCTCACGAAGCCAACCCGGGTGGGCCGATCAGAGCGCTCCGGGTGGCTCACCGCATGCCTGCAACCGTCGCTAGGCTGCTGCAGCGCAGCTGACCGTGACCTTAGTCCTGGGGTCTGACGGCGTCGACGGATGCGTCGTGGTGGACGTCTTCGTCGTCGCTGCGACTCGACTCCGAGTCCTTTGCGCGGCCAAAGGTCAGACTGGTGACGACGACGATGGTCAAGGTGGCCACGATCACCAAGAGCGACATCAACGTCGGCACGGTCGGCACCTGCGGCCACACTTCGTGGGCCCAGTGCAGACCCAACTTCACGCCGATGAAGGCCAAAATGATTGCTAGGCCGTAGCCCAGGTGGGCCAGGTGCCCCAGCGCTCCCTCGAGCACGAAATAGAGCGCACGCAGCCCCAAAAGAGCAAAGGCGTTGGTCACGAACACGAGGTAGGGGTCGCCGGTGATGCCGTACACCGCAGGCACCGAGTCGACGGCGAATACGATGTCGCAGGCGAAAATTGCGACGACGACTAACAGCAGCGGAGTCACCATCCGCTTGCCCCCCTCGACCACGGTCATGGCTGTCTCGCGATAGCCGTCGGTGACTGGCCAGAAGCGGCGGATCAGTCGCACCGCCTTGAGTTTATTGACGTCGACCTCATGGCCACCACTAAGCGTGTCACGCAGCACTCCGACAGCGGTCACGAGCAAGATGGCGCCGAAGACCAAGAACATCCAGGTGAAGTTCGACAGCAGGGCTGCCCCGAGGGCGATGAAAATGCCACGCAGGACGAGCGCGGCGGCGATCCCGAAGAGCAACACACGCTGCTGCAGGCGTCGTGGCACCGCAAACGAGGTGAGGATCAAGATGAAAATGAACAGGTTGTCGATCGACAGTGATTTCTCGACCAGATAGCCGGTGTAGTACTCCAGGCCTCGGTCACCGCCGTGCGCCTGCCACACCCACACCCCGAAGGCCAAGGGCAAAGCTACGTAGAACAGCGACCAAGCGATGGCCTCGCGCATGCTCACTTCGTGCGGCTTGCGGGTGATGACGAAGTCCAAGACGAGCAGCGCGACAACGGCGCCCAAGGTGAGGGCCCACAATGAGGGAGTCGCAACAGTGCCGGTGCTTTCGAGGTGATCAGCCGCGGGTAGTTGCGGAAGGGAAGTCAAAAAGGACACAGAGGCAAACTCCTCATAGGAGAACTCGGAATGAGGTCTCCTTCACCTACAGAAACTCTGTAGGCGCGCACCGGGAGATTGCTGGGAATCTCGTATTGACCGATACGACGTTAGAGAAGTACTCCCCTCAGTGACGTAGATTATGGTCTTTTGGTTTCGCGCGCAACGCACGGCGCCACCTAGGGGATTCGGTCTTGGTCCAGCGGCCTGTGCCCGGGCCCGCTGAGGGGCTTAGCGGCCGCGGTTCAGGGCGCTGGTGATGCCGCGCAGTGAAGCCGTGACGATGTTGGCATCGATGCCGACGCCCCAGCGGACCTCACCATCGATCGCGCACTCTACGTATGCCGCAGCAACCGCGTCGTCACCGGAGGACAGGGCGTGCTCGGCGTAGTCAAGCACCCGCACGTCGTGGCCGATCTTCGCCAAGGCGGCCACGAAGGCGTTGATGGGTCCGTTGCCGATGCCCTCGATGACCTGCTCCGCGCCCTCGGCAACAACGGTCGCCGAAATCACGTCTTTGCCGCTCTCGGCGGTGCGGGTGTCGACCTTGCGCAGCAGCACCGGGGCCGTCGGGACGATGTATTCGTTCTCGAAAGCCGCCCAGATCGCGGCCGCCGACATCTCTCCGCCCGAGTTCTCGGTATACCGCTGCACGACCCGGCTGAACTCGATCTGAAGCCGGCGCGGCAGGTCCAGGTGGTGCTCCGTGCGCATGATGTAGGCCACGCCGCCCTTGCCCGACTGGCTATTGACCCGGATGACGGCTTCGTAGGAGCGGCCCAAGTCCTTGGGGTCTATCGGCAAATACGGCACCGCCCACGCGAAATCGTCGATGGGGGTGGACGCCGCGTCGGCCTCAACCTGCAGAGCGTCGAGGCCCTTCTTGATCGCATCCTGGTGCGACCCGGAGAAGGCGGTAAACACCAGGTCGCCGCCGTAGGGGTGACGCTCAGGCACAGGCATCTGGTTGCAGTGCTCAACGGTGCGCCGGATCTCATCGATGTCCGAGAAGTCGATCTGCGGGTCGATGCCTTGGGAGAAGAGGTTCATCCCCAGCGTCACCAAGCAGACGTTGCCGGTGCGCTCACCGTTGCCAAACAGGCAGCCCTCAATGCGGTCAGCCCCCGCCAGGTAGCCCAACTCGGCAGCCGCCACCGCACACCCGCGATCATTGTGTGGGTGCAGTGACAGCACCACGTGCTCGCGGTGGTTCAGGTGATTGCTCATCCACTCAATGGAGTCGGCATACACGTTTGGGGTGGCCATCTCGACCGTCGCGGGGAGGTTGATGATCAGCGGCCGCTCGGCGGTGGGCTCCAAAACCTCCATCACTTTGTTGCAGACCCGCACCGCGAACTCCAGCTCGGTGCCGGTGTATGACTCGGGGGAGTACTCGTAGAACACCTCGGTGTCGCCGCGCATCTGCTCTTCGTACTTCTTGCAAAACCGCGCCCCGGTGACCGCGATGTCGATGATGCCGTCCATGTCGGTGTTGAAGACGACCCTGCGCTGCAGGGTGGAGGTCGAGTTGTACAGGTGCACGATGGCGGCCTTGGCACCCTCGATGGACTCGTACGTCCGCTCGATCAGGTGCTCACGGGCCTGGGTCAGGACCTGGATGACGACGTCGTCGGGGATCAGATCTTCTTCGATCAACATCCGGACGAAGTCGAAGTCGGTCTGGCTAGCCGAGGGGAAGCCGACCTCAATTTCCTTGTAGCCCATCTTGACCAGCAGCTCGAACATCCGCTTTTTGCGATCGGGAGTCATCGGGTCGATCAGAGCTTGGTTTCCGTCGCGCAGGTCGACGGCGCACCACCGGGGCGCTTGGGTCATGGTCTTGGCCGGCCAGGTGCGATCAGGCAGATCGATGGGGGCAAACGGGGAGTAGCGGTTGAACGACATGCCGCTGGTCTGCTGGGGGTTGGTCTTGACGGTCACGATGGGGCTTCCTCACTGGGGGTGTTCGGCGTCCGAGGCGCAGCAAACTCCGCAGCGAGTGCCGGACCTAGGAGGTCTCGCTGCGGCAGCTGAGGAGAAGCAGGTGTGTCATCGGAATCGAGAGTAACGCACATTGTCAGACAGCAGAAGAGACAACGGGTTTGTATGCCGGACGCTTGGCTTCGAACGCGCTGATCGCCTCTTCGTGGCGAAGGGTCAACGAGATGTCGTCGAAGCCGTTGGCCAAGCGCCACGCGACGTAGTCATCGACGGCGAATCGAGCCACGATGTCACCGGCCACGATGCGCCGGTTCTCCAAATCAACGGTGACCTGGCCGCCGGGCTCGTTCTCCAGGTATTTCCAGATCAGCTCGACGTCGTCCTGAGCGGTCTGCGCACAAAGCAGACCTTCTTTGCCGGAGTTTCCGGCAAAGATGTCGCCGAAGCGCGACGAGATGATCACCCGGAAGCCGTACTGCATGAGCGCCCACACTGCGTGCTCACGCGACGAGCCAGTGCCGAAGTCGGGGCCCGCGACGAGCACGGACGAGTCGGCATACACCGGCTGGTTCAGGATGAAAGACTCGTCCTCGCGCCACCGGGCGAAGAGCCCGTCCTCGAAGCCCGTGCGAGCGACCCGCTTGAGGAACTGCGCCGGGATGATCTGGTCGGTGTCCACGTTGCTGCGGCGAAGCGGCACGCCGATGCCGGTGTGGGTGGTGAAGGCGTCCATCAGTTGACCTCCTGCAGATCGGCCACGGGGGAGAGGTCGGCGGGTGAGCCCAGCGTGCCGCGCACAGCAGTGGCGGCGGCGACTGAAGGGGAGACCAGGTGGGTGCGAGACTTCGCGCCCTGGCGGCCCTCGAAATTACGGTTAGACGTCGAGGCGCACCGTTGGTGAGGGGCCATCTGGTCAGGGTTCATCCCCAAACACATCGAGCAACCGGCCAAGCGCCATTCGGCGCCAGCGTCGATGAACACCCGGTCCAATCCTTCGGCCTCGGCCTGCAGTCGGACGGCGTGCGAGCCGGGCACCACGAGCATCTGCACGGTAGGAGCCACCGTGCGACCGCGCAACACGTCGGCGGCAATCCGCAGGTCCTCGATGCGGCCGTTGGTGCAGGAACCAAGGAACACCACGTCGACACCGATATCGCGCATGGCGGTGCCCGGCTCAAGGTCCATGTAGGCCAGTGCACGTTCGGCGGCGTCCTTGGCGTCCTCGTCGCCGAGGTCGGCGGGGTCGGGCACGACGTCGCCCAACTGCACGGACTGACCAGGGTTGGTGCCCCAGGTGACGTACGACGTCAGGGCCGCAGCATCGAGGATGATCTCGGCGTCGAACACGGCGTCGTCGTCGGTGCGCAGTTCCCGCCACGCGGACACGGCGTCGTCCCAATCGCTGCCCGTCGGGGCGTGCACGCGTCCCTTGACGTACTCGAAAGTAGTCTCGTCCGGAGCCACCATGCCCGCGCGAGCGCCAGCCTCAATCGACATGTTGCAGATCGTCAAGCGTCCCTCCATCGACAGGGCCTCGATGGCACTGCCGCGGTATTCCAGGACGTAGCCCTGCCCGCCGCCGGTGCCGATCCGATTGATGACAGCCAAGATGATGTCCTTGGGCGAGACGCCGGGGGACAGCGTGCCTTCGACGGTGATGGCCATCGTCTTGAAGGGCTTCAACGGCAGCGTCTGAGTGGCCAGTACGTGCTCCACCTCGCTGGTGCCGATGCCGAAGGCCAACGCACCGAAGGCGCCGTGAGTGGAGGTATGGGAGTCGCCGCACACAATCGTCATACCCGGCTGGGTGAGACCGAGCTCCGGGCCGATGACGTGCACGATGCCTTGGCCCAAAGTGCCGCGCGTGTGGTGCACGATGCCGAACTCGGCGCAGTTGGTGCCCAAAGCCTCCAGCTGGGTGCGCGACGTGAGGTCGGTGACCGGTCCTAGGGTCGTCGGCACGTTGTGGTCTTCGGTGGCCAGCGTGAGGTCCGGGCGGCGCACGGGGCGGCCAGCGGTGCGAAGACCCTCGAAGGCCTGTGGGCTCGTGACTTCGTGCACGAGGTGAAGGTCGATATAGAGCAGGTCGGGCTCGCCCTCGACCTGTCGGACCAAGTGGCTACTCCATAACTTCTCTGCCAGCGTGTTGCCCATCGACCTCTCCCGTATTTCCCTGTGATGATGTGAGCGAAACTGTATCCGCACCCTGCGTCATGCCCGATTCGTCGCCCCACTCCAGGAGCCTTCCCACCGATGTCTGACACGACCGCCCCCAGAACGCATCGCCTTGCCATCATCCCCGGCGACGGAGTGGGGCCCGAGGTCAACCAAGGGGCGCTGACCGTATTGGACGCGGCGCAGGAGGCGTTCGGTTTCACCACCGAGCGAGTCACCGTGCCATTGGGGGCCGACCACTACATGGCTACGGGAGAGCTGCTGACCGATGAGCACGTCAGCACGTTGCGAGCTCAGGACGCGATCATCTTCGGCGCGATCGGCAGCCCCAAGGTCGCCCCGGGCGTCCTAGAGCGTGGCATCATCCTCGCGTTGAGGGCCGCCATGTCGCAGGCCATCAATCTGCGGCCGGTGCGCCTCTACCCCGGAGTCCAGAGCCCCATTGCTGGCCTCACGCCGGAACGGTGTGACCTCGTGGTCGTCCGCGAAAACACCGAGGGGGCGTATGCAGGCACGGGCAGCATGGTGCACCGCGGTACCCCGGCGGCGGTCGCTACCCAAGACTCGATCACCACCTGGTTTGCCTGCGAGCGGGCCGTCGAATTCGCCTTCAAACTCGCCATGCAGCGCTCGAAGAAGGTGACGCTGTGTCACAAGACCAACGTGCTGGTGCAGTCCGGAGCCTTGTGGCTCGCCGTGATGGACGAGGTGTCCATCCGTTACCCAGAGGTCGAAACCGATTACGTGCACGTCGACGCGATGTGTATGCACCTGCCGGTGCGCCCCGAACGCTTTGACGTGGTGGTGACCGACAACCTGTTTGGTGACATTGTCACCGACCTGGGCGCGGTCCTGCAGGGAGGACTGGGCGTCGCCGCCAGCGGAAACCTCAACATCGACGGCACCGGGACGTCGATGTTCGAGCCGATCCATGGCTCCGCGCCCGACATCGCCGGGCGCGGGTGGGCCAACCCGGCCGGTGCGGTGTTGTCGCTGGCCTTAGGTTTGGCAACGCTGGGGGAGGCTGAGGCATCCGCGGCTATCGAGGCTGCGACGGTCAGTGTGCTCGGCGAAATGCCCGGGATGGCTGGGGCTGAGATGGGCGCGAGCACGCAAGAGATCGCCGAACGCATCGCCGACCGACTCGATGATCCCCCCACCGCTGCGACCGGTGATACCACCCGAGCCGGTGCCGATCCGACCTCGCTGATGACTCAACTGGCGGCCGTCTTCACCAGCCCCACCCCCTCGAGAAGGCCATCAGCATGAGCGACCGAAAGCCCGACTTTGACGCCTCGATCCACCCAGCGTGGGCCACCATCGACCTTGACGCCATCGAGCACAACGTCGGCGTGCTCAAAGGATTGGCAGGGCCGGCGGCACTCATGGCCGTGGTGAAGGCAGACGCCTACGGGCACGGGCTGGTGCCGAGCGCCCAAGCGGCCGTGCGCGGCGGTGCCGACTGGCTCGGGACCGCCCAGCTCGGGGAAGCCCTCGCGCTGCGCGAGGCCGGAGTGCGCGCGCCGTTGCTGACCTGGCTGCATACTCGAGGGGCCGATTTCGGCCGGGCCATCGCCGCCGACATCGAGATCGGAGTCTCCGCGCCCTGGGCAGTCGAGGAGGTGCAGTCCGCTGCGAAGGCACTCGGCGTGAGCGCCCGCATACAACTCAAAGCCGACACGGGGCTGGGGCGCAACGGCGCCTATACCGCCAGCGACGACTGGGCGGATCTGGTGCGGTCCGCGGCCAGGGCACAGGCCGAGGGTGCCGTGCAGGTCACCGGCATCTTTACCCATTTCGCGTATGCCGACTCGCCCAGCCATCCGACCGTCCTGACCCAAGAGGAGGCCTTTGCTGCCGCCGTGGCCCTTGCCGAACGCGAGGGCCTACGCCCGGTGGTGCGGCACATGTCCAACTCTGCGGCGACGCTGACCAACCCTGGCGCGGCGTGGGACATGGTGCGTCCGGGGTTGGCCGTCTTTGGCCTGTCCCCAGTGCCCGATGTTGGTGACAGCGTCCACTTCGACCTCATCCCGGCCATGAGCGTCACTGCCCGTGCCGCCACGGTGAAACGGGTGCCGGCCGGCCAAGGCGTCTCGTACGGGCATTCGTTCACCACCGTGCGCCCCACGACTTTGGTTGACGTGCCGGTGGGCTATTCCGACGGACTGCCCAGGCATGCCTCCAACGCCATCGAGGTACTGGTGGGGGGCAGGCGAGCGCCGATTGCCGGTCGGGTATGCATGGATCAGTTTGTGATTGACGCCACCGGCATAGAGGTCAGTGCCGGGGACGAAATCACGCTGTTCGGTTCGGGCGCTCAGGGTGAGCCAACCGCGCAGGAGTGGGCCGTCGCGATCGGCACGATCGACTATGAGATTGTGACTAGATTCGGCCCGCGACTGCCTAGGGTTTTCTCCGGCGGCCCAGAAAGCACGAGTGGTGCAACCTAGGAGAGATGAGCGATGCCCAGTCCAAAGCGGTCCGTCGAGACTCGTGACGTGGTGTCCCGCGACGGGGTGCGGCTGCACACCCGGATCGAGTCGTCGCCGGTGATTGCCGAGATGCACGACGATCGTCCGGTGTTGGTGTTTTGCCACGGCTATTCGCTCGACGATCGCTCCTGGAGTTTTCAACGGGCCGCGTTTGTCGCAGCGGGCTACCGAGTGTTGACGTGGGATCACCGAGGGCACGGCAAGTCCGGCAAGGGCAGCTCACGCAACTACACCATCGATCAGCTCGGCAGTGACCTCGCGTGCGTGCTCGATCAGGCAGTGCCGGCGGGACCGTTGGCGTTGATCGGGCACTCCATGGGCGGCATGGCGATCATGGCGCTCGCAGAATCCCACCCGCAGGTGGTGGCTGAGCGGGTCGTGGCGGTGGCGTTCATCAGCACTAGTGGTGGGGACATGGACCGGGTCAACTGGGGATTAGGCACCCGGCTCGGCGTCTACGTCAACAGCCTTGGGCCGGGAGCAGCCAACGCTTTTGCGCCGTATCAGGACTTTATGGAGTCCGCGTGGAACCGTATGCCGTGGATGGGCAACACGATGGTGGCGGCATCGTCCTTCGGCTCGCGGGTTTCGCGAGCCACCGCACAGCTGACGCAACGGATGATGGTCGAGACTGACTTCTCGGTGATCTCCAACTTCGCGCCAACGCTGCAGGAGCATGATAAGACGGAGTCGATCCACGCTTTCGTGCACGTCCCGGGACTGGTCTTGGTCGGGGACCGTGACGTGCTGACGCCTCCTGAGCGCAGTGCAGTCCTGGCGGAGCAATTGCCTTTGGCGGAGCACGTCCTGGTGACGCGAGGCGGCCACAACATCATGCTGGAGCATCCTGAGTTGGTCACGGACCACCTGATGTCCTTGCTCGAACGAGCTGCCGAGCGCCCGGCCAAACCAATGGGGGGCATCAGGATCCGGAGCGTTGATATCCGGCCTGCGCGCGGCAACTTCGCCATCACCCTCGGCTCACCGGAATGAGGACCTGGCGAGGGCTGCTCAGCTCGGCACCGGATGCCCAGGCGTTCGGCGCTGCCTTGGGTGCCACGCTGCTAGCCGGAGACCTCGTGGTGCTCAACGGTCCGTTGGGGGCGGGTAAAACCACAATGACCCGAGGCTTGGCTGACGGGCTGGGAGTGCGTGGTCCGATCACCTCGCCCACGTTTGTCATCGCCCGAGTGCATCCGTCGCTCGCTGATGGCCCGAAGTTGGTGCACGTCGATGCCTACCGTCTCGGAGGGAGCGCGGAGCTAGACGACCTCGACCTCGATACAGACCTCGAGCAGGCCGTCATCGTCGTGGAGTGGGGGGCAGGTCTGGCCGAGAGCCTGGGAGAAAACAGGCTGGAGATCACCCTGAGTCCAGACTCTGACGAATCTCGACAGGTTGCGATAGTCGGGGTAGGTCAGCGCTGGGTTGATGCTGACACGTTTGTGCCGCTAGCTCAATGGTGTGACTCCGGCGATGAGCAGTACATCTCATGACGAGCACAACTGCTGGGTCCATCGTGGTGGTGTGCACAGGGAACGTGTGCCGCTCTCCCTACATCGAGCACCTGCTGCGTCGTGAGCTCGATCAGGTATGGGGCCAGGACCGCATCATCGTGAGCAGCGCCGGGACGCACGGCTTGGTGGGCCAACCCCTTGATCCGGGGTCGGCCGCCCAGCTGGGTCGACGCGGTGAGAGTGCACCCGACTTTCGTGCGCGGCGTCTGAGCGCGGGGGACATCACCGGCGCAGATCTGGTGATCACCGCCACACGTGAGCACCGCTCAGCAGTGGTGCGCATGTCTCCCACCGCTCTGCGTCGGACGGCGACGTTGGCTGAGGTCGCGCTCGCGGCCCAGGTGGTGCCCGCGATGGCACACGACGTAGCGGACCTAGCGACCGCGTTGCGCAGCGTGGCGGCGGCGGTCGTCACTCATCGTCCCGCCCTCGTCGATCTGCCGCCCCAGACGTTGGATCTCGACGACCCCTACGGCCTCGATACGCCGGCCTACGCGCGGATGTCTGAAGACGTTGGCCGGTGGCTGCCGCGAGTGGTCAGCGCGCTGAGCCCCGGCAAAGCCATCTCGGGGTGAAGGCGACGGCCACGATAGAGGTCACTGGCACGGGTCCGATGATCCACGAATCGACCCGGCCGCTCGCGCCCTGATTGTCCGATTCGATCCACGCTCGGCCATCGGCCTCGTAGTGCATGAGTCGCTTTACGGCCATGGGGCGGGCTTGTCCGTTGCCGTCGGGCGGCAACGCGACGATGACGAGCGCGCCGGGGCGGGCACGAGCGGCATACCTCACCGCGATCAGTTGGCCGTCGCGCAGGGTCGGCTCCATCGAATTGCCTCGGACCCTCGCCAAGCCGAGTCGTGGCCGGGGCACTCGGGAGAGCCTTAGCTGTGAGGTTCGCCTGGCCGGTGCACGTGGTCGGGAATGTGCTCGACCACGCCGCCGTCCTCTTCCTCGGCCGTGACGCGGCTGAGGAAATCCTTGGTCCGCTGGTGCTGCGGATTGACCAACACCTCGCCGGGTGGCCCGACCTCGACCACCACGCCGCCGTCCATAAACACGACCTCGTCAGCGACCTCGCGCGCGAATGACATTTCGTGGGTCACCACGATCATCGTCATGCCCGAATTCGCTAGGTCGCGCATCACCGCGAGCACATCGCCCACGAGCTCCGGGTCCAGCGCGGACGTCGGCTCGTCGAACAGCATGAGCTTTGGCGACATGGCCAACGCCCGGGCGATAGCGACCCGCTGCTGCTGCCCGCCCGACAACTGATTGGGGTATGCCGCGGCTTTGTCGCCCAGTCCAACCTGCTCCAGCAGGACGAGGGCTTCCGCCTGCACCTCTTTACGCTTGCGCCCCTGCACCATGACCGGCGCTTCGCAGATGTTCTCCAGCACCGTCTTATGCGGGAAGAGGTTGAACTTCTGGAAGACCATGCCGATCTCGCGACGCTGGGCGGCGACCTTCTTGTCGGTGAGCGCGTGTAGCTTTCCGCCTTTGTCTTCGTAGCCCATGAGGTCGCCGTCGACGTAGATCCGGCCACCGTTGATGGTCTCCAACTGGTTGATGCACCTCAGGAACGTTGTCTTACCTGAACCGGACGGCCCGAGCAGCGTCACCACCTGCCCAGGGTAGACCGAAAGGTCGATGCCTTTCAGGACCTCGTTGTCGCCGAAAGACTTGCTGACGTTGACCGCGTTGACGAGGGGATCACTCATGCTGGGTCCTTTGCGGTCAGATCGAGTTCGTTGTTCACGGGAGCAGCCGGGCCGCTGGTGCGAGAGCCGTACCCCTTGTTGAATTTCTTTTCCAAGAAGTACTGACCAACCATCAGCACCGACCCGACAATGAGATACCACAAGCATGCGGCGGTGAGGTAGGGGATGATCTTGAAAGTTTGGGCACCGACCTGGTTCAACTGAAAGAACAACTCGTTGCTCACCGGAACGGCGATGAGCAACGACGTGTCTTTGACCATAGACATCAGTTCGTTGCCTGTTGGCGGCACGATCACGCGCATGGCCTGGGGCAACACAATGCGTCGCATCGTTTTGCTGGGAGTCATGCCAAGAGCTTGAGCGGCCTCGCGCTGCCCTTCGTCGACGGAGGTGATGCCTGCGCGGGCGATCTCCGCCATATAGGCAGCCTCGCTGAGCCCAAGACCGATCGCCCCGCCAGTGACGCCAACGAACACCGTGTTCGCGTCCAACGAGAAGAAGCGCATGTCGCCGTCCAACCCGGTGAGGTTGAAGAACACATAGTCAAAGGGAACACCGAAGTCCATGCCGCCTTGGAACAGGACGCCGAGCGATCCCATGATGGTAAGCAGGACTAAGCGGGGAACGCCACGAAAGAACCAAATGAATGTGAACGCCACGTAGCTCAACACCGGATTCGGAGAAAGCCTCATGACCGCCAAACTCACACCCAGCGTCACGCCGATGATCATCGCCAACACTGTTACCCACAAGGTGCCAACAAGTAAGCCTTTCAAGACGGGAGGGCGGGTCATGAAGTCCAAGACTTCAGGCCACTCCCAAGCATCGTTGGTGATGAGCATGTTGGCCAACATGGCGACCAATAAGGTAATCAGAGCAACGGCAACCCATCGCCCGGGGTGCTTTACCGGGGTTGCGTCAATCGTGCCCGGCTTCTCACCGCCGGGCGATGGGTGGTTGCTCACGGGTTGACGGCGAAGCTGTTAATTGCGCCGTCTGCTTGGCCCCATTTATCGAGCGCGTTTGCGTATCCGCCGTCGGCCTCGATGGCTGTGAGGGCTGCGGTGACCGCGTCAGCAAGTTCCACGTCGTCTTTCGGGATCACGTAGCCATAAGGCGCGGCGTCGTAGACCTCGCCCACGGTCTCAATCGTGTCGCCGACCTGCTGCACGGCGTACGACACGACCGGTGAGTCGGCCAGCATGGCGTCAGCCTTACCAGAGGCCAAGGCCGACGTGGCCTCGTCTTGCCCGCCGTACTGCTGAACGGTCAGCGGGGTTCCAGCGTCTGCGCACGCCTCGACCTTGGGCGGCAGATCCTCGAGGTCCTGCACAGTGTTGGCTTGCACCGCGACGGTCAAGCCGCAAGGGGAGTTGGGGTCCACGTTTTTGGGGTTACCAGTCGCGACGGCCCATTGGGTTCCGGCATTGAAGTAACTAACCATGTTGACCTCGGCCTTGCGCGCATCGTTGATCGTGAAGCTGGAAACGCCCACGTCGAACTTATCGCTGTTCACCCCAGCGATGATGCTGCCAAAATCTGCGCTCTGGTATTCGGCAGTCAGGCCGAGCTCTTGTGCGACAGCGTCGAAGAGGTCAATGTCCAGCCCGATGATGGTCGAGCCGTCTTCGTCGAAGAACTCATTCGGCGCGTAGGTGGCATCGGTGCCGACGCGCAAGACGCCCGCGTCCTTGATGTCCTGAGGCACCATCGCAGCAGCCTCACCCATTTCGCCTCCGTCTGTCGAGGCTGCTGATTCTGAGCTGTTGTCGTCAGGGGTTGCAGCTGGCTCTTCGGTCTCGGATCCACAAGCGGCCAGGGTGAGGGTCAGCGCGGCGAAGGAAGCCGTCGTGGCCAGCCAGGGAGTAGTACGACGTGTCATAGTGAAGCCTTTCGATCAGAGGGCAGTGATGGTCATCGTGCCACTGCAGGGCGCGAAACCCAGCGACCTTGACCGTTTCTTGACCATTCAATCGTCGGCCCGAGTGCTGGAGTGGGCCACATCGCACCGCAAAAGTCTGCGGCAGGTATGCATCAGGTAGGGGCTGGGTAGACTCTTGGGGGCATTTGTGTCTACAGTGAGTAAAGATTTGGTCAACATCACTGGGGATGCTGGTCCACGATAGACATTCCTCCGAGACAGCGTGAGCAAGGAAAGACATGACCACCACTCTTGAGCCTAGTGCCTTTGTGTGCGGGGTGACGCAGACGGACAAAGTCCGCGAATCATCTAGTCGCACAATGCATTTTGTGCGCCCGGACGCTTCTGACGGTCAGCAAACTCCCATTGCGCCTCGGCCGACTAGGCCGCACCGGGCGCGTCACTATCTTCAGACATACCTTCGCGTTTTGTTTCTTATTGATGTGGGCATCATCTTAATTGCTGTGGCCACGGCTCAAATTGGCCGCTTTGGTCTCGAATCCACACAGGTCACGGTTGACCAGTCTTCTGGATCGCTCGCTTACTGGGCGGTTTCCGTTGTGCTGGTGCTGGGTTGGTTGTTGATGCTTCATCTTCAAGAAGCGTACGACGGGCGTCTCAGCGGTCACGGAATTCAAGAGTATCGAGCCGTTTTCGCGGCGTCGATGAGCCTTTTCTCGGTTTTGGCGATCGTTTCCTTTGCGTTCCGTATGGACTTCGCCCGTGGCTACGTCATGATCGCCTTCCCGCTGGGTACTGTTCTGCTGCTGCTCGGCCGTTGGGGCGCACGCCGGTGGTTGGTGCGCCAGCGAGGTAATGGTCTGCTGGCCGATCGTGTCCTTTTGATCGGTGACCACGCGGGCCTTTCGACCCTCGTCAGCGCTTTACACCGCACGCCAAGTGCTGGCTACAACGTCATCGGCGCGTGCATTGATGACGCGAAGGGCAGTCGCATCGGCGGCATCCCCGTGGTCGGCGGCAGTGAAGATGCCGTCGTCAAGGCTCTTGATATGGACGTCGACGTGGTGGCCGTCTCCTCATCCGCCGCACTGGGCACCGACGGGCTCCGCCGCCTGGGGTGGGCACTGGAGGGCACGGACATCGACTTGGTTGTCGCCCCCGGGATCATGGATGTCGCAGGACCACGGGTGAAGACTCGACCCGTGCAGGGCCTTCCGCTACTTCATGTCGAGGCACCCACCTTCGCCGGCCCGCAGCTCATCTTCAAGCGCGTCGTGGACCGGGTCGGTGCCATCCTTGGCACGATCATGATTGCCCCCCTCCTGGGTTTGCTCGCCGCTCTCATCTACCTCGAAGACCGTGGCCCCGTTCTCTTCACGCAGGAGCGGATTTGCCGTGATGGGCGCCCCTTCAAATTGGTGAAGTTCCGTAGTATGGCCATCGATGCCGAGGAGCGCCTAGCTGAGTTGATGGCCGCCAACGACGGTTCAGGCCCACTGTTCAAGATGAAGGAAGACCCTCGCGTCAC
>JBBQNO010000007.1:0-47693 GCA_038330045.1 Actinomycetales bacterium | reverse complement strand
CATCGACGCCAAGGCGGTGCGAGCCGACCCGGGTGGCTCCGTGCTGAGCGATCCTGCCTCGGACATCCGCCGCGACGTGCCGCTCTATCGGGTGTTCCGGGACGGCGAACTCGTCGACGAGGTTGCAGACGCTCAAGCTGTGTGGCGCGATGATCTCGTGACCTTTGTGATCGGCTGCTCGTTCACCTTCGAACACCCTCTGCTCGAAGCCGGAGTGCCCGTGCGGCACATGACCGCCGGGCGCAACGTCCCGATGTATCGCACCTCGACACGCTGCCGCCCCGCCGGGGTTTTAGCGGGCCCCCTGGTGGTCTCGATGCGCGGCATACCCGCTGGTCAGGTCGCTGATGCCGTGCGGATTTCCAGTCGATACCCGGCGGTCCACGGTGCTCCGGTGCACGTCGGCGATCCGAAGGCCCTCGGGATCGAGTCGCTCGACGATCCCGACTACGGCGACCCGCCGATCCTCAAGCCTGGCGATGTCCCCGTGTTTTGGGCTTGTGGAGTCACGCCCCAGGCCATGGTGATGGAGTCGCGGCCCAACCTCGCTATCACCCACGCGCCAGGCCACATGCTAATCACCGACGCCCGGGACGCCGATTACCTCGTCCCCTAGGCGCTTCGGTTGGCTGCGCGCCTTTCGTGACGTGGACCGGACTGCATACCCGAACAAAGATGAGATTCCCCAACTTGTGGAGGTTCCCATGCGTGCTGTTCTGCTCACCCGCTTTGGTGGTCCCGAGGTTTTGGAACTGCGCGACGTCGCTGCACCACATCCGGGTCCTGGCGAGGTCGTGGTCGATATCGCGGCGGTATCGATCAAAAACACGGACGTGTGGACGAGGTCGGGGGCCTACGGCGCGAAGGAGCCTGCCGGGTGGCTTGGCCCGATCGACTTCCCGCGCGTCTTGGGTGCTGACGTGTGCGGCCACGTGGCCCAGGTCGGACACGGCGTTAGTGAGGCCCTCGTGGGGCGCCGAGTGCTCTTGGATCCGGTGCTGCGATATAGCTCGGGTCCCGAGCCGTTAGTCGAACGGTCCTCGGAAGCGAAGCCGATGGTGGGTATGCCGAGCAGGTGGTGATACGTGCCGAACGGGTGCACGATGTGAGCGACTCGCCGCTGACCAACGAGCAGCTGGCCTGCCTGCCGATTTCCTACGGCACGGCCACCGGGATGCTCGAACGGGCGCGGGTGCAGTCCGGCGAGACCGTGCTCGTCAGTGGTGCCTCTGGTGGCGTCGGGTTAGCCCTGGTGGGGCTCGCGGCCAAACGCGGGGCACGGGTGATTGCCCTCAGCTCAGGGGACAAGACCAGTGCCGTTCTTGAGGCTGGTGCCGATGTCGTGGTCGACCGCAACCAGGTTGACATCGCCGAGCAGCTGGCCGAGGTGGTCCCGTCCGGGTTGGACGCTGTCGCCGACGTCGTGGGGGCTGCCTCGTGGCCACCGTGATGCCGCAGGTGCGGGCGGGAGGTCGCTGGGTGGTCGCTGGTGCCGTGGCCGGGCCTGTGATCGAGTTCGACTTGCGCGGGCTCTACCTGCGGTCGATCTCGCTGCTCGGCTCGACGATGCATACCCCTGATCAGTTCAAGGTCCTCATCACCGCCGCCAATGCCGGCGAAATCGGGCCAGTGGTGGCGCGCACCTTCGTACTTGCGCAGGTTCAGGCCGCGCACGCAGAGTTCGAACGCCGGGAGCACGTCGGCAAACTTGTTGTACTGCCATAACGGCACAGGGCCACCGTCGGTGAGCGCGATGAGCGACCGCCTTGAGGATCGGAGCACGTCTTCAGCGCATCGCGCCGCTACAGCAGCGAGCTCCCGTTCTTGAGAGACTGACGAACGTGGATTCACGAGGCGTGCCGACGAGCAACGAGGCCGACGCACGGGCCCTGCTCGCTCAGTTGGGTGCCGCCATGGTCGCCACCGGCCAGCCGGTCAACGAAGTCGAAGAAGAGATCCGAGAGGTCGGCGTCCGACTGGGGTATGCCGACGTGCAAGTAGGTGCTGCGCCGACCAGCCTGACGGTATCGCTGCGCAGCGGCGACCCCGCGGCATACGAGTCGGTCACTGCCCCCGTCCGCCTTGACCAGACCAACGAGGTGCGGCGCATCCGAGGTCAGCTAGTCTCCGGCGAACTCAGCCCTCGCGAAGCCTTCACTCAGTTGTCCATCCTGCGCGCTAAACTGCCCCGCTATCCCGGCTGGGTGACGCACATCGCGTGGGTTTTCGTTGCCGTCGGGATCGGTTTCATTCTCCAGCCGAGTTGGGCCAATGTGGCGGCCGTGGCCGTCTGCTCGGTGGTGGTGCGCGTGCTCATGGCGATCGCCGGTCGGGTGGCGGTAGTGGCCACCCTGTTGCCGTCTTTGGCGGCTTTCATGGTCACCGTCATCGTCTTCGGGGTTGCCAATATGGGCTTCATTGACGGCCCGATGCGCACGGTCCTGCCTCCCATCGCGGCGCTCCTGCCCGGTGCGTTGATCGTGACAGGTATGTCGGAGCTCGCGGCCGGGCACATGCAAGCCGGTGCCTCTCGGTTGGCCTACGGCATCGTGCAATTGGGCCTCTTCGCGCTCGGCTTGATCGCAGCCACCACCGTCCTGAGCGTGCCCACCGACATGATGATGAACGTGCGAGTCGATACCATCGGGTGGTGGGCGGCACCCTTTGGATTGCTGCTGATCGGGTTGGGCATCAGCGGCATGGAGGGTGTCGAATGGACCATGCTGCCGTGGGTGCTCCTGGTGCTCTTGATGGCCTTCGGGGCGCAGTCGTTCGGTCATGCCGTTGGCTCAGCGGTCCTCGGCGGATTCCTCGGGGCGGTCGCGGCCAGCATGGGCGCGACGTTGGTGGAGTTAGTGCGTCCCCAACTCGCCCGGCTGGTCTTGTTTTTGCCAGCCTTCTGGTTGCTCGTCCCCGGGAGTCTGGGATTAATCGGCGTCACTACCTTGGTTGCCGATCAGGGTCGCATCATCGAGACCGGCCTCGACGTCGCCGGTGTTATCGTCGCCATCGCCCTGGGGCTGCTCGTGGGGTCATCGCTCGGCCTGGCGGTGCGCAACCTGGTGCGGCCGTCGCCGTTAGGGTCTTAGGGCATGGGACTGTTCCGTAACAGCAAGACCGCCAGCAGTGCGCCCGCTTCGGCACCTCGCCCCGATGTCGAACGCGACGAGGACGGGCTCCCGCTTACACCGACCCAGCCGCTGCGCGATATCGACCGTGAAGAAATCGACGGCCACCTGCGGGCTCTAGCCGAGGTAGGAGTCGATGTCGATGATCTCGCCTCGCTCAGTGACGGTCTCGACGCGGCATACCAAGCGTGGGCCGTCGAAAAAGACTCCGATCACGGGCAGATCGTGCAGCGATTTTCGATCGGGATCGGCGAGCATTTGGCGCGGCATACCGACCTGGAGTGGAGCCTGGTCAGTGACGTCTTCGGCACCGACCTTGGCCTCGTCGAGAGCCGCCGCGCGATGTTTATGGTCGTGCCCAGCAACATCGTCGCCGCCCGGTGGATGCGCGGCGAGACGATGTGGATCCCCGATGTGGTCGGGCACCTAGTGCGTCGCCGCGACCGCTGAGTTCTACCGTTACACGTCCCTATTGGTAGTGCGCCAGCCACCGACGGTCCACGCGGCGCTTAAGTCTCAGCGCCGCTCTGCCCAGCCACCACCACCGCCCCCTGGTCGCCAACCCTAGGCCGTCGCCGAGGTCGAGCACCTGCAGCGCATGGCGTTGCGGCTCGAACTCCGGCAGCGGCTCGCCTGCCGACCGTGCCAACAAACTCGCCAGCAGCACCGGGCCCTGGCGCACGCCATAAACCCCAATCTTCGCGAGCGGCTGTGGCGTGAAGTGCGCGCAGTCCCCGACTGCATACACGTCGTCATGGTCGCGGTGTTGCAACGTCGGACGCACCGGTATGCCGTCGATCGCCGACCCGTGATCGCTGAGTCCCACATCGGCTAGAAGGGGAGGGCTCACCAACCCGGTCGCCAGCACGACAACGTCGTGCTCCACCACCGCGTCCCCATCCACCACAACGGTCCCATCCACCGCTGCGTCTCCAGCCAGGACGACGTGACCGTGCTCGATGCACCGCACCGGGTGGCCGGTCAGCACCCTCACCCCTCTGCGTCGCAGCAGGGCAAGCAACCGGCGGCGAGCACGTGTCGGGAGGTCACCCATCACCGTCTCCGAGGCCTCGATCACCGTGACCTGCAGCGGCGGTGACCCCTCGACGCCATGTCCACTCGATAGGTTGCCCGCGAGCTCCGCTGCGGTAGGGCCACCCCCAATCAGGGTCACCCGGACGGGCGATCCCGCACAGTTCGCTGCCGAAGCGATCCGAGAGCTCAAGTCACGCAACTGCTCTAGGGGTTTGACAGTGACCACATCGTTGGCCCACACGTCGTCGGTGGCTTCGATGTCTCGCCGGTCGGCGACGCTGCCGATATTGAGCGACACCACGTCGAAGATCAACCATGTCCCGTCGTGGGTCAGCGCTCGATGACCGGTCAGATCGAGGTCAGCCAATCTCCCGGCGTGGTGGTGGACGCCCTGGGCAGGCCCCCCATCGCCCGTGAGGGCGCCGACATCGATGGCCCCGGCGTCGATCGGCAAACCACCGGTGGCACTACCGGAAGCCACCCCGCTGTATCGGAACTCTCGCGGCGCGAGCAGCGTGACGGCATACCCCGCGTTGTGCAGATCCCGGGCGTTGCTGAGCAGGTGCAGATGCGTGTGCCCGGCGCCCACGAGCAGGAGGCGGATGGTTTCGCAAGCGGGCATGCCATGTGAACCCAGGTGGGGTGGCTTGGTGTTCCCCGCCGTATAGTGCTCGCGTCGCAGAGATGTGGAGGATGACCCATGAGCATGTGGCTTGATGAGCCCGAAGAGCAATGGCGCGAACGCCGCGCCCGTCGGCAGCGCATGATCGCCTTGATGGTGGTCGGCGCTATGGCGTTGCCGAGCATGATCGTTTTCTACGCAATGCTGATGTAACCTCCACCAACAGACGTATTCTCTGTCGATGAAGGTTTTGCTGCGCACGCTTGTGCTTTTCGGGCTGTATGCCGTCGTGTTGGCCGTGCTTCTTGTCGCTCGCGGAAATGGGAACACCGGCAATGTCGCCGGCTTGTTGCTGCTCAGCCCGGTCATCCTTGGTGCCTTGATCTGGGGTTATATCGACGGGCCTTCGACGACGTTTGATCGATTCATCTTTAGGTGGATGGCCGTGGGGCTCGTCTTGGCCATCTTCTCCACGTTGTTAGCCAGCATAGTTTCTGGTGCGCTGGATTCCCTTTGGCGCGACATTGTGGCGGTCGTTCCGCTCTTTGCTTCGCTCGTCACTTTTCCGGCCGTCGTTGCCGGGGGCATCAGCAAACTCGTCGGCGGGGGCCGCCACCGCGGCGTTTCTTCGCAGGATGCCGTCTCCGAAGCTAAGCAGTAGGTCGCCGCTATTCGGGGGCATACGTTTGCGGCGTTCTAGCGCCAGATTCGTAGGCCCTTAGCTGCCCCGACAACGGCATCGGCCGGCGCCGCATCCGCGACACCGGCCGATGTCCTACTTCAAGAACTACTTGCGCAACTGATCGATCGGACGCATGTTGGCGCCCGTGTGGGCGAGGGTCTTGACGCCGCGCCCCATGCTCGGGGCGAGGTCAACGCCGGCAGCGGAGGTGTGGCGAGCGCGACCCAGGGCGTAGACGGACGTAGCGGACAGTGCGATGAGTGAAACTGTGGCGATCATGTGGAGTGCTCCTTGTGTGTTGGTGACTGTGGTTTGTGTCCCCCCAGCGGGTAATGCAATGCCTAGTTTGCCGCTACCAATAGATAAGGACAAGTCACACTAGATCAACAATTCATGTAAGAATTGCTACATGTTTAATCCCGAACATTTGCTCACGCTGCAGGCGGTCGTCGACGAGGGGACCGTGCTCGGAGCGGCCGATCGGCTGGGCTGCACGCCCTCAGCGGTAAGCCAGCAGTTGGGTCGGCTGCAACAGCAAGTGGCCCAACCAATCATGCATCGACGGGGCCGAGCCAATGTGCCCACGGATGCCGCGGCGGTGTTGGTACGACTAGCCCAGCAGATGCGTGACCTCGACGAACGCGCCCGCTCCGACCTGGAGATGCTCGACGGATTAATCTCAGGGTCGCTCTCGCTGGCGAGTTTCCCTAGTGGCTTTCGCGGGTTGCTGATCCCCACGGCAATGGCCCTGCGCGACCAGCACCCCAATCTCGACGTCACCCTCTACGAGCTCAACCCGGGCGAGGCCGTGTCGGGGGTGCGTCGCGGAGAGGTCGATCTGGCGTTGGTGCACGACTGGACCGACCGCCACGTCCGGTTGCAAGACGGCGTCATCGATCGCCCGATTGGGTTGGATCAGGTCGATGTTGTGGTGCGCGACGATCACTCTTTCGCCGTGGGCCCGCAGGGGCTTGACTTCGCCCTGCTCGACGATCAAGTCTGGATCGACGACACCCCCGGGGTGTTCAGCGACTGGCTGCTGCAGTCGTTGGATACCCACAGGCTGTCCTACCGCATCGGGGCCACCGTCGAGCACATGGCGACCCGGCTTCGATTGGTGCTCGAGGGCTTCGGGATCTGTCTACTGCCGCGGCTCGGTCGAGGTGACTTGCCGCCAGGGGTTGTTGCTTTGCCGCTGCAAGGGGCACCCACCCGCCGCCTGTATGCCGTACACCGCGACGCCAGCGCCCAGCGCCCCGACGTCGAGGAGGCCCTCCGACTGATCCAAGAGAGCTGGCACGCCGAAACCGGTGAACGGTCCGCGTCCGCCGAATAACGACCTGTGATTTGCGCGCTCTGGCACCCAAATCGCAGGTCGTTGATTCTCCGCAAGTCGGCTGGCCTACGCCGTGCGGCCAACAGATCGGCACCTGAGGTGGATGTGAGGGGCATAGGTGCGCTCATAATCTGCAGAATATGGAAACCCAGCAGCGGTCGCAGCCCCCACGCCCAAAAGAAGATGGGACGGTCATGCGTGAGGAAGACGTGCGCAATCCCCTGGCCCCGTGGTGGCCCGAGATCGCCGTCGCCGTCCTAGCGCTCGGGCTTCTGCTCCCGACACTGACAAATTCACCTTTTCGCAATCCTCTGTTTGACCTCACCACTGCCCTCCTCATCAGCGTTTCGGCGATGCTCTTCCGGAAGGCCCCCGGTCTCGCCCTGGCCGCCACGGCGATTCGGTACGGGGGCCAGCGGGTTTCTACTCAAAGACGCCACCCCACAGATGTTGGCCGAGGCCATCCGCACCGTGCACGGCGGCAACGCGGTGTTATCTCCGAACGACCTCGCGACGCTGCTGGAAGGAGAGTTCCAGGCTCGGCATACGCTGCCCGCCGCTTTCGAGACCCTCACCGCCAAAGAGCACGAAGTCCTCGATGCGGTGGCAAGGGGTTTGTCCAACGCCGAGGTCGGCCGCCTCGTCTTCGCCAGCGAATCGACGGTCAAGACTCACGTCGGGGCCATCCTGCGCAAACTGAGCCTCCGCGACCGGGTACAGATCGTCGTTTTCGCCCACGAAGGCGGCTTGGCCCGTCGCGATTGACCGACCGAAGCCCCCGCCATACGATTCTGGCGCCCTAACGCCAGAGGCGTATGGCCGAAAAGTCGGGACCTCAGAAGCGGATGAAGGCGCACCCACAGTAGGTGCGCCTTCATCGAAAACACAGGGTGCGCGAGGGGGGATTTGAACCCCCACGCCCTTTCGGACACTGGCACCTGAAGCCAGCGCGTCTGCCGTTCCGCCACTCGCGCGAGTGCCGGAGAAGATTAACACGCAGCGGGCCGCAGGCAGCCATCGTCACACCCCGAAGACCAGCCACGGTCACACCTCGAAGACGCACATACGGTGGTCAGCGCCACTCGATATGCACCGCTAGCCCAGTAGCGGCAGATAGCATCGGCTGAGGGGACTGAGTGACCGTGACGCCGACTGCGACTGAGAGGAGTGGACGATGGGAGTCTTCGAGACCCTTGAACGGCAACTAGAGCGCGCCGTCAAAGCGCCCTTTGCCAAGGTATTCAAAGCCGAGGTGCAGCCTGTCGAGATCGCCTCACACATCCGAGGGGCGATGGACGAGCGGGCCGCCGTGCTCGGTCCGGGGCGCACGATGGTGCCCAACGTCTTCACCGTCGAGTTGGCGAATAGCGACTTCGAGCGATTGTCGTCATACAGCAGCGCGCTGACCAACGAATTGGTCGCGGCGGCAGAGGATCACGCCGACTCCCAGCGATACACCTCGCCCGGGCCGATGGTGGTGCGCCTGACCAGCGGCGTCGATCTCGAGACCGGCATCTTTCGGGTCATCCCAGCCTCAAAAGAGGGCAAGCGCCCCCAGCCAGTGCCCCCCCGCACCCCGCCGCAGCAACGACAAGACCCCCGACCCGACCGGCCACAGTCCCCGGCCGACGACGCAGCGGGCCACACCCGTGCCTTCTCGACCACGCCCCCTCCCGGACGCGCACGCCAGACCTCCCGTGGCCCCGCACCGTGGCTAGAGATCAAGGGTGAGCGACGTTCCCTGTCGACGGCCGTCACCACGCTCGGACGCGACGAGTCGGCCGGCGTCGTCATTGATGACCCGGGCGTCAGCCGCCGCCACGCGGAGATCCGGGTCAGCCACGACGGGCCACACCTGCAGGTCCTGATCCGCGACACCGGCTCCACCAACGGCACGTACCTCAACGGCGATCAGATCGGCACCGAGCAGCTGGGCGATGGTGACCGCATCACCGTCGGCAGCACCTCTATCGTCTTCCACCTGGACACAACCTGATGAGCGAGTTGACCCTCAACGTCGTCCGTCTGGGGCTGCTTGCCTTGCTGTGGGCGTTCGTCTTCTCCATCGTGGGCGCGCTGCGATCAGATCTCTACGGCACCCGGGTGCTCAGCCGGGCCACGAACAACCGGAAAGACGGCAAGACGGCGAAGGCACCCAAACTCAAGGGCTCCGCCAAATCGATGCCGACCCACTTGACGGTTGTCGCCGGCTCCCTGCGGGGCACCACCGTGCCGCTAGAGGAATCTGGCGTGTTGATCGGCCGCAACCCCGAGTGCAGCCTGGTGCTGACCGACGACTTCGCCTCCGGACGGCATGTGCGCGTTTACCCAGGCCAAGACGCTTGGTATGCCGACGATCTGGACTCCACGAACGGCACCTACGTCAACCAACAGCGCATCGACATCGGTGCTCGACTCGACCTCGGCGCTCAAATCCGGATTGGGCAGACCATCATCGAGTTGCGCCGGTAGACGCCGATGGCCATCGCCCTGAGGTATGCCGCCCGGTCCCACATTGGCCTCGGCACCAAAGCACGCAATGAGGACTCGGCATACGCCGGGCCCGAGTTGTTAGTGTTGTGCGACGGCATGGGCGGGCACGCCGCGGGGGACGTCGCCAGCTCACTGGTGGTCAGCGAGTTGGTGCACCTCGACGGTGAAGCCGATGGGGCCGACGACATGGTCGACGTGCTCAAGGACAGCATTCTCGGGGCCAACGATCGCCTCGCCGAGGTGGGGCACGAGTCTCTCGACGCGAGTGGCATGGGCACCACCTGCATCGCGATGCTGCGCTCGGGCAACAAACTGGCCGTGGCCAACATCGGGGACTCCCGGGCCTATCTGCGGCGCGGTGCCCGCGTCACCCAGATCACCAAGGACCACTCCTTTGTGCAGCAACTCCTCGACGAGGGCCGCATCACCAAAGAAGAGGCCGTCCACCACCCGCAGCGCTCCTTGGTGACCCGAGTGCTGACCGGCCGCTCAGACGATCAGCCGGACGTGAGCGTGCGCGAGTTGCGTGCCGGTGACCGCCTGATGCTCTGCTCTGACGGCGTCACCGACTACGTCGCCGAAGACACCGTCTCGGAGATCCTGCGCAGCGAAGGCAGCCCCGGGGACGTCGCCGACCGACTCATCGCCATCTCGCTGAAGGCGGCGACCCGCGACAATGTCACCGTTGTCATCGCCGACGTCGTGGAGACTGACGGAACGACCGGTCCGCAGGTCGTCGGTGCCGCGAGCGAGCGCCGCGGGGTCGAGTTGCTCAACTCCTCCGGGGACAGCCCCGCCGCCAAAGCGGCAGCCCTGACTCGGCATACCGGTGAACAGCCCGAAGCGCCCCTTCTCGCCGAAGAGACTCGGCCCGGCGTGTGGACCTGGTTCCGGCGGGCGTTGGTCACCGTTGCCGCCCTCGCCGTGATCGCTGCGTCGGGATACGGCACCTACCTGTGGAGTCAGCAGCAGTACTTCGTCGGTCTCGCCGAGGGCAAGGTCACGATCTTCAAGGGCGTCGCCCAAGACCTCGGGCCGTGGACGCTGTCCAAGCCGACGGTGATCACCGAAGTTGTTGTCGACGAGCTGCCTGCGTACTACCAGGAGCGTGTCGTGGCCACCCTTTCGGCCGACGACGAAGCCGATGCCGAGTCGATCGTGGACCAACTGCGGTCCCTGATCACCATCGACTGCACCCCTATCCCGGTCATCCCCGAAAACTTGGGGACTTCAGGCGGGCGCACGTTGCCGCTTCCCGAGGGCACCAAGCAGGACCCCAGCCAGGTGGAAACCGTGTTGCCGCAGGGGTGTAAGCCGTGAGCGTCAGCATCGTCACCGACGTGCGGCCCCCGACCGGCCGCCTCACCGAGCTCCTCTTACTTCTCTTCGCGGTGGGCATTGTGGTGACGGCCTACGTCAACGTCGCGCTCGCCACGTCCGGCACGATCCCCACCAATCTGTTGGCACAGGCCGGTGGATTTTTGGCGATCACCCTCGGGCTGCACCTGGTGATCCGCTGGAAGGCGCAGTATGCCGACCCGCTGCTGCTCCCCATCGCCACCCTGCTCAATGGCTTGGGCTTGGTGATGATCCACCGCATCGACATCGGCGAAGGCCGGGACGCGGCCGAGGGCGTGGCCACCCGGCAGTTGATGTGGACTGCGCTGGCGATCATCCTCGCCGCGGTCGTGCTGTTCATCATTCGTGACCACCGCATCTTGCGCCGCTATACCTACCTGGCGATGGCGGCCGGGTTTGTGTTGCTGTTGCTGCCGATGCTCCCGATCATCGGCCACGAGGTCAACGGCTCCCGCGTGTGGATCAAGGTCGCCGGGTTCACCTTCCAGCCGGGTGAGATCGCCAAGATTGCGCTGGCCGTGTTCTTCGCGGGCTATCTGGTGCAGACCCGGGACGCGCTCTCGCTGGTCAGCACCCGCGTGCTGGGGTTGCAGTTGCCCCGCGGCCGCGACCTCGGGCCGCTGTTGGCCGCGTGGGGGTTGTCGGCCCTGATCCTGATCGCCCAGCGGGACCTCGGCTCGTCGCTGCTGTTCTTCGGCCTCTTCGTGGCCATGTTGTATTTGGCCACCGAGCGCATCTCTTGGGTCGTCATCGGCCTTTCCCTGTTTGCGGTCGGGGCCTACATCTCGTGGTTGCTCTTCGGCCACGTGCAGACACGGGTCGACCTGTGGCTCGACCCGTTCTCGCCCGGCCTGAGCGACCAAGTCGCCAAAGGCTTGATGGGTATGGCGCATGGCGGCCTCTTCGGCACCGGTCTCGGTGAGGGCTACCCACAGGAGACATACTTTGCCAACAGCGACTACATCGTCGCCAGCTTCGGTGAGGAGCTCGGGATGATCGGGCTCTTCGCGATGGTGCTGCTTTACGCGCTGCTCGTCGAGCGCGGACTGCGCACGGCGATTGGTGCCCGCGAAGGCTTCGGCAAACTACTCGCCGCCGGGCTGGCCTTCTCCATCGGCCTACAGTGCTTCGTCGTCATCGGCGGCATCACCCGCGTCATCCCGCTAACCGGGCTGACGACGCCGCTGCTGTCGGCCGGGGGCTCGTCGCTGATCGCCAACTGGATCATCATCGCGTTGCTGCTGCGCATCTCCGACCATGCGCGCCGCCCCGTGTCCGAGCGCGTCCCCGAGGCTGCCCACCCGGCCGAAGTCGAGTTGCGAGCGAGCCGATGAACACCCCGATACGCCGTTTGGCCGTCCTCGTCTTCGCGATGTTCGCCGCGTTGCTCTTTGCCACGACCTACATCCAGTTCGTACAGGCCGACGAGTTGGCCGACCGCCCCAACAACCGGCGCACCCTGGTCGAGAACTACAGCCGAGACCGGGGCGCGATCCTCGTTGACGGCGCTGCAATCGCGAACTCTGAGCAGACCGATGACGAGCTGAAATGGACCCGGAGTTATCCCGAGGGGCGGCTGTATTCACACATCACGGGGTACTACTCCTTCATCTACGGGGCCAACAAGGGACTAGAGCGTTCCGAGAATTCGCTGCTCTCGGGCACCGACGACTCCCTCTTCTACCGCCGCATTGTCGACCTGATCACCGGTACGGCACCTGCTGGGGCGGCCCTGGAGTTAACCATCGACCCCGCCGTGCAGCAGGCCGCCGAGGACGCCCTAGGGGATCGCCGCGGGGCCATTGTGGCCCTTAACCCCAAGACGGGGGCGGTGCTCGCCCTCGTCAGCCACCCGGCATACGACCCGAACGAACTGTCGTCACACCGCCTGGGTGCGGTCCAAGAGGCCTACGAAACCCTCAACGCGGATGAGAGCCAACCCCTGATCAACCGCGCCATCGCCGGCGACCTCTACCCCCCGGGCTCGGTCTTCAAGTTGGTGGTGGCCGCGACGGCGTTAGAGTCGGGGCAATACACCCCTGAGTCGATGCTGGAAGGCCCGCAGCGTTACACCTTGCCTGGCACCACCACCGAGTTGCCGAACTTCGAGGGCGGCACCTGCGGCCCCACCGACCAGGTCAGTTTGGCTGACTCGCTGCGGGTCTCGTGTAACACCTCGATGGCCTACCTTGCCGGCGAGTTGGGCGCGGATGCGCTGCGTGAGCAGTCCGCCAAGTTCGGCTTCGGCCAGTCCGTGGAGATCCCCATGTCCGTTACTCCCAGCGTCTACCCCGACGACGTCGACCCGGCTCAGTTAGCCCTGACCGGGATCGGACAATTCGAGGTGCGGGAGACGCCGATGCAGGTCGCGATGACCTCGGCAGCCATCGCCAACGACGGTGTGCAGATGAATCCGTTCCTGGTCGACAGTGCGCGAGATGAGGACTTGGACATCATCAACGAGACTAGCCCCAGCGCATTTGCCACCCCCATCTCCCCAGAGACAGCAGCGTCACTGCGGGACATGATGGTCAGCGTGGTCAACGACGGTTCCGGCAGCGCTGCGGCCATCCCCGGGGTGGAGGTCGCGGGCAAGACCGGGACCGCAGAGTTCGGCACGCAAGGCGCAGCGCACGCGTGGTTCACCGGGTTTGCGCCCGCAAATGACCCCCAGATCGCCATGGCCGTCGTGGTCGAAGGCGCGATCGGGGACTGGACCGGCGAGAGTGGTGGTCGGGTCGCCGCTCCGATCGGGCGTGCCGTGCTGCAGGCAGGACTCGGACAATGAGCGACGACGACACCAACGAGCAGACCCCTGATAAGACGTCGTCTGATGAGCCCGAATCTGACGCGGCGTCGGGTCACGACGCCACCCGCGTCAACAACGCTGGCACGCCGAGCACCCCGAGCACCGCCGACGACTTCACCACCACCAGGGTCTTGGGCAATCGGTATGAGGTCGGCGAGCTCATCGGACGTGGTGGCATGGCCGAGGTCCACGAAGGTCACGACCTTCGGCTAGGGCGAGCCGTCGCCATTAAGATTCTGCGCAACGAGTTGGCCCGAGACACCTCATTCTTGGCGCGATTCCGCCGTGAGGCTCAAGCCGCTGCTGGGCTCAACCACCCGGCCATCGTCGCGGTCTACGATTCGGGCGAGCAGGAGATCCGCGAGTCTGGTGGCGCGCCGCTTCAGGTGCCCTACATCGTGATGGAACGGGTCGAGGGTCGCACGCTGCGCGATGTGCTCAACGAGGAGCGCGTGCTGGACCCGGAGGAAGCCGCTCGGATAACGGCCTCGGTGCTGGCCGGCCTGGACTACGCCCACACCAAGGGCATCGTCCACCGAGACATCAAGCCCGCCAACGTGATGCTGACCCGCGGCGGCGCAGTTAAGGTCATGGACTTCGGCATTGCGCGGGCGCTGGCCGACACGGCCGCGACGATGACCCAGACCCAGGCCGTCCTCGGCACCGCCCGATACTTGTCCCCCGAGCAGGCCCAAGGCAACCCGGTGGATGCGCGCTCGGATCTGTATTCGACCGGCTGCCTTCTCTTTGAGTTACTCAGCGGCCGCACCCCCTTCCAGGGCGACCCCGTCTCGTTGGTCTACCAGCACCTGGGCGAGCCGCCGAAACCCCCTTCGACGTTCCAGACCGATCTGCCCCAGCCCTACGATGCGATCGCCCTCCACGCGTTGGCAAAGACTCCGGAGACGCGCTACCAGAGTGCCTTGGAGTTCCGCGAAGACCTGAACGCAGCCCGCTCGGGCTCGCCGATTAGCGACGCTGCAAATGCGACCTATGCGCACGCCGCCCGCCAGGCCGCCAATCAGGCCCCGGTGGGCCCCGGGGGTATGCCGCCAGCCGGGTGGGGTGGAGCGGCCGCCGCTGCGGGGGCTGGCTTCACAGACCCTTCAACGGGTGCCGCCACGCAAGCAGTGCCGACACAGTCAGGCGGTGCCCGTTTTGACGACGAATACGAGCAAACCGGCGAACTGCCGGTGGCCGAGGAGCGGCATACCGGCGGGTATTGGGTCCTGGGAACCTTGGGCTTGTTGGCTTTGGCCGCGGTGGCCTTCGTGGTCTTCCAGGTGATGTCGCCACCGGAAGTCGACGAAACCGTCCAGGTAAGCGTGCCCGCGGTCGTCAGCATGACGCAGGAGCGCGCCGAGACCGTGCTGGAGGACGCGAATCTGAAGCCCGAGATCGAGCTCCGCAAATCGTCGGACGCCAAGGGCGAGGTCATCGAGCAAGACCCACTGCCCAACACGCAAGTGGACGAGAACTCTGCAGTCCAGGTGGTCGTCTCCAGCGGGCCCGACGCCATCCAAATCCCCGATGTCGAAGGGTTCACCGAAGA
Organism: Actinomycetales bacterium; assembly: GCA_038330045.1. Taxonomy (GTDB): domain Bacteria; phylum Actinomycetota; class Actinomycetes; order Actinomycetales; family Dermatophilaceae; genus Ornithinicoccus. The sequence goes on along the minus strand of JBBQNO010000007.1, from coordinate 32,677 downwards.
AGCTGCACGAGACCTCCTCGGGAACGACGACATCCTGGTGGCCGCCGACACCGAAGAGGAAAATGATGTCGACTTTGCCAAGGGTCGGGTGATCTCGACGACCCCAGGCGCTGGTGACTCGGTCGCTCCCGACGAGGAAGTCGTGCTGACGGTGGCCAGCGGCCAGACCGAGGTTCCGAATGTCATCGGCGAGAATCAAGGCGACGCGATCTTGACGCTGCGGGAGTTCAACCTGGCCCCCGCCACGCGCTACCGCGAGTCAAGCGAGTCGTCCCCCAACACGGTCTTGGAGCAGTCGATCAAGGCCGGTGAGGAGGTCGACTACGACACGCAGATCACCCTCACCATTGCGTCCTCACCCGTGCCGACGATCACCCAGACCACCACGGTCACCGCGACCCAGACGACCCCAGCCACCGAGGAAACCGAACCTCCCGCCGAGCCGACCGACGACCCCGCCGAGCCGACCGACGACCCGCCAACCGAGACCGATCCTCCTGCTCCCACCGATGCCGAGACAAACTCGGAGCCGGATCCTTAAGCACGGTTGCGCCGGCTGGCGATACGGGATGCGGCGCTACCGGTCTATGTCGGTAGTACCTCGGCCCTCGGTCGTTGCGGCACCGTCGTCCTCCGGTGTGGATATCCGTACGAATTCCGGGGGCGGCACACTCGCAAAGCCGGGCATCTGGACGGTCGTCAACGTATCGACGGTGTATCCCAGCCCGAGGGTCGCCGACCATCCCCGGTAGGTGTCGACAATCGGGTCTTGTTCCAACGACGTGATCAAAGAGTCCACGTCGCCAATCGCGGTGATGGTGTAGGGCGGCGAATAGACCCGGCCTTGCAGATACAAGGTGTTGCCGACGCACTGAATGGCGCTGCTGGCGATGATCCGCTGATCTTGAATCATCATGGCCTCAGCACCGCCGGCCCACATGGCGTTCACCACGGCCTGCACGTCTTGTTGGTGGACCACCACGTCGTCCACCGTGTACCCCGCAGGCAACGTATCCAGGGTGTAACCGGCGTCGTCGAGGCTCACCCGCACTCCGGGGCCACGCACGGCACCTAGCCCCACCTGCGGGGCCAGCGCGTCGGCTTGACGACTGACCTGCGTGCTCAGCGTTGAGGAGTTGGACCGCTCCAACTCCTCGACCTCGGTGGACAGGTCTCCGGCTTGCGCGGTCAGCCTCTCGACCGTCGTGTTGCGTTGCTTGATGAGACCTGCGAGGTCCGATGGCTCGCTCGTCGCGGGCGGCTCGGCCCGCGCCAACGCTGCAGAGGTGCCGAAGATCAGTCCTGCGGCCAGCGCCATGGCGGGCACTGCCGATCGCCACCGTCTGGCGCTGCGCCCACTGGTGGCCGGGGGCGGCTGGCTGGGGTCGATCGTCATGGACTTCTTAGAATAGGGGCCCAGACCCTCTATCCTGTGACGAAAGCCATCACCAATCAGGGAGTTTGCCGTGTCGGAGCCAAAGAGCCGCGGGTCGAAGAAGTCGGCAGGGTCATCCTCCGGCAATCCGGCCACTCGTGCGGAGGCGCAGGGTCGCCCAGCCTCGAAGCCTAAGACGCAGCGAGTCGGCAACCCCGAATGGTTTGTGCCGGTTATGTCGGCGCTGATGATCATCGGGGTGCTGTGGGTCGCGACGTTCTACATCTCCGAGGGCGATTTCCCTCTCGGTTCCATCGGCTACTGGAACTTAGGCATCGGTATGGGAGCCATCATGACCGGCTTTGCGATGTCCACGCGCTGGAAGTAGCGAGTTCTCCACACGCTATCCACAGTTCTGGGGATAACTACACACGTGTAAGTCGCGCCTGTTGGTCTGAGTCCTCAAAAGCCGAGCCCTAGAAGCCTTGGACCAGCCAGAAGCGCCACAGGGCTGCTGCGATAACGATCAGCAGGACCGCCGCGAAGCCTGGCCACTGCCATCGGCGTTTGCGCACGGCAGCGGCGTCGCGTCCCGTGGCGGCCGTCAGGGACAAGACACCTGCGAGCGCGGCCCCGGTCATGGCACCGCCGAGGTGGGCCTGCCAGGCGATGTTGGGGATGATGAAGCCAATGACCCCATTGATGACCAACAAGCCGACAATCCCGCCGGTCTCGCGGCCCATCCGCCAGTTCAGTACCAACACGGCAGTAAAGAGGCCGAAGACCGCACCCGATGCGCCCACGACACCCGTGAACCATCCGTCGGGGTAGGTCGCGAGCACCACGACACCGGCCGAGCCACCGATGGCGCTGATGAGATACAGCAAAACAAATCTCAACCGACCCAGCATCGGCTCCAGATAGCCGCCCATGATGTAGAGAGCAAACATGTTGAAGCCGATGTGGATGATCGAGCCCGGGCTGTGCAGAAAGGCAGAGGTCAGCGCCCGCCATGGCTCTGCCACGGCAAGCACAGGTCCGAACCTCAGGTTCGCGGTCACCGCAGGGTTTGCCAGCTGAGCGACATACATCAGCACGCAAATGCCAATGATGAAGATCGTGGCTTGCGGCCGCTCCGATGCTCTGCGCACCGGAGCCCCGAAGCGCGAGGTGATCCGCGGGGCGTCCTTCTTGGCCTGTGCCACACAGTCCACACACTGGATGCCCACGGCCGCTGGCCGCTGACAGTCAGGACACGTCGGGCGACCGCACCTTTGGCAACGCACATAGGCCACCCGGTCGGGGTGGCGTGGGCACACCGGGGGAGCGTCCGTGGTCACAACGGGTCCTGGTCAGTCAACGAACAGCGGTGGAGCGAGCTGCTACTCGCTGACGGAGACGCTCTCGATGAAAACCGGCTCGCTCGGCTTGTCGCCGCGCCCGGTGGGCACTGCAGCTATCGCGTCGATGACAGCGCGGCTATCGGCGTCAGCGGCCTCACCGAAGATGGTGTGCTTGCCCTGCAGCCACGGCGTGGGCTCGACGGTGATGAAGAACTGAGAGCCGTTGGTGCCCTTGCCCATCTGCTTGCCGGCGTTGGCCATCGCCAGGATGTAGGGATGAGAGAAGTTCTTGTCGGGGCTGATTTCGTCGTCGAACTTGTAGCCCGGTCCACCCACACCTTCGCCTAGGGGGCATCCACCCTGGATCATGAATCCGGGAATGATGCGGTGGAAGGCTAGGCCGTCGTAGAACTTCGTCGGGTTGGATCGGCCGGCGTCATCGGAGTAGTCCTTGGTCCCCTCGGCCAGGCCCACGAAGTTTGCGACAGTTTTGGGCGCGTGATCCTCGAAGAGGGTCAGCGCAATGTCGCCATGGTTGGTATGCAGCGTCACGTTCATGCGCTCCATCCTCCCACGGGCCATGACGCGAGTTGCGACACGCCGTCGCGACACACCCGAGCGAAGGAGCCCCTGAGTGGCTTGCCGGGTGCAGACAAGGCAAGATGACTACTGCCATAACACCACAGGAGGGTTCCCACGTGTTTCGCACCAAAACAGACGTAGCCACCGACAAGGCTGGCAAACAGACCAAGAAGGCCACCAAAGAGGCGAAGAAGGTCAGCAAGGCCGCCGCCGCTCGCGGTGAGGCCGTCAAGGGCAGCGTGCTCTCGACCGCTGCTTCCGCTCTACATTCTCTGTCCAACTCGATGGCCCCGAGGGCCGCTGCCGCAGCTGGCGCCGCCAAGGGTGGCGCAAGCAACGCCAAGTCGGTCGCACTCGACAAGACCGCGGACGCCCGGGCCGCAGCCATGGACAGGACTGCCGACGCGCGCGCGGCCGCGGCTGAGCGCACCGAGGGCGCTCGTGAGGTGGCCAAGGAACGCGCTGGTGTTGCTCTTGAAAAGGCCGCACAGGCTCGCGATTCCGCAGTGTCCGGGCTGGATCGTGGCGTCGACGCCGCAGTGCCCGCAATGCAGCAGGGCGTCAGTGGCGTCAGCGACAAGGTCGACCAGGCCCGCGACAAGCTCGTCGATGACCTACTGCCCAAACTGCAGGAAATGCTCAACAACGCTCAGTCGTCCAAGGACGATGTGCTGGCCAAGCCCGACGGCGCGGTCGCTGCGGTCACAGGTGCACCCAAGAAGCGCGGCAAGAAAGGTGGAGTGCTGATCGCTTTCGGCATCCTCGCCGCCATCGGTGCTGGCGTGGCGTACTACCTCAGCCAGCAGAAGAGCACCACCGAGGACGGCACCGACCCGTGGGCCGGTTCCTCCGACTCGAGCACGACAGACTCCAGCACGACACCGGAGGCCAAAAATGGTGTCGCCCAGACCACGACCGCAGGGCCCGTCGTGGCGGCGACCGAGGCCGACGTTGACGAGGATGCCAAGGTGTCTGCACCGGTCACCGCCGACACGGATGAGGCATCCTCTGACGGGGACCTCGCCCAGGTGTCCCAGATCAAGGATGGCGATCAGGACCTGCCGGCCATGATCGACGTCGATGACGTCCCCGGCACCGACCCGGACGCGCAAGCCGGATTCGGGACCGACTTCAGTGATACCGATGAGCCCGGCGAGGGCAAGCACCGCGCCTGACTTCATCGCAGCATCGACCCCGGTGATCAGCCCTCGTGGCTGACCCGGGGTCGCTTTGTGTGGCAGGCTCGACTACGTGAACATCGTCTTCGTCGAACCCCATTTCCCGAAGAACCAGCGCGAATTCGTCCGAGCGCTGGCCCAAGCTGGCGCGTTCGTCATCGGGATCGGCGAGACCCCGGCCGACTACCTCGACGACGAGCTCAAGTCGTGGATGGGTCACTACGAGCAGGTCGGCTCGGTCACCGATATCGGTCAGATGACCGCCGCGGTGCGCCACGTGCAGAGCTGGGTGTGGATTGACCGGCTCGAAGCCACGATCGAGTCGCACACGCTGCCGGCCGCGCTCGTCAGGGAAGCGACCGGCATACCCGGGACGTCGGTGCACACCACCTATTTGTGCCGGGACAAGCCGTCAATGAAGGATGCGCTTCGTGCTGCCGGGGTGCCGACGGCGGCATCGGTTGGTGCCGATCACATCGATCAGGTGCGGGCTTTTGCCGCCCAAGAGGGTTACCCGCTGGTCCTTAAGCCCCGGGACGGTGCCGGGGCCGCGGCGACCCACCGGGTCAACAACGACACGGAGCTCGAGGCGGCGCTGGGCCAGTTGGGCTCGGGTGCGACCTCGATTGCGGTGGAGGAGTTCATCGAAGGCCACGAAGGCTTCTATGACACCATTAGCATCGACGGTGCCCCGGCCCTGGATTTTGCGTCGCATTACTACCCAGGCGTGCTGGAGGCCATGCGCCACCGGTGGATCTCTCCGCAGTATGTGTCCACCAACCGGATCGACGGTGGCGGGCTGTATGCCGAGATCCGCGAGATGGGCCACCGCGTGTGTGAGGCGCTGGGTATAGGCACGGCGGCCACCCACATGGAGTGGTTCCACGGGCCGAAAGGTTTGAAATTCAGCGAGATCGGGGCCCGGCCCTCCGGCGTCGGCTGCTGGGACCTCTATAGCAACGGGAACGACATGGACGTCTATCTCGCGTGGGCTCAGGCGGTGCTCTACGGCCACACGGACATCAAGCCGAGTCGCAGTCACTCCGCCGGGATCATCGCGCTGCGCCCCGATCGCGACGGTCAGATCAGCCACTACGACGGACTCGAAGATATCGAGAACCGGCTCGGCCGGTGGATCATCGACGCGCATCTGCCCGGTAGCGGCAGTCCCACGCAGCCGATCGAGAACGGCTACATGGCCAACGCCTGGATCCGGATGCGCCACCCCGACTACGACGTGCTGCGTGCCATGCTCGACGACGTGGGCACCACGGTGCACGTGCATGCCCGCTGACGACACGCACATCACGCTGTTGGGGCCACAGCGCACGCCCCACCTCGCCCAAGTCGTCGCCTCTTTAGGGCTACGTGACGCACGCTTTGCCACCATCAACGCGGGCTGGCGCGAACGCGAACCCGACGACGGTTTGCTCTCCGAGACGCTCGGCGAGGACACCCTGAACCCTCGGTTGTGGCATCGAATGCAACGAGTGTGGGATGAGGACCCCGAGCTTGCACAAGCCGATCAGGACCGCAGGCGCGTGCTAGAGGAGATGCAGCAGCTCTATTTGTTGGGGCTCGACCACGCCCTGTCTGCGCTGAAACAACTCCTGCGCCACCCCCGTCGGCACCCTGAGGTCGCGGACTTGGCGGTGCTCGACGCCGAGGAAATCGTGCGGCAGATGGATGCGCGCCACATCGAGCGGGTCGAGGCGCAGTATGCCGAGTTTTGGCAGCACTGGAAGCCCCACGAGCGCGAATCCACCGCGCGCGCTCGGGCTGAGATCGCCCACGAGCTCTCCCAGGTGCAAGGTGTCATCCTCACCGGCGGCCACGTCGGGGTGCTGATGGGGGCGATGCACCTGTTCAACATTGCTCCCGCGCTCGACGTGCCGATCATCGCCTGGGGCGCTGGGGCGATGGCCTTGACCGAACGGGTTGTGCTCTTCCATGACCGGGCGGCCCACGGCCCAGCCATCGCAGAGGTCTACCGGACGGGCTTGGGCTTGGTGCGGCACACGGTCGCGTTGCCGTCACCTCGGGACCGGCTCGACGTCAACAACGAAATCAGGATGGGCTTGTTGGCCCGCCGCTTCGACCCCGCCCGCTCGTTGCTGCTGGACGCCGGGGTGCAGGTGCACATCGGTTACGACGGGCTCCTGCCGCCCACAGCGCCGGTCCTAGCCGCCGATGGCTCAGCCTCGACGGTCCAGGGGGTGGTCGCGTGAGTGTCACCGCAGCCGGTCGGACCCGAGCCCGTGCCCGCCCCAAGCTGGCGATCAACCAGTTCCGGACACGGGACCACATCGATGAGTATGCCGTCGAAACCTTTGTCGCCGAGCACGAGGCACCCATCGTCGAGGGTGCTAAGTGCACGTTCCTCTTTCGCGGCGAGGCTGACGAGGTGCACGTGATGCACCGGATCGTGAACCAGCCACAACGGGTGCCGATGAAGCGACTGGGACAGACGTCGTTGTGGTGGGTCACCATCGAGTTGCCCGCGGGTTCACGCGTCGAGTATCAGCTCAGCAAGCGCATCGGGGACTACACCGATCAGTTCAACGATCCGCTCAATCCCCACGTGGCGCACAGCCCGGTGGGGTCCTCATCGGTATGCCACGCCGCCGGCTACGGGACCCCGGAATGGGTCCACCACGACCCGGCATCTCGGCCAGGCGATCTGCATACCGTCGAATTTCACTCCAAAGCGCTGCGTCGCAACACCACCAGTCGGGTCTATCTGCCCGCGCGATACCGGCCGAGTTCGTCATACCCCCTCTTGATCGTGCATGACGGCGACGACTATTTGAACTATGCGGCCATGAAGACCGTGCTCGACAACCTGATTCACCGACTCGACATGGCTGAGACCGTCGTGGTGTTCAGTAACTCGAGCGATCGATTGCGTGAGTATCCAAACAATGCCGCGCACGCTCGACACCTCAGCGCAGAATTGGTGCCTTACGTGAGGGAGCGAATCTCGCTGATTGACCGCCCCGAAGCCCGGTGCCTCATGGGCGCCAGTTTCGGCGGCGTGGCTGCGCTGTCGGCGGCCTATCGCAAACCCGAGTTGGCTTCCTCATTGCTGCTGCAATCGGGTTCGTTCGTCTTCACCGACATCGGCGACGACCACGGGGGCGGCGATGCGTTCGACCCGGTGGTGAAGTTCATGAACCGATATCGGGCCGATCCGCGACGCGTGGCGGACCGCATGTTTATGTCGTGCGGCATCTACGAACCGCTCATCGTCAGTAATAGATCGATGCTCCCGGTCTTCGAATCCACTGGCACCACCGTGAGGTATGTCGAGGCGCGAGATGGACATTCATGGGAGAACTGGCGCGACCGCCTTCGTGACGGCCTGTCGTGGGTCTTTCCCGGGCCGCAGAAGTTCGTCTACGAGTAACCTTGCGTTCGACGGTGCACCGAATGGTGCCGCCGATATTGAGTTAAGGAACCGCAATGGACGCTTCTGACCAATCCACCCCCGAAGGAACTGAGCGCGTCACCTACCTGCTGGTCGACGGCGAGAACATTGACGCCACCATCGGCAACTCGATTTTGAACCGCCGGCCGCACCCTGAAGAGCGGCCGCGGTGGGACCGATTGTTGACGTTTGCACAGTCGCAGTGGGACCAGCCGGTGCAGGGTCTGTTCTTCCTGAACGCCTCGTCCGGTTTGCCGATGGCCTTTGTGCAGGCGCTGCGGGCCATCGGTTATCGCGCGGTGCCACTGTCGGGGACGGCTGAGGAGAAGGTCGTCGACATGGCGATCATCCGCACCATGGAGGCGCTGTTGGACCGCGACGCCGACGTGATGCTGGTCAGCCACGACGGCGACTTCGTTGAGGCGATGACGCCGCTGGTCGATAGTGACCGTCGGGTGGGGCTGATGGCTTTTGAGGAGTTCCGCAACAACGGGTTTGGTCCGCTGGAGTCGCGCGGCATGGAGTTCTTCGACCTCGAGCATGACGCGCGGGCCTTCAACACGCATCTGCCTCGTCTGCGCATCATCGCGATCGAGGACTTCGACCCGATGGACTTTTTGTAAGCCTCCGGTGCATCCGGTGACACTCGGCGCTGTCTGCACGGCATACGGCGCTAAAAACGGTGCCTCCGCTGACACTTGGCGGCTTATGCACCGGTGTTGCCGTGGAAACCCGATGGAACTCGGAGAACGCTGCGGGCACATGAGGACTCCGAGGCCTTCGCGTCGATCGTCTTCCTCGAGGCGTGGCGGTTGCCTGGCGAGGTTGTGCTGCAACGCGACTCAGCCTTGCCGTGGCTGCTCGGCGTCGCTCGGCATACCCTCGCGCATCGCGCTCGCTCTCGGATGCGCCACCAAAAAGCAGTCGACCGGCTGCCGCGCCCCTCGGTGCCCGACCACGCCGACAGCGTGGTGGCCAAACTCGTCGATGACGGGTATTACTCGGTTCTCGAGGAAAAGATGTACGACGATGACCAAGTGACCTACGAGGTCACCCACGACGATGAGTCCATGGAGACCGTTACTGACCTCTGACCTGGCTCGGCGGCATACCCACATTCGTCCTGCGACATGCCCGACCAGGACCGGCTAGATCGTGCACGTGCGCGATGTAGCCGGTCTCGGCGGGTGTGTCGTCGGCATGAGCAGGGAGTATGCGGACAAAAGCCTCCCCCAGTGGCTGGTCGTAAGACGCCGTGCGAGGGTTGGTAGATGACTGATGCCACCCCGAATCCTTCGCCTCTGATCGTCGTCACTGGAGCCAACGGCTTGGTGGGCTCTCGAGTGTGTGAGTTGCTCAGCGAGCGCGGAGCCCGGGTGCGCGCTGTCGTCCGACGCGCCGGCACTGCACCCGACGCGCCTGGGGTCGAAGAGGAGGTTGGTGACTTCACCGACGCTGACTTTGCCGCTGTCATCGCGCTCGGTGCTGATGCGGTCGTCAGCACCGTCCACCCGATGGGTTCCGACCTCGAGACCCAGAAACGGGTGGGCGTAGAAGGCACGAGGACGCTGGCTGAGGCCGCTCGAGATGCAGGGGTCTCACGTTTCGTGCATATCTCCACCGCTGCCGTTTACGACCGTTCTCCCGGCGCAGGTGACGTTGATGAGGGTTCACCGCTAGTGGGTGATGACGGCGGTGACTATGCCGTCACCAAGCGCGACACGGACGCGGCACTAGCCACCATTCACGGCATCACGCGGGTGCTCATTCGGCCGCCCGCCATCTTGGGCGCAGGCGAGACGTCGATCTGGAACACTCTTCGCCCCGCCACGATGCGCGACGAGGAATGGGCGCGCCACGCCATCCAGGACAAGAGTTTTGGGTGGGTTCACCTCGATGATCTCGCTACCATCACGGCCGACTTAGCGATGGACAAAATCATGAGCAGCGATGACGCTGCGGCTGGCCCCGTCGAAGGGGGGTGCACACCCGTCAACGTGTCGGGAGGCCCAGCGACCACCGGGGATTATGTCGAAACCGTGCTCGGGGCCCTCGGCTTCGAACCCATCTGGGAAGAGGGCGAAGCCTGGCGCGGCCAGATCCTCGCCGATCGCGCCCATGCCTGGGGCTGGACTCCACAGGTCGACCTCCGGACGGCGCTCAACCAGATCGCGAACGGGTTGTCTTGAGGCTAAATTCTTGAGCAGTGCCGTGCACTGTCTCAGTACGTGGACATTTGATTTTGTCGTCGTCCCGTGACATTTCCACCGTCGTAGACAAGCAGGCATGGTTTTCGTCACCGTCCGCGAACTGGATGCCACCGGTAAAGGCCGTACTCATGCTCTTGAATAGTCAATGAGGAGGATGCCGGGAAGGGACCACGTGAGCCGATCGGAAATGTAGATTGCTTCCAGTTGCTTCTGTCGCGGTAGCAGGCGTTTTTCGCGGCCCTTGACCGGCTTCAACTTCGACCGGCCCCGACCAGTCCGTCCACCCAGTCCGGAGGGCGCGCATTCCGGGGGTAGTAGTTCCAAAGAGGCCCCCACCCGACAGGCGAGAGCCGTTGCACTCGGTGGAGACTAGGGGGCTCGAACCCCTGACCCCCGCCTTGCAAAGGCGGTGCTCTACCAGCTGAGCTAAGTCCCCGAGGGCGACCCAGCGGCGTACATCACCGCGGGGTCGAGGTTATTCAGTTGTTGACGTCGTCCGTCGCCTCTGCCCACAGGGCACGCTCGGCTTGCTGGTCGTGGGACTTCTTGGCGAAGACCAATGCCCCCATCGCAGCTACCACAATCACCAGGATGCGCTTCATATGTATCACTCCTTGTTGCGAATCACGGTCACGCGGTGGGTGGGCCTAACTGGACTTGAACCAGTGACCTCTGTCTTATCAGGACAGCGCTCTAACCGACTGAGCTATAGGCCCCACTTCACGCCCCTGCCAGCGCGCGAACGCGCCGCATACCAGGCGACGCATGAGATTACCTCACCGCACGCCGGGCGGACAAAACGCCGCGGATCACTCGTCGGACAGCGTCAGGTGAGCCCCGCCGACAAGGGCCGCGCAGACGTTGTAGAGGAACGCGCCAAGTGTGGCCAATGCGGTCAGCAGCAGCACGTTTGCCACCGCGAAGACGACCGTCAGCGACAGCACGCGCCCCAACCCGATGTACTGCATGAGGTCGAACTGGTTCGCCGAGTCCTCACCACTGGTGACCTGCACGATGAACGCATTAATCGTGTTGAAGACATTCATCCCGGACAGCACCGTCCACAGCACCGCAACCATGATGACCGTGGCAATCCCCAGACCGACGGCAACGAGCAGGGAGATCTTGAAAACCGACCACGGGTCAATCCGTTGGATGGTCAGACGCACACGCCGGGGGCCGGTCGGACGACGTTTGCGCGCGTCGGAGCGTTGCGCCGAGGATTGAGGGCCGCCCTCGGCCCGCGGCCGCCCTGCAGATGCTGCGGCAGCCGAGCCACCGGCCGCCCCGGCCGCCCCGGCCGTTCGAGCGGACGCGCTACGACGAGCAGAAAGGTCCTGTCGCGGAGCAACCCGGGCCATCGCGGCGTCCCGCATCGAGCTCGCCGCCGGCTTTGAAACCTTCTCGGCGTTGGTCGGGCCACCTTCTACCGCATCGGAGGCACCAGGCGCGGCGGCTTCTGCGGTCTCCACTTCCGTGGTTTCGTCAGCAGATTCAGTCACCGGCAACTCCCGGGCCTGTGTGTTGCGCTCACCGGTGCTCATCACTGGCCTCCTGCATCGCCGTCCTCGGGGGTCTCATCCTCGGGCTCGACGTCGCTGACTATCGCTTCGAGCTGCCCTGCCGGGTCCGACGCTACGCCATCGTCCATCGGCTCGGCGGTAACCTCGGCTCCGTCAAGAGCGTCTGCCAGTTCGGAGTCCGCGTTACGAGCCACCGCGACGATCGAGTCGCCTTTACTCGGCGTCGCAAATCGCACGCCAGCGGTGTCGCGCCCGGTGACGCGCACCTGGTCCACGGCCGAGCGCACCACGTTTCCGTGCTCCATGACGACCAGCACTTCATCGCCGGAATCGACCGTGAGCGCACCGACCAGCATCCCGCCCTTGTCGCTGGATTTAGCCACCTTGATGCCCAGACCACCACGGCCCTGCACACGGTATGCCGACACGGGGGTTCGCTTCGCCATCCCCGTTTCGAAGACGACGAAGACATACGGGTCCTCACCGGCGGCCACGACCTGCATAGCCAGCAGGTGGTCCTCGCCGCGGAACTTCATACCGGTCACACCGGAAGTCGCCCGGCCCATCGGACGCAGTGCCTCGTCGGTGGCGGTGAAGCGCACCGATTGGCCCTGAACGGACACCAGCAGCACGTCGTCCTCAACCCCAGCCAAACCGGCGCTGACGAGCTCGTCGCCGTCGCGCAGGTTGACCGCGATTAAGCCACCGGTCCTGGGGGAGTCGTAGTCACCCAGACGCGTCTTTTTGACCAGCCCGTTTCGGGTGGCCAGCAGCAGGTACGCCGAGTGCTCGTAGTCCTGCAGCGTTAGCACCTGAGCGATCTGCTCACCGGGCTGGAACGCCAGCAGGTTAGCCACGTGCTGGCCCTTCCCAGTGGGGCCACCCTCGGGAATCTCGTAAGCCTTCGCCCGATAGACCCGACCCAGGTTGGTGAAGAACAGCAACCAGTGGTGCGTGGACGTGGTGAAGAAGTGGCCCACCACATCGTCTGCTCGCAGCGAGGTGCCGCGTCGACCTTTACCGCCGCGGTGCTGCGGCCGGTACTCGGCGACCTTGGTGCGCTTCGCGTATCCGCCGCGGGTGATGGTGACGACCACGTCTTCCTCGGGGATGAGGTCTTCCATCGACATGTCGCCGTCGAACGCATGGATCTGGGTGCGTCGGTCGTCGCCATACTTGTCGACGATCTCGCCCAACTCTTCGCTGACGATGGTGCGCTGGCGCTGCGGGCTGTCGAGAATCGCCTGGTAGTCGATGATCATCGTTTCGAGGCGATCGTGCTCCTCGATGATCTTTTGCCGCTCCAGCGCGGCAAGCCGACGCAACTGCATATCGAGGATGGCACGAGCCTGGACCTCGTCAATGTCGAGCAGCTCGATCAGACCGTTGCGGGCATCTTCCACGGTGGCGCTGGCGCGAATGAGCGCAATAACCTCGTCGAGCATGTCCAACGCTTTGAGCAGGCCGCGCAGGATGTGGATCTGCTCCTCAGCGCGCCGCAGACGGTAGCGGGTACGACGAACGATGACCTCGATCTGGTGGTCCACCCAGTGCCGGACGAAGGCCGACAGCGGCAGGGTGCGCGGCACGCCATCGACGAGCGCCAGCATGTTGGCGCTGAAGTTTTGCTGCAGTTGCGTGTGCTTGTAGAGGTTGTTCAGCACCACCTTGGCCACGGCGTCACGCCTGAGCACCACGACCAACCGCTGGCCGGTGCGCCCAGAGGTCTCGTCGCGCAGGTCGGCGATGCCGCCGAGTTTGCCGTCGTTGACCAGCTCAGCGATCTTCTTGGCGAGCGAGTCGGGGTTGACCTGGTAGGGCAACTCGGTGACCACGAGACACTGGCGGCCTTGGATCTCTTCGACCTCGACGACCGCGCGCATCGCGATCGACCCGCGACCCGTGCGGTAGGCGTCTTCGATGCCCGACTTGCCCATAATGAGGGCACCAGTGGGGAAGTCCGGCCCCTGGATGCGAGCGATCAGCGCCTCAAGCAGCTCATCGCGGCTGGCCTCAGGGTGGTCCAGCAACCACTGAACCCCGTTGGCGACCTCGCGCAGGTTGTGCGGCGGGATCTGCGTGGCCATGCCGACCGCAATACCCGCCGAGCCGTTAACCAGCAGGTTCGGAAAGCGAGCAGGCAGCACGGCAGGCTCTTGGGTCTTGCCGTCGTAGTTGTCACCGAAGTCCACGGTCTCTTCGTGGATGTCGCGGACCATCTCCATCGCCAGCGGCGCCATCCGGCATTCGGTATACCGAGGGGCGGCTGCCGGGTCATCCCCGGGAGTGCCAAAGTTGCCTTGGCCCTGGACGAGCGGGTAGCGCAAAGACCAGGGCTGTACCAAACGCACCAAGGCGTCGTAGATCGCCGAGTCACCGTGCGGGTGATAGTGACCCATCACGTCGCCGACGACGCGCGAGCATTTATTGAAGCCGCGGTCGGGACGGTAGCCGCCGTCATACATCGCGTAGAGCACGCGGCGGTGCACGGGCTTGAGGCCATCTCGCACGTCCGGCAGAGCACGCGAGACGATCACGCTCATTGCGTATTCGATGTAGCTGCGCTGCATTTCCGCGTTGAGGTCAACAGCCTCGATGCGGTCGGTCATCGGCGTTTCCGTCATTTACAGTCCTTTATCGCGCTCTAGATATCGAGAAATCTGACGTCTTTGGCATTGCGCTGAATGAATCCGCGTCGGCTCTCGACGTCCTCACCCATCAGCACCGCAAAGATCTCGTCAGCAGCGGCCGCGTCTTCCAACGTAACGCGCAACAGCACACGCCCGTCGGGGTCCATCGTGGTGTCCCATAGTTCCTTGTAGTCCATCTCGCCCAAACCCTTATAGCGCTGCACGCCAGAGTCTTTGGGCAGGCGTCGGCCATTGGACAGGCCATCCTTGATCACGGCGTCGCGCTCGCGGTCACTAAAAACGTATTGGTGCTCGTGATTGGTCCACTTAATCCGGAACAACGGCGGCTGCGCCAAGTAGACGTAGCCGGCCTCGATCAACGGGCGCATAAAGCGGAACAACAACGTCAGCAGCAACGTGCGGATGTGCAACCCGTCGACGTCAGCGTCGGCCATCAAAACAATCTTGTGATAGCGAGCCTTGGTGATATCGAAGTCTTCGCCAATGCCGGTGCCGAAGCCTGAGATGAGCGCCTTGACTTCCTGGTTGCCCAGGATGCGGTCTAGACGAGCCTTCTCGACGTTGAGGATCTTGCCCCGGATCGGCAGAATTGCCTGGTTGTGCGGGTTGCGACCCGCCACGGCCGAGCCGCCCGCCGAGTCGCCCTCGACGATGAAGACCTCAGAGATCGTGGGGTCCTTGGTCTGGCAGTCGCGCAGCTTGCCGGGCAGGCCGCCGCTCTCCAGCAGGCCCTTACGGCGAGTGGCTTCACGTGCCTTGCGGGCCGCCATCCGAGCGGCCGAGGCCTGAACGGCCTTATTGACGATCTCGCGGCCTTCACGCGGGTGGGCCTCCAACCAGTGCGACAACTCGTCGCCCATGATTTTCTGCACAAACCCCTTGACCTCGGAATTACCCAACTTCGTCTTGGTCTGGCCTTCGAACTGCGGCTCGCCAAGTTTGATGTGAATGACCGCGGTCAGGCCTTCGCGGATGTCATCACCGGTCAGGTTGACGTCCTTCTCGCGTAGCAGTTTGTTGCTACGGGCAAAGTCGTTGATCAACCGGGTCAGCGCCGTTCGGAAGCCTTCTTCGTGAGTCCCGCCCTCGTGCGTGTTGATGGTGTTGGCGTAGGTATGCACGGACTCGGTGTAGGAACCGGTCCACTGCATCGCCACTTCGAGCGACATCATGCGCTCTTTGTCTTCGCTTTCGAAAGCAACAACTTCATCGTGCACGGGCTCACTGCGCTTGCTCTTGTTGAGGTGGGTCACGTAGTCGAGCAGACCGTTGGCGTAGGAGAACGTCACGAATTTCCCAGGCTTGCCTGACGTTGCCGGGAGCGTCTCGTCTTCGCCGTCCGCCTCGGAGGCCTCAAGATCCACCCCATCGATGGGGTCGTCGTCCAGTGCGTCCGGGTCCGCCTCGCGCGTAACTCGCTCGTCGCCCAAGGTGATCGTCAGGCCCTTGTTCAGAAAGGCCATCTGTTGAAAGCGTGCCCGCAGCGTCTCGAAGTCGAAGTCGACGGTGTCGAAGATCTCGGTGGAGGGCCAGAACGTCACCATCGTGCCGGTCTCGGTCTCAGGGATCGACTCATCCTTGGACAGGGGAGCCTGCGGAACCCCGAGGTGGTAGGTCTGCCGGAATACGTTTCCCCGCTGGCGCACCTCCACGTCGAGGCGCTCTGACAATGCGTTGACCACCGAGGAGCCCACACCGTGCAAACCTCCCGAGACGGCATACCCGCCACCGCCGAACTTTCCGCCGGCGTGCAGCTGCGTCAGCACCAACTCGACTGCAGGCTTCTTCTCGATCGGGTGAATGTCCGTCGGGATGCCGCGGCCGTTGTCGACCACCCGCACCCCGGCGTTGGCCAGCAGCGTGATGGCGATGTGGTCGGCGTGACCAGCCAGCGCCTCATCGACAGAGTTGTCAACGATCTCCCACACCAGGTGGTGTAGACCTCGCTCGCCGGTCGAGCCGATGTACATACCGGGCCGTTTACGGACGGCTTCGAGCCCTTCCAACACCTGAATTGCGTTGGCATCGTAGGACGGAGCGGTCGCTAGAGAGTCGGGTTGCGCCTCGCTTTCCGGTGCCGGATCAGCGCTTGGGTTGCTGACATCGGCTTGCTCGTCATCGTGCGGTCCAACCGTAGTCACAGGGCTCCTCGTCGATAAGGGACAGACACGGTTAAGTTTACCTGCCCCAAGACCCCAGAGATGCCATCTGTGGACCGTGGATGCCGCTTGGCACGATTTTGAGCGCCTCGCCCATGATCGTGTACGCACCCACGCCCCGTCGTGGGTCACAGCACCCTTCCAGCGAAGCCCGCCGAGTAGATTACCGAAGACCCGAACCAGGTCACCCGTAGGTATCGCGGGGCCCCGGGCCCGGGGCACGAAGGGGGCCCTTGCGCCAACTCGGCCCACCCGGGGCGTGGACGATGATGTCGGTGACGGTCTCGATGCCTACTTCGGTCTCGATGCGGGTCAAGATGGAGTTTTTGAGCAACCTCATCTGGGTGGCCCACGCCGTGGAATCAGCGCGCACCGTCAGGATCGTGCCCTCGAAGCTCACCGGCTCGACGTGGGCAGCGACGTGCTCGCCCACGATGACTTGCCAGCGGCCAACCACGGAGCCCACCTGCACGTGGGAGTCCCAGCCCCGGGAGGCGATCAGACGTTCCACCTCAGCGCCGAGGGCCTGAGGATCCGCCTTGTCTTTCGATTCCCCCACGAGCCCGCGTCGTCTCGTCATATCGGTGGAGGCACCACCCGTCCGGCCCGCCGTGCCCGGGCGGTATCCCCGGGACTTGGCCCCCGAGCGAGCACGCGCCAGCGCCTGGGCCGCAGCCGACATAGCCTCATCGGGCTCTTCGGTTTTTTCCCTATCACCAGGCCCGCGACCAGTGTCGGAGCCCGTGCTGTCGTCGCTCACGGGATCACCGGTTCGCGAGGGGTAATCGACTGGTCACGCACGTCGAAGACGGCCCCACCGAGCAGAGATTCCGGCACGTCGTGGGCCACAGCCGCCGTGACGATCACCTGCTCGCAGTCACTAACCAGGTCGGCGAGCCGGGCCCTCCGTCTGGTGTCGAGCTCGGCGAAGACGTCATCGAGGATCAGCACTGGGTCGGTCCCCAAGTCGCGTCGAAGCAACTGAAATGACGCAAGGCGCAGCGCTAAAGCAATCGACCACGACTCACCGTGACTGGCGTACCCCTTGGCGGGCAACTCGCCCAGGCTCAGCTCGAGGTCGTCCCGGTGTGGCCCGACCAGCGAGACTCCGCGCTCCCGCTCCTGGAGTGCTCGCTGCTCCATCGTCTCGAGTAGCGCCTCCTGCAATTCTGCCTGGGTGGGCACCTCGCCATTGGCTAGCGCCGGTGCGATGCCGTCGTGCAACCCTGATCGGTATGTCGCACTTGCGGCGCCATCACTGTCGCTGATCGCTGCGTAGGCTTCGGTGAGAAAGGGAATCAGGTCGTGGAGAAGACGCAAGCGTGCGTAGTTCAACGCTGCGCCAACCTGGGCCACGTGGGTGTTGAAGACCGCCAAGGTGTCGAAAGCAGAGCCTTCCTCCAGAACAGGCGCGTCAGTTCGTGAGGACGAAGGGGTCCGGTGTGAGGGTCCACCGCGCACCAGGCCCCGACCGGCACGCATCGCCTTCAACAGGGCATTGCGTTGTTTGAGCGCCTTGTCATAGTCACTGCGCACGCCCGACCATCGAGGTTGGCGAGCCACGAGCAGGTCGTCCAGGAAGCGGCGGCGCTCACTCGGATCGCCCTTGACCAGGGCCAAATCTTCCGGTGCGAACAAGACCGTACGCAACGTGCCGAGCAGATCTCGCTGGCGCGACAGCGGCGAGCGGTTAAGCCGGGCACGGTTGGCTCGACCAGCCACGATTTCAAGCTCCACCAACGCATCACGGTTGTCGCGTTGAACGGTTGCGCGAATGATGGCCGTGGTGGCCCCTGACCGGATCAGCGGAGCATCGTTAGCCACCCGATGGCTGGCCAAGGTCGCCACGTAGCCGGCTGCTTCGACCAGGTTGGTCTTGCCTTGGCCGTTGCGCCCGAGCAGGATGGATACGCCCTCACTCAGCGAGACCTTCGCGTCGGCATACCCGCGGAAGTCGACAACATCTAACTGAGTGAGGCGCACCGTCCCATCATCACCTGCACTGCACCAACCTGAGGTTGAGTCAGGGTCAGTGCTTTGCCGGCCCGCTGCCCGAGGTAGGACCTGCACTGGGGCTCGACGAGTCGTCCGGAACTCCTCCGGTGCCCGACGATGGGCCCGCTTCGTCGGCACCCGGAGCATCGAGCATGGTCACTTCGTGGCCGCCGAACTCGCCACGCAGCGCAGCAACCGCCTGCATAGCGGGGGAATTCGTCTGGCGGGACGCAAAGCGGGCGAAAAGCGCAGCACTGATGACCGGCATGGGCACGCCAACCTCGATGGCTTCTTGCACCGTCCACCGGCCTTCACCGGAGTCAGTGGTGTATTCGCTGATGCCTTCAAGGTTGGGGGTGTCTTCGAGGGCTTGCACCAGCAAGTCCAACAACCAGGACCGCACGACAGTGCCGCGACTCCACGCCTGGAAGCACCCCTTGACGTCTTTGACCATGTCCTTGGCCGTCAGCAACTCGAAGCCTTCGGCGTACGCCGCCATGAGGCCGTACTCGATGCCGTTGTGCACCATTTTTGCGTAGTGACCTGCTCCCACGTCGCCCGCGTGGACGAAGCCTTCTTCACGGGGGCCTTCGGGGCGCAGCGCATCGAAGATCGGCATCGCCATCTCCACGTGCTCGTCGCGACCGCCACACATGAGGCCGTAGCCGTTGTCGAGGCCCCAGATACCACCGGAGACACCACAGTCGACGAATCCAATGCCCTTAGCTGCGAGTTGCTCGTCGTGTTTGGCGTCCTCGATGAAGTGCGAGTTACCACCCTCGATGATCAGGTCGCCCTCATCGAGGAGGTCTCCGAGCGCTTCGAGGGTCTTCTCGGTCGGACCACCATGCGGCACCATCACCCACATCGTGCGAGGCTGTTGCACCGCGGCAACAAGATCTTCCAAGGTGTCGACATCACGGACGTTTTCGTCAAGGTCGAAACCGACGACCTCGTGCCCCGCCCGGCGCAGACGCTCCCGCATGTTGCCGCCCATTTTGCCCAAGCCGATCATTCCAAGTTGCATGCCAGATCCTCGCTGTGTGGGGTGTCAGTGCAGGTCGGTATGCCGCGTGCTTCAGCCAGCGAAGCGCACAGGCATCAGAACGTAACGATATGACTCGTCGGCCTCTCCGTCGATCTCAGATTGTCCGCTCAGCACGGCAGGACGTGACGGCTGGGTGAAAGCCATCCGGGTGTAGGGCTTGCCCAGGGCTCCCAGACCGTCGAGCAAGAACTGGGGATTGAAGGCGATCTCCACCTCGGGGCCGGTCAGTGTCGACTCGATGGCTTCGCTGCCTTGGGCGTCTTCACCGGTGCCTGCCTCGATCGCGACCTGGCCGTCGGTGAGGCGCAGACGCACCGGGGTGTTGCGTTCGGCGACCAGCGCCACTCGTCGGACGGCTTCGATGAGCGCGTGGGTGTCGATGATGGCCACAGTGTCCACGCTGCTGGGAAAGATCGAGGTGACCTTGGGGTATTCGCCATCCAAGAGACGGGTGGTGGCTCGGCGCGATCCAGCTTCGAAGCCGATCAGCCCCTGGCCTCCGTCAGCGTCGCCGAGGGCGATGTCGATCGAGCCCGCAGAGCCAAGCGCTTTGGCCGTCTCAGACAACGTGCGGGCAGGGATCAACGCGACGTGCGACGCGTCGGTGTTGTCCGGGGTCCAGGTGAATTCGCGCATCGCAAGTCGGTATCGGTCGGTCGCCAGCATAATGATCTTCTCGCCGTCGATCTCGACCCGCACCCCGGTCAGGATAGGCAACGTGTCACCACGGTCTGCGGCGATCGACACCTGAGCCACCGCCTGGGTGAAGGTGTCGGCGCCGATGTTGCCGCTGGCCACGGCGGGTGTCGGCAAGGACGGGTAGTCGTCCACGGGCATCTGGATCAAGGAGAAGCGGCTCGACCCACAACTGAGTCCGACTTTGGTTCCTTGGGTGGCAAAGTCCACGGGCTGGGCAGGCAGGTTTCGGGAGATGTCGGCCAGCAATTTGCCGAGCACTAGCACCTTGCCGCCCTCGGAAACGTCGGCCGCGACCGTCACGGTGGCTGAGATCTCGTAGTCGAAGGCCGACAGCGTCAACGTCCCCGACTCGTCTGCTTCGAGCAACACGCCAGCCAACACTGGGACCGGAGGCCGACTACTCAAGCCGCGGACAACCCAAGCGACTGCCTCTGCAAGCACGTCGCGCTCAACACGAAACTTCACGACAGTCAGCCTCTTCACTCGGGTTTTGGGCTCCCGGCGGTGGGCCGAGACACGTGGAGGATGACATTAGCCCTCCGTTTGGGGCCTGACCAACCCGCCTTGGTGTCACGGTTCGGTGGTGGGTTGGCGGGTGGGGCCGTCCGCAAGGGACGAGGGGTGGATTCCCAGGGGGATTAATAGTCTCGTAGTAGTCATAGGGGTTGTGGACACTGTGGACAACTGGCGGTCGATGCAGGTCCGCAGGCGTGTCGGGGGTGTGGATCGCAGGTGGATGCTTGGGGGACAGCACCACCGGCCTTGGGGACGCCCGCGCGTTGTCCACAACTACGCTCTGCGAAGGACCCGGTGCTTCCCCCACTGATCCATAGGCATACCCAGCATGTCCACAGGCCCTGTGTATGCCGACCATAGGCTGTGGGCGAACAGGAGGTTTATGCGGGGTTACAAGGCGATGACCTCGCAGGATGGAGAAAAAGATACCCACAGCGTTGTCCACAGAAATTGTGGACAACTCCTTTGTCAGCGGGCTGCTGACTTGCGGATAGCGCCGGTGAGTTCGGTGATCTGATCGAAGAGGGATCGACGCTCACCAATGAGCTGTCGAATTTTGCGCTCGGCATGCATCACCGTGGTGTGATCTCGGCCACCGAACTCTTGGCCGATCTTGGGCAGCGAGAGCTCGGTGAGCTCTCGACAGAGGTACATCGCAATCTGGCGAGCATTGACCAGGGTGCGCGAGCGTGAGGGGCCACACAGGTCGTCGACCGAGATACGGAAGTACTCCGAGACCTCGGTAAGGATCGTTGCCGCGACGATTCGCCCCGAATTGGCGTTGGGGATGATGTCCTTGAGGACGTCGCTAGCCAAAGCGGCGGTGGGTGGTTGCCCCGAGAGCGACGCGAAGGCGGTGACGCGGATCAGGGCACCTTCGAGCTCGCGGATGTTGGTGCTGATCTTGCTTGCGATCAACTCGAGAACCTCTGGCGGCGTCGTCATCCGCTCCTGGGCTGCCTTCTTTTGCAAGATGGCGATGCGCGTTTCGAGGTCAGGCGGCTGGACGTCGGTGAGGAGGCCCCACTCGAAGCGGCTCCGCAGACGCTCGGCAAACCCAGACAGCTTCTTCGGCGGCTGGTCAGAGGTAATGACTACCTGCTTTTCGCTGTTGTGCAAGGTGTTAAAGGTGTGGAAGAACTCCTCGACCGTCTGCTCTTTGCCTTGTAAGAACTGGATGTCGTCGATCAACAGGAAGTCGATGTTGCGGTAGCGCCGTTGGAATGCGCCCGCTTTGTCGTCGCGGATGCTGTTGATGAAGTCGTTGGTGAACTCTTCGGAGTTGACGTAGCGGACTCGTGTCTGCGGATAGAGATTGCGCGCGTAGTGGCCAATGGCGTGCAGTAGGTGGGTCTTGCCCAGACCGGACTCGCCGTAGATGAACAAGGGGTTGTAGGCGCGGGCCGGAGCCTCAGCGACGGCCAGAGACGCGGCGTGGGCGAAGCGGTTCGAGGAGCCGGACACAAAGGTGTCGAAGGTGTATTTAGGATTGAGGCGAGAGTCACCATCGGTCGTGGTGGCTGCCCCCACTCCCACCCCGCCGGGGCTTTCGCGGCGGTTCGGGTCGCGGTGCGGCTGGGCCGGACGTCGATTGTCGTCGCGTTCCGCGCTGTGCTCCGGGGCAGATGCGAGCGCGGAAGCCTCGTCAGCGGGCAAGGACGCAGTCCCCTCACCCTCGACCTGACGGCGCAGGTCTGCGTCAACGGTGATCGCCAATCGCACCTCCTGACCAAGCAGGTCGTTTAACGCCTGGATCACCGGTAGGCGGAGGGTGGTCTCCAACGTGTCTTTGGTGTGGTCGTACGGCACGGCTAACAGGGCGGTCGAGTCTAGGAGCCCCACGAGGCGCGTCAGTCGCAGGAAGGCTCGTTCACGAGGGGCGATCCCGGACGTGTCGATTTGCTCGACGGCGCGAGACCACACCTGGGCGAAATCGATCGGCTCTGACGTCATGCGTTCGGTCCTTGTCGTTTGGCTTGACCTGCTGCCACCAGCACTCTCGATGCTGCCCCACAGGAGTCGATGCACTCGGTGAGAGACCATACGGAAATGGCCATCCACAACGTTATCCACAAGCTGTGTACAAAACGGTGGACAAAAGATCGCGAAGTACAAGACGCTATCAGGTCCGCGTGTCGGCGACACACCGGAGCAGAGCCGGACGGGTTTGACCACCTGTGTAGGGCTCCCGTACCGTAAGCAGGTCCTTGTAGAGGCCCGTCCAGTATGCCCAGCGCGCAACGTTCCGCGTGCGGGTGCGATGTGGCGCCGCACAAGCAATGAATTTCCCTGGTGCGGTGGCCCGTGCCGCCGCGATTAATGGAGTTGTGATGAGCAAGCGTACTTTTCAGCCGAACACCCGCCGTCGTTCCAAGGTGCACGGCTTCCGCCTGCGTATGCGGACCCGCGCCGGTCGCAGCATCGTGGCGTCGCGCCGCCGCAAGGGCCGCGAAAAGCTGACGGCTTAACCGCCCTTCCCCGGCGGTCCATATGTTGCCCAAGCATCATCGGCTTCGGAAGCCGAGCGATTTCACCGCGGTTATGCGCGGTGGGAGTGGCGTGGGTGCCCGTCGTGCCGGGACGCCTCGTCTGGTCGTGCATCGGGGCCCGACTGTGACACCTACAACGACCCATCCGGCAAGGGTGGGTTTTGTGGTGTCCGGAGCCGTGGGAAATTCGGTGGTCCGACACGGTGTCACGCGACGCCTTAGAGCTCTTATGTCGACGCGGATCGGTGACTGCCCGTCAGGTATCGATTTGGTGGTCCGCGCCAACCCCGCTGCTAGACAATCGAGTTCGATTGATCTCGGCAAGGACTTGGACCGAGTGCTTCGTAAGGTCCTGGCGTGAGGAAGGTGCTGGCCGCCCCGCTGATTTGGTTGGTGCGCGCCTATCAGTTGTTGATCTCGCCGCTCCTGGGGCCGACCTGCAAGTTCTACCCGTCATGCTCGGCGTATGCCGTCACCGCACTGCAAGAGCATGGGCCGATCGGCGGAGTGTGGCTCACAGCCCGCCGACTACTACGTTGCCATCCGTGGAGTCACGGCGGCGTTGATCACGTACCCTCGCGTCAGACCAAGACGCACTCCATGACCGGTGAGCGCAGTTCAGTTCACCTCAACCCTGAGGACGCGTCAGTTTGATCGACACACTGCTCTATCCGTTCACCTGGTTCGTATCCACAATCATGGTGGGCTTCGAACTCCTGCTGACGAGCCTCGGCCTCTCAGACACCAGTGGTCTGACCTGGGTGTTATCGATCATCGGCCTGGTCATCGTCTTGCGGATCCTGCTGATGCCGCTTTTCGTGAAGCAGATCCGGTCCCAACGACGGATGCAGCTGCTTCAGCCCGAGTTGATGAAGATTCAGAAGAAGTACAAGGGTCGCAAGGATGAAGCGTCTCGTAAGGCCATGACCGAAGAGTCCTTTGGTCTGTACAAGAAGCACGGCACCAACCCGTTTTCCTCGTGTCTGCCCATCCTGATGCAGATGCCCTTCTTCTTCGCGCTGTTCCGCATGCTGACCCACGTCGATGAGGTCGCATTGGGCGAGCGTGACCCCATTGGGTTCTTTACTCAGGATCTGGCCAGGAAGATGGAGAACGCGACCGTCTTTGGCGCACAGTTGTCTTCGTCGTTCCTGCACAGTTCCGACAACCCAGCCAAGATTCTATCGCTGATCCTCATCATTGCCATGGGCTTCACGCAGTTCATTACCTCGCACCAGTTGATGCGAAAGAATATGCCGGCAGCCGCGCTGAACGGCCCCATGGCGAGGCAGCAGGCCATCCTCATCTACGTCTTGCCGATCATGTTCGCCGTGTTCGGTGTGAACTTCCCGCTGGGTGTGTTGATCTACTGGACGACCACCAACCTGTGGACCATGGGCCAGCAGTTCTACGTCATCAGGGCTATGCCAGCACCGGGCTCACCCGCCGAGAAGGCGATGGAGCAACGTCGGCTGGCCAAAGGCAAGCCGATCGAGAAGTTCCAGTTAAGTGGTGTCACCGACGATGAGCCTGAGGCTGAAGAACCCACGAAGCAGTCCGGTCAGCGTGTGCAACCACAGGGCAAGAAACGTGCCAAGAACCGACCGAAGAGCAACCGACCCAAGGGCCGATAGCGCCCCCCGAGACGTCTGGCAACGCTCGAATCCCTGGCCAGCACGACTCCATGACCACTATTCCGCACCGACTATGCAGGAGCTCCCATGGAAAACGATGTAGAGACCACCTCTCCCTTTGTGCCGCCAGTGTCCGAGGATTCCGTCGGTGCGGCGGAGCCGTCTCCCGCCGATACCGAGCAAGCGACTGCCGCCGAAAGCGTCGCGGCGGACCCGCAGTCGCAGGAGCAAACAGAAACGGACGGGGAGGTCGCCAACGCCAGTGAAGGACCCTCTGAGCCCGCAGCATCAGGCACGGTTGAGTCGTCGTCTGGGGCGTCCCGTCGATCGGGTTCGTCGTCAAAGGCGGACCTAGAGCGTGAAGGCGAGGTTGCGGCAGATTTCCTCGAGACCCTCATGGACATAGCTGATCTCGATGGGGATCTCGAAGTTGACGTTGATGGGGATCGTGCCGCCGTGTCGATTGTCGACTCCGAGGAGGGCAGCGTCCCGCGGCGTTTGGTCGGGACCAAAGCTAACGTGCTCGAGGCTCTACAGGAATTGACGCGCCTGGCCGTTCAGGCCGAGACCGGTGAGCGTAGCCGCCTCATGCTCGATGTCGGTGGATACCGGGCCAACCGGCGCACGGAGCTCGTCTCTAGCGCCGCGATCGTGATCGCAGCCGTAAAGGGCGGCGAGGAACGTCGCGAGATGGAACCCATGAGCGCTTTCGAGCGCAAGGTAGTGCACGATGAGGTGCTGCGGGCGGGCCTCCGTTCAGAGTCCGAGGGCGAAGAACCGCGCCGCTTCGTCGTGGTACTCCCAGCCTGAGCAGTAGCAGACGGCCCGACTGAGCCGGCATGCCGACAACCGCCCCGATTTCCCAAGGGAGACCGTGTTTCACGTGAAACATGACGAGAATGTTGGCCCACAAAAGGCACCGACCCCGCCACGCCTCGCTGCGGAGATCTTTGGTGAGCGTCTACCGCTGGCCGTGCAGTATGCCGATCTACTGGTGACTACCGGTATCTCGCACGGCCTGCTGGGTCCGCGGGAAGCTCCCAAGGTGTGGGAACGGCACATTGTCAATTGTGCGATGGCAGAATCGCTCCTGCCCCACCGAACCCGCCTCATCGACCTCGGCAGCGGGGCCGGACTGCCCGGCCTGGCGCTCGCTATTGCACGTCCGGATTTGCGCATCACCCTCGTAGAGCCCCTCGCGCGGCGGACTGATTGGCTTGTGGCGGCGGTGGAGACGCTGGGCCTCAGTCAGGTTTCCGTGCACCGTGCTCGCGCTGAAGACTTAGTGGGCCTTATTCAGGCGACGGTGGTGACTGCCCGTGCCGTGGCCAAAATCGAGCAGTTGGTCTCGTGGTCGTGGCCCCTGATGCCACAAGGTGGACGTCTGCTCGCGCTTAAGGGCCAAAGTGCTTCAGAAGAGCTCGCCGCTGCCCAACCCTGGATGGCCAGACTTGGCGTAAAGAGCTCGACCGTCCACTCGCTTGGTGCAGACGTGCTGGATCCGCCCGTGCGCGTCGTGGAGATTGTCCGTTCGCCACCACCTGCAGGCGGTGGTCGTCCCGTGCGCGGTGGCGCCAGAGACCCTAGTTCAACTCGTGCTCGTCGGCGACGGCCGGCGTGAGCCGCCCAACGGGGTTGGGTTGGCCGTGCGATACGTCGGTGGCGCCGACCTTCGCGGGGCTCGGGTGGCCGAGCGACTCACCAGCGGGCACCAGCGACGCTGATGAGGTGCCATCCGACACCGAATCCGAATCAGAGGCGGAAGCAGATTCCCGCGCCGACGTAGATGTTTCACGTGAAACATCTACGACCGGCAACTCTCACACCCGAATCATCACCGTCGCAAATCAAAAGGGCGGCGTCGGGAAGACGACGACGACCGTGAACGTCGCGGCCGCTCTGGCTCAGGCCGGCGAACGGGTCCTGGTGATTGACCTGGACCCCCAAGGGAACGCTTCCACGGCGCTGGGTATCCCGCATTCCGACGGCATTGCAGGGGTGTACGAAGTTCTGATCGAAGGCCAGCCCCTCGAGGGCGTGGTGCAGAAGGCTACGAGCGTCGATGGGGTGTGGTGCATTCCGTCAACGATGGATGTTGCGGGATGCGAGATAGAACTCGTAGGGCTCTTGGAGCGCGAGTTCAGACTCCGGACGGCCCTCCGCGCTCACGCTGAGGTGCACCATTACGACTTCGTCCTCATCGATTGCCCCCCAAGTCTTGGGTTGCTGACCATCAACGCCTTCGCCGCAGCCACCGAGGTACTGATCCCTATTCAGTGCGAGTACTACGCGCTGGAGGGCCTGACGCAACTCATGCGTAACATCACGCTGATTCAGGCCCACCTCAACCCACAGTTACGGGTTTCCACCATCTTGATGACCATGTATGACGCGCGCACCCGGTTATCGGCTCAGGTCGCTGACGAGGTTCGATCCCACTTCGGTGAGTTGGTGCTGAAGACATCCGTGCCTCGCTCGGTACGCATATCAGAGGCTCCGAGCCACGGCGAAACCGTCCTCACGTATGACCCCAGCAGCGTGGGAGCGCTCTCCTACCGCGAGGTTGCGGTAGAACTAACTCGACAGCGCATGCAACATAGCGCACCGCCTTCTTCGTAGATCAGGAGCACAGATGAACGACCGCCGTAGAGGCTTAGGCCGGGGCCTGGGTGCGCTCATCCCCACTGAGCCGTACGGTCAGGAACGACCCACCGATGTGTTCTTCTCGGCCCGGCCGCCGATAGCCGAGCAAACAGGCGAGCCCTTCGCCGAGCCAGAGGCCACAGCCGAACCAGCGGACGCGGTGGCCCCTTTTGTGCTAAGCGACGTGCCGGGTGCGCGTTTCCTGGAGCTGCCGGTCACAGCCATATCCGCGAACCCGAGGCAGCCTCGAGTCGAGTTCGATGAGGACGACCTTGCAGAGCTGGTGCAGAGCATCAGGTCGGTGGGTGTGCTTCAGCCGGTAGTTGTCCGCCCCGGGCCAGCCCCTAACATCGACTCGCTGCGCGGCGACGTGCACTACGAGTTGGTGATGGGCGAGCGTCGGCTCCGCGCCAGCATTACCGCCGGCCTGGACACCATCCCGGCGATCGTGCGCGACACCAATGACGACGACCTCCTGCGCGACGCGCTGCTCGAAAACCTGCACCGAAGCCAACTCAACCCACTCGAGGAAGCTGCGGCATACCAACAGTTGCTTCAGGACTTCGGCTGCACACAAGACGTCCTGGCGCAAAGACTCGGTCGGTCCCGTCCCCAGATATCCAACACGATTCGCCTGCTCAGACTCCCGGCCCTGGTTCAGCGCCGCGTCGCCTCGGGAGTGCTATCGGCCGGTCATGCTCGGGCGCTCCTCGGGTTGGACGACGCATCGACGATGGACCGCCTGGCATCTCGCATCGTGGCCGAGGGACTGTCCGTGCGCACCGTAGAAGAGATCGTGCTGCTCCGAGAGGCCGACCCAGCCCCTCGTCGCTCGAACCGCCCGCCAGTGGTGCTCGACCCCGACGTCGAACAGTGGTCCACCCGGCTCTCAGATGCCCTCGACACCCGGGTCACCATCGCGATGGGCAAGCGTAAGGGGCGCCTCAGCGTCGAGTTTGCGTCGAAGGACGATCTGGAGCGCATCCTCAGCGTTCTTACGCCACCAACGGCCACCTCCGTCCTCGACCCCGACTCGGGGCCGAAGTCAGCCTGGTAAACGTGACCCTCGTCGCCCAGACATAGCAATCGCCCAGATTTTCCACATTGTGTGGGAAACCTGGGCGTTGTTGTTGTGCAGGGTTATTCAGCCGAGGAAAGGCTCCAACTCTTTGATGAGCTTGGGCTTGGATAGCGCGCCCACCATGTTCTTGACGACCTCTCCGCCGACATACACGTTCATCGTGGGGATCCCGGTGATGCCGTACTTGCCCGTCACCTGGGGGTTCTCGTCGGTGTTGAGCTTCACGATGGTCAACTTCTCAGCGTAGGTCTCCGACAACTCCTCCAGCACGGGCGCAATCATTTTGCACGGGCCGCACCAGGGGGCCCAGAAGTCCACCAGCACGGGCAGATCGCTCTGCAGCACGTCGGTGGCGAAGTTGCTGTCGTCAGTCTGTTTCGTTGCCATGCGTATCTCTCTTATCTCTCGGTCGCTCTTAGGTTTTGAATGAGACGGGTTGAACGTGTCAGCTCTGGGTCACTGCGGCCTCGTTGGCGGCCAGTGCGGCGGTTGCGGCCGGCGCTGCTTCTAGCGCCGCCAAGTATCGCTCAGCGTCCAGCGCGGCCGCACAGCCCGAACCAGCCGCAGTGATCGCTTGCCGGTAGGTGTGGTCGACTAAGTCACCGGCGGCAAAGACACCTGGAATGTTGGTCTGACTACCGCGCCCCTGCACCAACACGTAACCCTCGGCGTCGAGATGCACCTGCCCCTGAACAAGTTCGTTGCGGGGGTCGTGGCCGACCGCAATGAAGAGACCGGTGAGGTCGAGGTGGCGACGCTCCCCGGTGCGCAGGTCAGCCAGGGTGACGCCGCTGAGTTTGGCGTCGCCATGGATCTCGGCGACCTCGCTGTGCCAGGCAAACGAGATCTTGGGGTCTGCTTCGGCACGCTCGGCCATGATGCGACTTGCTCGCAATTCTCCGCGTCGGTGAATGACGGTGACGGAACGCGCAAAGCGGCTCAAGAACGTTGCCTCTTCCATCGCTGAGTCGCCGCCGCCAACGACGGCTATGTCGTGGTCCCGGAAGAACGCACCGTCACACGTGGCACACCAGGAGACCCCGTGTCCGGACAGACGCTTTTCGTCGGGAAGACCCAGCTCGCGGTATGCCGACCCCATTGCCAGGACGACCGCGTTCGCCTGGTGCTTGGTGCCTTCTTCGTCGACCACCGTTTTGATGGCTCCGGTGACGTCGAGGGACATCACGTCGGTGGTGTGAATGGTGGTGCCGAAGCGCTCGGCCTGACCGCGCATCGCCAGCATAAGATCGGGGCCCATGATGCCGTCCTGGAACCCCGGGTAGTTCTCTACATCGGTGGTGTTCATCAGGGCGCCACCTGCGGTGACGGCCCCTTCGAACAGGACCGGCGCGAGGTTGGCCCGAGCTGCATACACCGCAGCGGTGTAGCCGGCTGGCCCGGAGCCCACGATGATGACGTCATGAATGACGTCCTCGGACTCGGATGTGGGTGGGTTCGAGGCCGACGTTGAGGCCTCGAGGGAGATGCCGCTAATGACGCTCATACGCTCGGAATCGCTCCTGAAAGGGATGTAGTGCAGGTGCCTAGACAACCGATCCTACGGCGATGATGTTCCCGAACGGATCACGGAAGGTCGACAGGGCCCTTCAAGACCGCGGCGGAGGCATTCTGTGGGCAGCTGCTCTCTAGCGCCCACGCCGTCGTGGCCGCGGATGTCTCCGAATCTGTATGGCCGAGGACGACAACGTCCTGGCCATTAATCGTGGCCGTCATGCCGAGCCAGGATTGACCGGACGGCTCGCCGGCAGCCTGCGCGCAATTGTCGAGCTCGGCTGAGTCCAACGGGGCGAGGTTGCCCACTTCGACATTGAGGGAGTCGGGAAGCGACAGCGCATTCGTCATGTCGTTGCCGTTGATATCGGACTCCCCTGGAGCCAAGAGTGCTTGGGCGCCAAGAGCAAACGCTGCGTCGCCGAGCGACTCGAGCCCGGTGGGCTCTGGAGCCTCATCGGCCGCGGCTTCGCTTCCAGCCTCTGAGCCATCGTTATTGGACTGCTCAGGCTCAGCGTCGCCACCAATGGACTGCTCGGACTCACCGCCGGCATCACTGTCGGAGTTGTCCGGAACGGCTTGTGCTGCAACGCTACTGGAATCTGGAGAGTCCTTCATGGCTTCGGTAAAAAGGACCGTGCCGATCGCTCCGACGGCCAAAACTGCGGCGGCCGCCATGATCCATTGCTGTGGACGACGGTGCGCCTTCTCGGCCGCGAAATCCTGCACGACAGCACCGTGTTGCGCGGGCCCCGCCGTGGGCTGCAATTGTGATGCGTTGACTCGAGCTTGTTGCTCTTGGGCCAGGCTCGCGCAGATGCGGTCAGCGAGCTGCGCAGGCATAGGCGCGGGGTCGGCGAGGGACGCCAAGACGTCGCGCATACCGGTGGGATCAGCGTCCTGGCCACCGTGGGGTTGGCCCGTGTGCGGGGTACTCACCGACGACTCCTTACTAAAGCAATCAACATAGGCATGCCGCGGCGCAGCATTCCATCAGTGATACGACGCATGCTGGCGGCTTGTGGTTCCCACAGCGTCTCAGGGGCGCTCATGCCGCCCCCAGCAGTTCAGCGAGCGCGGAGCGACCGCGGGAGCAGCGAGACTTGATGGTGCCCTCGGCCACATCCAGCACGTGCGCGGCTTCGCTGACGGACAGACCCTGCATATCGACCAACACCAGGGCCATCCGTTGAGCCTGCGGCAAGTGCTCGAGGGCCGCGCGCACGTCGATACGGATCTCGACGCTGCGGTGGTAGTCGCGAGGCTCCACCGGCTCGTGGTTGGCAATGTCGCAGGTCGGGCGGGAGCGGCGCAACCGATCCAGGCAGGCGTTCACCACGATCCGATACAACCAGGTGCTGACCTGGGAATCGCCCCGGAATGAATCAGCACGTCGGAAGGCGTTGATGAAGCCGTCCTGCACCGCATCCGAGGCCAGCTCGGGGTCTCGGGTGGTGCGCAGCGCGACTGCCCACATACGGTCCTTGTGGCGACGGAAAATCTCACCGAATGCTTCGCTGTCACCGTCGCGGTGCAGCGCAAGCAGTTCGACGTCGCTGCGCAGACTGAGGTCCTGCGTGTTCATCGGCTCAACGCACCGCGACCTCGGAGACGTACACAATCTCACCGTTGGGACCGGGCCATGCGCGGGTGAACCACACCAGGACGTAGCGACCTTCAACGGCTTCGTCGGCAGTCACGGTGATGTCGCCGCTGGCCTCGTCCTCAGAGCCGATTTCGGTGGCGTCCAAGGTGGCTTCGTCGCCGACATACACCTCTACGCCGTAGTCACCCTGGGGGAAGGCGAGGTCGACTTCGCTGACCTCTTGGCTCTCGCCGAGGTCGATCGCCAGGCCCACGCCGTCCTTGAGGTTGCCCCAGTTCGGCGAGAGGTAGGTCCGGCTGCGCCATGACGTCGTCGAGTCACCATCGATTGCCAACGGGGTCAGATCGTTCTTCTCGTTGCCATCGCCTTGCGGGTCGTATGACGTGATGCTCTCGGGCTCGATGGGCTCAAGAGGCTCGTCGGTAGGCGTAGCGGTCTCTTCCGCCTCGTCCTCGGGTGCGCTGGTCGTTTCTGCCTCGGCGGTATCGGGATCGCCCGCGATGGGGTTGTCGTCGGTGGATCTGGCGGTGGAGGCCGCTGGACTATCGCCGGTCCCGTCGTCGCTGAAGAGTCCCTTAATTGAGTCGTATCCCAAGAACAGCGCCACGACGACCACGACGGCGATGATCGCCAACACGATGCCGCTTTGAAATGGCGGTGCCCCAGCGGGCTTGGCCGAATCGTCAGGCGAAGAGCCTTCGCTCGGCGGGACACCACCTGCTCTACCGCCGGAGCCGCCGCTGCCGGCTGCGGCACTTCCTGCGGCAGCGGCAGCACCGTCATCAGCAGCACCGTCACCATCGGCAGCCCTGGACTCGTCGTCGTCGGGGGTCTCAGCAGAGGCATCTGTTGCGCTGACCGCCACGTCATGAGCGCTCCCAGCACCTGCGCCCATCGCCACCGCGCCAGCCTTCGGGAGGTGGTAATCAGGCTGGGCCTGGTCGGTCTGCTCGTCACCCTTTTGTCCACGAGCGCCTCTCGAGCGAGCGGCGCTCACAGCAGCGCT
>JBBQNO010000006.1:0-51291 GCA_038330045.1 Actinomycetales bacterium | reverse complement strand
CTGGCAATGCGTCGCAACCTTGACCAACCTGCAACCTTTGTGAAACTGATCCACGAAGAAGGTGTGATGAAGTTCGGGAGTGACGACTGGAGGAGTTCTCGTGGCGGCGGCGGCGATCGTTGACGATCTGGCGAAGCCGCGTAGGCTGCTGGCGGCTCGGCGCACCCGGCCCGCCCACCTGGCCGGACTGTGGGAACTGCCGGGGGGCAAAGTTGAACTGGAGGAGACGCCCGATCAAGCCATTCACCGCGAACTTGCCGAAGAACTCGGCATCACCGTGCGGCTAGGTGCGCAGTTTGAGGGCCCAGACGGTGGGCTCTGGCCGCTGGCGCCAAAGCTGGCGATGCATCTGCGCTGGGCGCAGGTCGACACCGGGGTGCCGCAACCCATCGATTGCCACGACGCGCTCTGTTACGTCACCGCCAGCGACATCGACAGCCTCGCGTGGCTGCCCAGCAACGTGGCCATCACCGCGCATCTGGCGGCATACTTGAAGATGTGACGCGGGCAACACTGTGCGCCACGATGCGGGATACGTGACGTTCGGCTGAGACAATCCGGATCATGCCCTCATTTGTTACCGAAGACAGCGCTGCCGCCGGCCTGCGCACCCGCTCAGATCTGCGCAACGTTGCCATCGTCGCCCACGTCGACCACGGCAAGACCACCCTCGTGGACGCCATGTTGTATCAGTCGGGGGCGTTCGACGACCGCCGCGGCGAAGACGTCGAGCGAGTCATGGATTCCAACGACCTGGAGCGCGAAAAAGGCATCACCATCCTGGCGAAGAACACGGCCATTCGCTACACCGGGCCCGCGGCGGCAGCCAACGGTGCACCCGACGGCGTGACGATCAACATCATCGACACCCCCGGCCACGCCGACTTCGGCGGCGAGGTCGAGCGTGGACTGTCCATGGTTGACGCCGTCGTACTGCTCGTGGACGCCTCCGAGGGTCCGCTGCCGCAGACCCGTTTCGTGTTGCGCAAGGCGCTCGCCGCCCAGATGCCGGTCATCTTGTGCATCAACAAGGTGGACCGCCCCGACAGCCGTATCGACGAAGTTGTCGACGATGTATACGCGTTGTTCATGGACCTGCTCGAAGACGGCGCGGACGAAGGAGTAACCGAAGCGGCCCTGAACTTCCCGATCGTCTACACCTCGGCCAAAGCCGGTCGTGCCTCGCTGACCGCGCCCGGTCGCGGCGAGATGCCGGACACCCCCGACCTCGAGCCGCTGTTCGCGACGATGCTGGAGCACATCCCCGCTCCGACGTACGTCGAGGGCGCATCCCTGCAAGCCCACGTCACCAACCTGGACTCCTCCCCCTTCCTCGGCCGCATCGCGCTATGCCGTATCCGCGCGGGTGAGATCTACCGGGGCCAGCAGACCGCATGGTGCCGGCGTGACGGGTCGATCCAGAACGTCAAGATCACCGAGTTGCTGCTGACCGAAGCCCTTGATCGCGTCCCGGCTGACAAGGCCGGTCCGGGTGACATCATCGCCATCGCCGGTATCCCCGAGATCACCATTGGTGAGACCCTCGCGGACCCCGAAAACCCGATAGCACTGCCGCTGATCACGGTCGACGAACCCGCCATCTCGATGACCATCGGAACCAACTCGTCGCCGTTGGTCGGCCGAGTCAAGGGCAGCAAAGTCACCGCCCGCCTGGTCAAGGACCGCCTCGACCGCGAGCTCGTCGGCAACGTCTCGCTACGCATCCTCAACACCGAGCGCCCTGACACCTGGGAAGTCCAAGGTCGTGGCGAGCTGGCCTTGGCCATTCTGGTCGAGCAGATGCGGCGTGAAGGCTTCGAGCTCACGGTCGGCAAGCCGCAGGTGGTCACCAAGGAGATCGACGGCAAGGTGCACGAGCCCGTCGAGCGGATGACCATCGACACCCCCGAGGAGCACCTCGGCACCATCACCCAGCTCATGGCGGTCCGCAAGGGCCGGATGGAGCAGATGACCAACCACGGCACCGGCTGGATCCGGATGGAGTTCCTCGTCCCGGCCCGTGGACTCATCGGCTTCCGCACCGAGTTCATGACCGACACTCGCGGCACCGGCATCGCGAACCACGTGTTCGAGGGTTACTCGCCCTGGTTCGGTGACATCCGCACCCGGCAGTCCGGGTCCTTGGTCAGCGACCGCAAGGGCGTCGCCACCACATATGCGATGTTCAGCCTGCAGGAGCGCGGCCAGATGTTCCTCGCGCCAACGACCGAGGTGTATGAGGGCATGATCGTCGGCGAGAACCCTCGCGCCGACGACATGGACGTCAACATCACCCGCGAGCGCAAACTGACCAACGTGCGTTCGGCGACGTCTGAGGTCTTGGAGCGGTTGATCCCACCGCGTCTGATGAGCTTGGAGCAGTCGCTGGAGTTCTGCCGCGAAGACGAGTGCGTCGAGGTCACCCCGGAGGCCGTGCGCATCCGCAAGGTCGTCCTCGATCAGACCCTGCGCGGTCGGGCCGCAGCACGCGCCAAGCGCTAACTAATAAGCAGGAGCAACGCATGACGGCAGGGAGCCAACGCACGCTCAACGACCCCGGCATCACCGTGGTCGCGGTGCACGCACACCCGGATGACGAAACGCTGGCCACGGGGCTGGCGCTCGCTCATCACGCCCAAGCGGGCAGCACAGTGCACGTGATCACTGCGACCCTCGGCGAAGAGGGTGAGGTGATCCCGCCGGAATTGGCGCACCTGGAAGGCAGTGACGATCTGGGGCCCTACCGCATGGGCGAGTTGGCGGCAGCGATGGCCGCACTCGGTGTGCAGCACGAATATCTCGGTCAGCGTGTCGACCCGGATCCGGCGACCGACGGGGTAGCTGTTCCGCGGTGGCGCGACAGTGGCATGGTCGGTTCGCCCGCGTCGAAGCACCCGTTGGCGTTTGCCTGCGCGGACCTCGACGAGGTGGCGCAGGTGTTGGCGCACCGGCTGCGCGAGATCGACGCGGATGTAGTGCTTACCTATGACCCCCAAGGCGGCTACGGGCACCCTGATCACATCACGACGCACCACGTCACGGTGGCGGCCCTGAGGCTGATCGACCCAGCATTACGTCCGACGATGTATGCCGTGGCGACCCCGCTGAGCTGGGCCGTCGAAGACCGTC
Source organism: Actinomycetales bacterium (assembly GCA_038330045.1). Taxonomy (GTDB): domain Bacteria; phylum Actinomycetota; class Actinomycetes; order Actinomycetales; family Dermatophilaceae; genus Ornithinicoccus. The sequence goes on along the minus strand of JBBQNO010000006.1, from coordinate 48,162 downwards.
AGTGGTTGCGCGACAACGTGCCGACCAACTCAGGATTGAGCGTTCCGGACGCCGACCAGCCCTACCCGCCCTCGGTGGCCCCCGACGACCACGTCACTCACTACATCGTGGACGAGGTTGCGCAACGCCTCAGGGTCGAGGCTTTGCGTCATCACCTGACTCAGGTCACCGTCTACGTCGAGGAAAGCGGCGGCAACGCAGCCGGGTACTTCGCGTTGAGCAACAACATTGCGGCGCGACTGCGAGGGCGCGAGGGCTATCTGCAGTGGAATCTCGATGACTGAGGCACTAGATGATTGAGCCCGTCGACGACATGGACTTCCGGCGGGCGATCGGTCGCCTCGCCAGCGGCGTCGTGGTGGCGACCACCCGATCGGGTGCCCACGATCACGCGATGACCGCGACCGCAGTGACCAGCGTGTCGTTAGACCCCGTGCTGGTGCTGATCTGCGTCAATAAGGAAGCTCGCTGGCACGATGCCGTGCTCGAATGCGGCGCCTGGAATCTCAGCATTCTCGGTTCCTCCTCGCGCTCTGTAGCCCAGTGGTTATCCACGCCGGGGCGGCCCATGCACGGGCAGCTTGACCGCATACCGCATATCAGGGCAGCCAACGGTGTGGCGTTGCTCGATGACGCCATTGCCACGCTGGAGTGCCGCACCCACGCGGCCTACCCCGCCGGAGACCACACCGTCCTCATTGGTGAGGTCATGAACGTCGACACACCGCCCCGAGCGGAGGCCGCGCTCGTACACTTCCGAGGAACGTTCGGCTCTTTGTCTTGAGAGCGAACCCCGAAACCTGCGAAGGATTTCCGTGCCAGACGAGCTCACCGATCCGCCGTCCCTCCCGCAGGAGCGGTCCCGTGGCGAATGGCGAGGCATCGTCCTGCGCCTGGTCGTTTCCCTAGCGGTGCTCGCGGGCGGATACGTCGGATTTGCGTACTACCTCGGTGAGCGGATCCCTGCGGGGACCACGGTCGAAGGCGTCGACATCGGCACCCTCAGCGAGCAAAGTGCCCGAAGCGTGCTCGACGACAAGCTGGCCGACCTTGCCTCGGCGCCGGTCCAGGTGGAGTTGGACGGCGAGCAGGCAACGCTGACGCCGGCCGAATCCGGATTGGCCTTCGACCTCAACGACACGGTCGCTGGTGTGGCCAGTGTGTCGTTCGATCCGCGCGACATGTGGGCCCGGTTGACCGGCGATGGGCGCCAGCTCGAGCTGACCACGAGCATCGATACCGAGGCCCTTGAAGCGGCCGTTGAGTCGACCAACGAGACACTGTCGCGTGACCCGGTGCAGGCCGCCGTGGTGTTGTCGCGGGGCGAGGTCAAGACCACCCTGCCCGAAGATGGGGTGCTCGTGGACCCCGCGAAGACTGCCGAAGGCATAGCCAGCGAATGGCCGCAACAAACGAGCTTCACCGCGCAGAGTACGACGGTAGCGGCAGACGTCACCGCAGAGGAGGCCGAAGCTTTCGTGACCGATGTCGCCGAGCCCGCGCTCGCCGACCCCGTCGTTATTGACGTCACCGACGAAGACACCACAGTGACCATCAGTGCCAATCAGTTGTCGCGGTTGCTGAGCGTTCAAGGTGCCGACGGCGAAGAGGGTGAGGGCGAAGAGAGTGCCGGTGAAGACGGTGGGCTGTCGCTGATCATGGACTCCGAGGGGGCTGCCGAGATCGTGGCCGGGGCACTGGTCGACGTCGAGCAACCGGCACGGGATGCGAGGGTTCGGCTCGCTGACAACAACAAGCCAAAGATTGTGAAGGCCAAGGTCGGCAAGGGGGTCAATGAGCCGGGCGTGGTGCTCGCCCTCGCAGAAATCGTGCAGGCTGACCTATCGGTGGTCCCCGATGAGGACACTAACTCCGGTGGTGACAATGCGGCATCGACCAGTGGGAGCGACGCGAGCGATGCGACCGCAGTTCCGGACGGGAAGGGGCCCGTCACTGTCGACGGGCGCACCATCACCGTCGAGACCGTTGAGGTCCAGCCCGATATCACGGACAAGGACGCCAAGAAGTGGAAGGTGGACAAAGTGATGGCTGACTTCACCACCGAGTTCCCCACCGGGGCAGACCGTGTCGGGCGCACGGAGAATATCAGGGTCGGCCTGACCTACGTCAACGGCTCGGTGGTGATGCCGGGCGACCGGTTCAGCTTGGCGGACATGCTGGCTCCGATCAGTCGAGACCGGGGGTATGTCGACGCGGGCGTCATCTTGTCGGGTCGCCTGGTCAAAGGCATCGGCGGCGGACTGTCCCAGGTGTCGACGGCGGTGCTGAACACCGCGTGGTTCGCCGGGGTTCAGCTCGATGAATTCCAGCCTCATCAGTACTACATCTCTCGCTACCCCGCCGGTCGGGAGGCCACCATCTCGGTCGGTTCCATCGACAACGTCTGGACCAACGACACACAGTCGCCGATCATCGTTCGCACGTATATCGAGGGCAACTCGATCGTGATGAAGTTTTACGGCGACCGTCAATACACCGTGAAGACGCGCGAGGGCGAGCGGCGTGACTACACCAGCCCCGAGATCAAGACCGACTCCGGACCCAACTGCCTGGATCAGGGCGCGGTCGACGGCTTCACCATCACGGTGGCCCGCGATTTGGTGAAGTCGGGCGAGGTTGTTCATACCGACGAATACACCACCACCTACCAGGCCTCGAACGGAGTCACGTGCCAGTGACGATGAGCACCTATGTCTGCCCCCTCGGCGAGTGCGTTTCGAGCACTCGCAGCTGTCGTTCATACTGTCTGTCATGACGTATGTGATCGCCCAGCCCTGTGTCGACCTCAAAGACAAGGCGTGCATCGAAGAGTGCCCGGTGGACTGCATCTACGAGGGTGAGCGAATGCTCTACATTCACCCTGACGAGTGCGTCGACTGTGGTGCTTGCGAGCCGGTGTGCCCCGTCGAGGCGATTTATTACGAAGACGACACGCCGGAAGAGTGGGCTGAGTATTACAAGGCAAACGTTGAATTCTTCGACGATCTAGGTAGCCCCGGCGGTGCAGCTAAGTTGGGTGTCATCGCCAAGGATCACCCGGTCGTCACCGCGTTGCCCCCCCAGGAGCACGAAGAGTAGAGGAGTCCCGGCGCCACTTCCCGTGAGTGACGCTGCATTCGCCGCACACCGCCCCATAGCGGGCGTGATCAGGAGGACTGCATGACCGATAAAGCCACACTCCGCCATAAGGATCACGAACTAGACTTAGAGGTGGTGCCCGCTACGCAGGGCAACTCGGGTTTGGACATCAGTGCGCTGATGAAGACCACAGGGGACGTGACGCTCGATGTCGGCTTCGTCAACACTGCCTCCTGCACATCGGACATCACCTACATCGATGGCGACGCGGGCATTCTGCGCTACCGCGGGTACCCCATCGAGCAGTTGGCCAAGGGTTCGAGCTTCTTGGAGACCAGTTATCTGCTGATCTACGGCGAGCTACCCAGCGAGATGCAGTTGACCGAGTTCGACCTCAAGTTGCGTAACCACACGTTGCTGGTCGAAGACATGAAGAGTTTCTTCGACGGCTTCCCCCGGGATGCTCACCCCATGCCGGTGTTGTCCTCGGCTGTGTCGGCGCTTGGCACCTTCTACCAGGACAGCCAGGACCCGTTCGACTCGGAGCAGGCCGAGATCTCGACCATTCGTTTGATGGCCAAGTTGCCGACGATCGCGGCGTACGCGTTCCGTAAGAGCCAGGGCCAGCCCTTCCTCTACCCCAACAACGACTACAACCTCGTTGAGAACTTCCTCTGGATGACCTTCGGGCAGCCGACGGAGCGCTATGAGATGGATCCGGACCTAGTCAAGGCCCTGGACCTGCTTTTCATCTTGCACGCGGACCACGAGCAAAACTGCTCAACGTCGACGGTGCGCCTGGTGGGCTCTTCCGAGGCGAATCTGTTCAACTCCATATCGGCCGGCATCCACGCGCTGTCCGGCCCGCTGCACGGTGGCGCCAATTCGGCCGTCTTGAGCATGCTGGACGGCATCAAGGCCGACGGCGGCGACGTGTCGGAGTTCGTCCGCAAGGTCAAGGACAAAGAAGACGGCGTCAAGCTCATGGGCTTCGGCCACCGGGTCTACAAGAACTACGACCCGCGCGCCGCCATCATCCGCGACACCGCCCACGACATCTTGACCAAGCTCGGCACCAACCAGACGCTGGATTTGGCGATGGAATTGGAGCAGAAGGCGCTCGAGGACGATTACTTCGTGGAGCGCAAGCTCTACCCGAACGTCGACTTCTACACCGGTCTGATCTACGAATCGATGGGCTTCCCGACCAATATGTTCACGGTGTTGTTCGCGATCGGCCGCTTGCCCGGGTGGATCGCTCAGTGGCACGAAATGATCAACGATCCGGCCACCAAAATCGGTCGCCCCCGTCAGGTCTACACCGGCTACCCCGAGCGCGACTACGTTCCGGTCAGCGAGCGTTAAAGCGCAGCGTCTTGTACGAAGCCACCGTCACGGAGCCAGCATCATCGTGACGGTGGTTTCGTCCTGCACGGGGGCTGGGCGGCTCCACACATCAGGATTGTCGTGGCGGTTCCAGCTGAGGTCGTCCACGCTGACCGACATGATCTGGCGGCCCTGCGCATGGGTCACGGCCCAGCCTGCGATAGCCCACGCCTCGTCGACATCGCTTCCGGTCACCGTGACCTGCGACGTGCCGGTGCTGCTTGCCTGCATACCCAACGTTTGGAGTTCATCGGCCAACGCGGACGCGTCCCCAGCGCCGGTGGGCGCGTCGAGGTCGCACGTGACCGCAGCAGCCGTTTCGCCGGTCAGGGCTGAGGCCATCACGCGGCCTTCGGCCTCGTGGTCGGCATAGGCGGTCGGGAAGGCGCTGCGCTGCACCTTCTGAGCCACTTCGGTGATAACGCTGTCTTCCCAATCGGGCACCTCCAGTAGCGCGTCGTAGAACGCGTTGGTGGAGTAGACCGGGTCCAGAATTTCGTCTTCAGTGCCCCACCCTTGGCTGGGTCGCTGTTGAAACAGTCCGATGGAGTCGGCATCCCCGTAATTGATGTTTTGCAGCTTGGATTCTTGGATTGCGGTGGCGATGGCGATGGTCGCCGCCCTCGGTGCAAGACCTCGCTCGACGGACTGCCAGGCAATCGTCGACGCGTTAGCCGCTCGCTCGGGCGTCGTTGTCTCGGACATTCCCGACACCGAGAACTCACATCTCGGGTCGCTCAACGTGTCACCGAGCCAGCGAGCGCCCAGCAAGCCCCCGACACCGGCCACAGCGACCAGGGCAACGGTGGTGATGGCGCGGGTAGGCGATGGCATGGCGGGCAGTCTAAGTCCCGCTGCGCAGCGCCCTTGTCAGGTTGCGCCAACTCCTTCGGGATACGTTGCTCCCGTGATGACACGCAAGGGATACCACCGGGGGCCGCTGACCCTGCGCGATCAGCGCATCCCAGCCAGCACCACGGACCAGAATTTGCTCGACACCTCCGGGCCGGCTGATTGGGTGCACGCCGACCCGTGGCGAGTGATGCGCATCCAAGCAGAGTTCGTCGAAGGGTTCGGCGCGCTCGCCGAGTTGGGCCCAGCGGTGAGCGTCTTCGGCTCCGCGCGCACCGGCGCCGGCCACCGGGCATACGCACTGGGTGAGGAGGTCGGGCAGCTCCTGGTCGAGGCGGGGTATGCCGTGATCACCGGTGGTGGCCCAGGCACCATGGAGGCAGCGAATAAGGGGGCCGCTGCCGTAGGAGGAACCTCGGTCGGTCTCGGGATCGAATTGCCCTTTGAGGCCGGCTTGAACGAGTACGTCAACCTCGGCATCAACTTTCGATACTTTTTCGCCCGCAAGACTATGTTCGTGAAGTACGCCCAGGGATTCATCGTCCTGCCCGGCGGGTTCGGCACGCTCGATGAGCTTTTCGAAGCCGTCACGTTGGTGCAGACCGGCAAAGTGACGCATTTCCCGATCGTCTTGCTTGGTGTCGACTTCTGGACGCCGCTGCTGGACTGGATACGCCACACCTTGCTCGAGCAGGGCACTGTGTCTGAGCGTGACCTGGACTGGCTGCAACTCACGGATGACCCAGCCGAGGCAGTGGCAGCGGTGGTCGCGGCCGGTCAGGCGCGGGGGTGAAGACGCGAGTCGCAAGACTGCGTACCATCGACTCGTGATTATCGTCATCGTGGTGCTGAGCGTGCTGGCCCTAGGGGTGGTGTTGGCGGTGATCGTGTCGCGAACATCGGTGCCCGGCGTGGAAGCCCCGGTCACCACGGCGTCGTTTGCCGGGTTGCCCGCCGGGCCGCTCTATCGTCCAGACCTCGACCGGGTTCGCCTCGATCTAGCTTTTCGCGGTTACCGGATGGACCAGGTCGACGCGGTGTTGGCGCGCCTGGGCGATGAGCTCTCGCTTCGCGACACCGAGATCAACCGACTGCGCCAAGGACAGGAGCACCATGGGGACCTTTGACCTGACGCGGCATGTACCGGCGAGTATGAGCACCACGTTCGACGTGTTTTCGGACTTTCGCCGGCACGGTGACTTCATCCCGATGACCACGATGGAGTGTGATGACGGTCCGCTGGCTGTCAACTGGCGATTCGTCGGGCGCACAGGAATTGGTCCCTTGGCGTTGGTCGACAGGATGGAAATCTCGGTCTGGAACCCGCCATACGAGTTTCGTATCGACAAGTTGGGGCCCATGCTGGACGGTTGGGCCCACGTGCACTTCTCCCGCGAGGGCGCAGAGACCCGCGTGGTCTGGCGCGAGCAAATCACGGTGCGTCCGCACGCGCTCGGCCGAGCGGTTGGGCCCCTCGTCGACCCGCTCAACAAGGCCATGTTTGGCCAAGCCCTGGACAAGATGGCGCGTCGGGCAGTCGAGCGTGACTGAAGGGCCGGATACCGGCTTAGACAGCGATATCAGCCTGATGGGCGATTCCAGAAGCGGCTTGGTTCCTGGGACAGATGGGCTACTGCGGTGCGGCTGGGTGGGTGCGACGGGCAAGCAGCACGCTGACTACCTGGACTATCACGACCGGGAATGGGCGGTGCCGGTGCACGGCGAGCAGGTTCTCCTAGAGCGCCTCTGCCTGGAAGCGTTTCAGTCAGGTCTGTCCTGGCTCACAATCCTGCGCAAGCGCGAAGGTTTTCGCGCTGCCTTCGCGTATTTTCACCCCGAAACGGTCGCGGCGTTTGGCCCAGAAGAGATCGAGGCCCTGATGCACGATGCCGCCATCGTGCGTAACCGCCGAAAAATTGCGGCCACTATCGCTAACGCTGCCGCCACCATCGAGCTGCGACGGCACGGTGGCCTCGATGCGGCCTTCTGGGCCAGCCGGCCCGCCTCCCATCGCCGACCGGCCTCACTACGCGACGTCCCTGCTTCCACGGCCGAATCGGCGGCCCTAGCCAAGCGACTCAAGAGCGCCGGGTTTGCCTTCCTCGGCCCCATCACCATGTATGCCGCGATGCAAGCCTGCGGGGTGGTGGACGATCACGTCCGTGGATGCTTCCGTGCGACTGGGTCCCCAGCGGCATGACTCCCCGTCTTGCCCGCGGACGCAAACGCGGTCCGCAGTTCGTCGTTGCCGTGCTGGCGGTCTACACCCTGCTGCGCCTCTTCACTACGGGCGTGCTGCTGTGGATCACCTACGACCAGCAAGATCCCGCGGTGTTCAGCGGAGAGAATCCGCCCTATTTCGATGTTGCCACGCTCTGGGACGGCCGGTGGTACGAGCGGATCGCCACCAGCGGATACCCCGACCAACTGCCTATCGGCGACGACGGCGAAGTCCGCCAAAACGAGTGGGCCTTCTACCCCTTGTTTCCCTATCTCGCGCGTTGGGTGACGGGCCTGACCGGCTGGCCGTTCGCAGTCGCCGGCACCGTGCTGGCCACCGCGCTGGGGTATGCCGCAGCCCTGGTGATCGCCGGTATGTTGCGCCAGCAGGTGGGGGACCGCGCCGCCTTGGGTGCGGTGGCGCTGCTGGCAGCCTTCCCGGCGGCCCCGGTGCTGCAGGTGGCCTATACCGAATCGCTGGCCCTACTGCTGCTCGGGGCGGTGCTGTGGCTGCTTATCACCAAGCGCTGGTGGGCTGCGGCGGCCGTCGCGCTCGTCACCGGACTCGCCAGGCCCATTGCGTTGCCGCTGGGCCTGGTGGCGCTCGTGGCGGTGATCAACCGCATACGCAAGCGGCGGGACGAGCCCATCGCTGGCCGCGAGTGGCTCGCGATGGCAACCTCATTGGTGGCGTGCGGCGTGTCAGGGCTGATCTGGCCCTTCATCGCGTGGCAGGGCACAGGGCGCGGTGATGCCTACCCGGCGACCATGTCGGCGTGGCGTCAGGGGGAGCCGGTTGTTCCGTTCGCGCCCACGATCGAAGTCGTCAAGGTCGTCCTCGGCGAGACCCGGGGGCCGTGGCTGCTGGCCGCCATGCTGGTGCTACTCGTGGTGGCCATCGCCGGTCCGTGGGCTGCTCGCCTCGGCGCTGAGCTGCGCACCTGGTGTCTGGGATATCCGCTGTACCTCTTTGCGGCCCTGGACCCGTGGACCAGCATCTACCGCTATCTGCTGCTGCTTTTCCCGCTGGCCGTGGTGATGATCGGGGCAGGCTGGGCCGAGGATCACCCGCGCCACAGCCAACCGACGTGGCTGCTGTGGGTGCGCACTGGCGTGATCCTCGTCCTGTTCCTGGGCTGGCAGGTGTGGTGGACCTGGGAGCTGTTCATGTTTGTGCCGCCTCGTGACAATCCGCCGTGACCCCTCCCACTCGCGGCGCGCGATGCGGCATTACGTCCCGGTGAAGGTGGGGCTCTGCTTGGCCAGGAAAGCCTGCACCGCCCCGGCGTGATCCGCGCTAGCACCGGTGCGGTCCATGAGTTCGGCTTCGAATGCCAGCGCCGAGGCCAGGTCGGAGCCTGACGCGTGCGTCACGGCTCGCCGGATAGCGCCTAAGGCCAACGTCGGTCCCTGCGCGAGGCGGCCCGCCACCGCCGCGACGTGCTCGGTCAAATCGGCATCGGGCACGACCTCGGTGGCCAGACCCAGCCGCAGGGCCTCCGCTGAATCGATGCGCCCGCCCAGCATCATGAGCTCTTTGGCTTTGGCCACTCCGACCAGTTGCGGAAGCGTCCACGAGGCCCCTGAATCACACGAGAGCCCCACCCCGGCGAACGACAATGTGAATCCGGCCGAGTCGGCGAGGTACCGCAGGTCCGAGGCAAAGGCTAGCGAGGCCCCCGCCCCGGCCGCTATGCCGTTAAGCGAGGCGATGACCGGCTTGTCCATCGCCGATATCAACGCAACGATCGGGTTGTAGTGCTCGCGGACAGTGCGCCATACCTCGTCTGGATGCTCCTGCAGCAAGGCGATATGTTCGCGCAGATCTTGACCGACACTGAAGGCCCGCCCGCTGCCCGTCAGCACCACGCAGCGTACGGATTCGTCGGTGGCGACTTCGCGCAACGCCGACAACAACGCTTCCTTCGTGGCGATGTCCAAGGCGTTCATAGCGTCCGGGCGCATCAAGGTCACGGTGGAGACTGCGCCGCTGCGGTGGACCTGCACGGCGCGGCCAGAGGTAGAGGATCGCGGTGACATATCGACAGTGTGCCGTAGCGATTAGGCCCACCAGCTGGCAGGCATGGATAATGTGTAAATACGCGCTCGCCGCAGGACTGGGGTGGGCGCTTCTGGTTAGTCGCATCAGACGGAAGGTTCACTATGGCTGCAATGAAGCCCCGGACCGGGGACGGGCCCCTCGAAGTAACCAAGGAGGGCCGCGGCATTGTGCTGCGTATGCCGCTCGAGGGGGGCGGCCGATTGGTCGTCGAGATGAACGCCGAGGAAGCTGGTGCACTCGGTGACGCAGTCTCCGAGTGCCTCGGCACATAGGCACACCCACTCGAAAGACCCCGCTCTCACGTATGAGGGAGCGGGGTCTTCGTGTGAGCGGGGACTCGTCAGCGGCGGATGGCGGCCAACAAGCCGTCACCGACGGGGAGCAGGGCGCAGTGCAGTCGAGAGTCGTCGCGCAAGGTCTTCCCGAGCTCGCGGATGGCCACCGTGGCGTCATCGCGGGCTGCCGGATTCGCCACCCGATCGTTGCCCAGGATGTTTGCCACCGCAAGCACGCCACCGGGGCGAAGGAGGCGAAGTGCCTGCTCGACATACGCCTCGTCGCCCTGATGGTCGGCGCTGACGAACACCATGTCGTAGGCCCCGTCAGTCATCCGGGGGAGCACCGCGGAGGCTTCGCCACCAATCACGCGGGTGCGTTGCGGCGCGACCCCGGCGGCAGCAAAGGCACTGCGCGCAGCTCGCTGGTGCTCCGGCTCCGGATCAATCGAAGTCAGCACCCCTTCGGGGCTCATCCCCTCAAGCAACCACAACCCGGACACCCCCGCGTTGCTGCCGATCTCAATCACGTGCGTAGCTGCCAGAGCGGCCGCGAGCAATCGCAGCGACGCCCCCAGCGCAGGTGCCACCGGGTCAGCCCCCACCGCTTGAGCGCGCGTAGACGCTCTCTCGACCTGCTCTGAGCCGGGCATGAAATGCTCGGCATACGTCCACGATGTCATCCGCTGTGCAGCCATGAGATCACCTTAAACGGTTCAGCGAATGCTCAGGATGCAATGGAACCCTCAGGAGTCCGACGCGCCCATCGCAGGGTGCGCATCCTGGGAGGACATGATGGACAGCACGCAGGAGTGGCAGCAGCCGACCTGGGATGAGGTTGTGCGGACTCACTCTGCTCGTGTGTACCGTCTGGCATACCGCCTCACCGGCAACCAGCACGACGCCGAAGACCTCACCCATGACGTGTTTATCCGGGTCTTCCGCTCCCTCGACAGCTACCGCCCTGGAACCTTCGAGGGTTGGTTGCACCGGATCACCACCAACCTGTTTTTGGACCGAGCGCGGCGCAAGCAACGCATCCGATTCGACGCCCTGACCGACGAGTTCGCGGCGCGGTTGCCTTCACGCCTCACCGGCCCCGAGGAGCACTTCGACATCGCCCACCTCGATGGGGATATCCAGCAGGCCCTAGATGCACTGGCCCCGACGTTCCGCGCGGCGGTCGTGCTCTGCGACATCGAGGGATACTCCTACGAGGAAGTAGCCCAAACGCTGGGTATCAAGTTGGGTACGGTGCGCTCTCGCATCCACCGCGGACGCTCCCAGTTGCGCCAAGCCTTGGCCCACCGCGCACCAGTGCGCGCGGCATCGCTAGCGTCGAAAAAGTCGCGGGGAGCCGCTACCGGTGCTATCCCGGTCCTCGGCTGACGACTCCGTTCGGCGATCAGGCACAATCACTGCATGCCTTCGTTCATGACTCCGCGCGAGGGTCACGTCGAGTCGCTGGAGACATCGGGGACGCCGCGATCCCGACGAGCCGACCCCGCGGTAATTGCACTGGCGCTGGTCGCTGGACTCTTGGGCGGTGCCATCGGGGCGTTTGTCATGGACACCTTCGACGCTGACACCGAGCGCCCGGCAGTGATCTCAGCATTGCCCCTTACTCCCGCTTCAAGCGATGCAGGGTCCTCGACACCACAGGGCTCGATCGCCGCGATCGCACAAGGGGCGTTGCCCAGTGTGGTTTTCATCGCGGTCGGCACCCCTGCTGACGGCGGGGTGGGCTCGGGCTTCGTGATCGACCAGGCCGGATACGTCGTCACCAACCTGCACGTCGTCCAACAGGCTCTGACCGCCGGGGAGTCGGTCACCGTGGAGTTCCAGAACGGACCGCGACTCGAGGCCGAGATCGTCGGCGGCGACCCGGCATACGACATTGCCGTGTTGAAGGTGGACCAAGACGGACTGCCAGCCTTGGAATTTGCCGACTCCTCGCAAGTCCAGGTCGGCGCCCCCGTCGTCGCGGTCGGGGCTCCGCTGGGGCTGGAGGCCACCGTGACGGCGGGGATCGTCTCGGCTCTGGACCGACCAGTCGTTGCTGGTGACCTGGAGACGGCCTCGTTCATCAACGCCATCCAGACCGATGCGGCGATCAATCCCGGCAACTCCGGAGGGCCGCTACTCGACCTGTCCGGCCGGGTCATCGGGGTCAACTCTGCGATCGCTCAGCTGCCGGGTCAAAGCGGGTTGGCCCCGGGCGGAAGCATCGGTCTCGGCTTCGCCATCCCCTCTGATCAGGTCTCGCGCACCGCTCGGTCCCTGATCGAAACGGGCACCAGTGACCACCCCGTCATCGGGGTGTTCGTCGACCTGGCTTACACCGGTGATGGGGCAAGGGTGCGAGAAGAAGGTGAAGGCGGACAGGACCCGATCATCGATGGTGGTCCGGCGGACGACGCGGGGATCAAACCTGGCGAGATCATCCTTGAGGTCGACGGGCAACGCATCGATGACGGTAGTGACCTCATAGTGACTCTGCGCTCGCAGCAGATCGGGGACACCGTGGATCTGCTGATCCGGGGCACAGACGACGCGGAGCGGAACGTTTCGCTGACGCTGGCCGGGGCGTCAGAGTGAAGAAGGCGCAACCGTGATGAACATGCAAGGCGGCGAGTTCTTCATCATTCTCATCATCGCCTTTTTCCTCCTCGGACCGAGCAGAATGCCCGAGTATGCCGCGGCGCTCGCTCGCACGGTGCGCAAAATGCGGGACATGGCCGAGGGCGCCAAGACGCAGATCCGCGAGGAGATGGGCCCTGCGTTCGACGACGTGAACTGGGAACAGCTCGACCCTCGTCAGTACGACCCTCGTCGCATCGTGCGTGAAGCCCTCGCGGCACCAACGGAAAAGCCCAAGACCACCGCTGAAGAAGCGGGGATGGTGCCCGTGGATGTCCCGCCAGCGGACGAAGAGCCCAAGCGGGCCCTCAAGCCAGCCTCGGTGCGCCGACCCCGCGAACGCTTCAACCCCGAGTTGCCTACGCCATTCGACGTCGACGCAACGTGACGCACTCACGCCCAGCGCCCGCCTCAGCCGTAGGGCCACCAGCCTCCAGGAGGCGGCCGCTGTTGGGCGGTACTGGTGTCCTCCTGCAAGGTCATGGCACCTTAGGTGGGCGTGATGCCCAACTTGCGCCCAGCCAAACCCCGACCGCGAGCGGCCAGGGTGCGAGCGATCGCCCGCAACGCTGTCGCCGCAGGTGAGTCAGGTGCACCCAGGACGACTGGCATACCCACGTCGCCACCCTCGCGCACCGTGACGTCCAGTGGGATCTGACCCATCAACGGCACGTCCGCGCCGATGGAGCGGGACAGTGAGTCCGCGACGGTCTGCCCGCCGCCAGCGCCGAAAATCTCTTGACGAGACCCGTCAGGCAACTCCAGCCAGGACATGTTCTCGATGACCCCGACCAAACGCTGGTGCGTCTGCAGCGCAATGGCACCTGCTCGTTCGGCCACCTCCGCGGCGGCCAGCTGCGGTGTCGTGACCACGATCAGCTCAGAGTTGGGCAGCAACTGGGCCACAGTGATGGCGATGTCGCCGGTGCCGGGGGGCAGATCCAGCAGCAGCACGTCGAGGTCGCCCCAGAACACGTCGCCCAGGAACTGCTGCATCGCCCGGTGCAACATCGGCCCACGCCACACCACGGGCTGGTTGCCGGGCACGAACATGCCGATCGAGATGACCTTCACCTCTTGGGCAATCGGCGGCAGGATCATGTCGTCGACCTGGGTGGGGGGCCGCGAGACTCCTAGCATGCGGGGCACGGAGAAGCCGTAGATGTCGGCATCCACGACGCCGACGCGCAGGCCCTGCTCGGCCATAGCCGCCGCCAGGTTGACGGTGATCGAGGACTTGCCGACCCCGCCCTTACCGGACGCCACGGCATACACCCGGGTGAGCGTGTCAGGGCGCGCAAAGGGGATTTCCTTCTCCGGGGCGCCACCGCGCAAGGTGGTCTTGAGGCTCGAGCGTTGCTCGTCGCTCATCACACCCAGCTCGACCGTGACCTCGCCGACGTCGGCCACGGACTTCAGGGCCGCGGTGACCTCTCGGGTGATCGTCTCCTTCATCGGGCAGCCGGGGACCGTCAGCAAGATGACCGCGTGGACCGTCCCGTCCTCGCCTGCCCGCACATCGGAGACCATGCCCAACTCGGTGATCGGCTTGCGGATCTCCGGGTCGTTGACCTTGGTCAGGGCAGCGTGCAGGGCATCAAGAGAAGGAGCGGGCATGGGTCCATCGTAGGGGGCGGACTACGGCGTGCTGACCCCGCCATCGCGACCCTTGGAGTCCTCGTCGGCGACCGGTGAACGCTCCGTGTGAACCTGTATGCCGCGCTCTTCCATGTCGTCCAGCAGGCCGCGCAACTCCGAGCGCACGAAGTCTCGGGTTGCCGTGTCACGCATAGCGATGCGTAGAGAAGCGACTTCTCTGGTCAGGAACTCGGTCTCGGCCAAAGCCCGCTCGTCTCGGGAACGATCCTGCTCGATAGTGACTTTGTCTCGGTCGGCCTGACGGTTCTGTGCGAGCAGAATCAACGGGGCGGCATATGAGGCCTGCAGGCTCAGCATGAGCGTCAAAAAGATGAAGGCGTAAGGGTCGAATCGTGCCCCGGAGGGAGCGATGGTGTTCCACAGCAACCAGATGAGGACGAACAACGACATGTAGGCCAAAAAGCGGGCTGTGCCCATGAAACGGGCGAAGCCCTCGGCGAAGCGTCCGAAGGTGTCGGGGTCCATACTCGGCCGGAACAACCGGCGCCGCTCTTTGGTCAGCGGTTGGTCCAAACGTGCGCTCGTGCGACTCCGGTCGTTGCGTCCTCGAGGTCGCTGGGCGCGACCGCGTTTGGGCAAACTGCGAGGATCCTCAGCCATGGGTCATCACGTCCTGGTCCTTGTCGTTCTCACGCCAGTCCTGCGGCAGGAGATGGTCCAGCACGTCGTCCACACTGACCGCACCCAAGAGGCGCCCCTGGGCGTCGGTGACCGGCAGGGCGACCAAGTTGTATGTCGCCAACATGCGAGTGACGGCCCCCAGTGATGCACCAGCCCCGATCGGGTCAATTGCTTGATCGAGCACCCCGCCCACCGGTTCTTGCGGTGGCTCGCGCAGCAGTCGCTGAATATGCACGACACCGATAAATTTGCCGGTCGGGGTCTCGTGCGGCGGTCGGGAAACGAAGACCAACGAGGCGAGCGCGGGGGACACCTCTTGGCGTCTGACCATGGCCAAAGCCTCCGCGATGCTCGCATCAGGCCCCAAGATCACCGGCTCCGTGGTCATCATGCCGCCGGCCGTGTCGTCCTCGTAGGCCAACAGGCGCCTAATCGGCGCGGCCTCATCAGGCTCCATCACGGCCAGCAACTGCTCGGCTTTGTCGACCGGCAGCTCGGAGAGCAGATCGGTGGCGTCGTCTGGCTCCATCGCCTCCAGCACGTCGGCTGCTCGCTCGAGGCCGAGGTTACTCAGGATTTCCACCCGGTCGTCCTGGGGCAATTCCTCCAAAACATCCGCGAGTACGCCGTCTTCGAGGGCATCCGCAACCTCGCCGCGTCGTTTGCTCGGCAAATCGTGAATCGCTTCGGCCAAGTCGGCGGTTTTGAGACCTTCGTAGGACTCCAAAAGCGCATCCACCGCTTGGACTGGACCGCTTAACGCCAGACCGGACACCCGATCAAGGTCGACCAACACCGTCTCGCCGCGTCGGCGGCGCAGTCCCAGACCTCGATGGCGGCGTTCGTCGGGAGCGCCCTTGCGCACGAAGACTTTGGTGACCTGCCACTCGCGATTGCGTTGCATGTCGAGGGCCAGGTCCTCGACCACCGCCGAGAACGTCTCGTCGTCGGACGTCACACTCACGCGGCGATCTAACAATTCGGCGACCGCCAGGGTTTCGCTGCGCCGCTGCTCGAAACGGCGCATGTTGACCAGGCCTGTGGTGATGATCTGTCCCGAGTCGATGTTGGTCACGCGGGTCATCGGCAAGAAGACCCGGCGACGACCCGGCACCTCAATGACCAGGCCTACTACGCGCACCCCATGAGCGGGTGAGTTGAGTCGGGGCCCAAACGCCACGACCACATCGCGAACCCGGCCGACTTCGTCACCGAGCGGATCGAACACGCTCAGCCCGTTGAGGCGGGCGACGAAGACACGGGAATTGCTCACCGGCTACACGATACCCACCGCATTCATAGGAGTGAGGGAGATCACCGCCGCGCAGTGGAACATTGCCACCGCCGGGGGCGTAGTAATGAGTGTCCGTTAGAACGCTCCTTGAAGGGTAGTACCACCGCTATGGCAAGTCCTCAGCCGCTGATCTACATCCCTTCGGCCGATCGTGCCTTCCGGCACACCACTCCCGCTGACGTTGCGCGTCGTCCTGTCAAGCCGCGCCGACTGCGTCTGCGCCGTCGTTGAGCAGCAAAAGAACCCCTAGAGTCTTCGCGATCGGCTCGTGGAAGTGCCAAGATAGGGACCGTGACTAGTTCGATGCCGCAACGTGGAGCTCGATCCCCGCGACCGGGAGCAGGGCTCACGCTCAACTACCCGATGTCGCTTGGTGTGTTCGAGAAGTATGACGAGGCCCAGCGGGCCGTGGACTACCTTTCTGACGAGGAGTTCCCGGTTCAAAACTGCATGATCGTCGGCACAGACTTGCGACAAGTTGAGCGAGTCACGGGTCGACTCACGGGTGCACGGGTTGCCGTGGGTGGGGTGCTGTCCGGTATGTGGCTGGGTCTTTTTATCGGGTTGGTCTTCGCGCTGTTCTCCACTTCCGGAGATGCGCTCATGACGATTTTCTACTGCATCGGCTTCGGTGCGTTCTTTGGCGTTGTGTGGGCGATGATCGGCTACGCGATGACCCGGGGCCGCCGAGACTTCACCTCCGTGTCTCAGGTCGTGGCGACTCGCTACGAGGTGCTCACCGAGCACAAATTCGCCCAGCAAGCCCGTGACCTGCTTGCCAGCATGCCGGCCAAACGCGACTAGCGACTCCCGCCAGGCTTGACTAGCCTCGCTCGCCCCGATCCCTGATCCACATCTCGACCGCGTCGGCGGCGCGAGGCAGCATCGCCGAGAGGTTGCGGTGTCCTTCCTCGGTGATGAGAACGTCGTCTTCTATGCGCACCCCAATGCCACGTAACTCCTGCGGAATGAGTTCGTCATCGGTCTTGAAGTACAGACCGGGCTCGACGGTGATCACCATTCCGGGGCGCAACTCGCCGTCCATATAATCCTCACGCAGCGCGAGCGCGCAATCGTGGACGTCGATGCCCAGGTGGTGGCTGGTGCCGTGGACCATCCACCGGCGGTGGAACTGACCGTGCTCCGGGTCCAGCGTGTCGTCCACACTGACCCCATTGGGCAAGACACCCCACTCGTGCAGTCGCTCAGCGATGACTCGGATCGCTGCGGAATGCACATCTTTAAAGGTGTTGCCGGGGATGGCCGCGGCCAGGCCCGCTTCTTGCGCGTCCAGCACCGCCTCATACACCCGCCGTTGGGGCGCAGAGAAGGTGCCATTGACGGGCAACGTCCTCGTAACGTCTGCGGTGTACAACGCATCGGTCTCCACCCCAGCATCCAGCAGGAGCAATTCGCCGTCGTGGATCTCGCCGGTGTTGCGGATCCAGTGCAGCGTGGTGGCGTGCTCCCCAGCAGCGCAGATGGAGTCGTATCCCACGCCGTTGCCGGTGTGCCTGGCGTGCAGCCCGAAGACTCCCTCGATCCAGCGCTCGCCGCGCCCACGTTGAGCGACGTTAGGGAGCTCGGCAACGACGGCGTCAAACGCTGCAGCGGTGGCATCGACGGCATTCACCATCTGCTCGATCTCCCACTCGTCTTTGACCAGGCGCAGCGTCGACAGCATCCGGGCCAGTTCTGCGTCCTCGTCGTGGCTCCCCGACTCAGCCTGGTCACGCACCCGGTCAACCAACGCAGACACGTCGGCATCCGCGTCGGCCACCACCCGTAGACCGACTGTCGGCACGTCCTTGGCGACCGCATCGTCTAATTCGCTCAGCGGGCGCGTCGTGAGGTCGAGCTCGGCTGCGATAGCGGCCAACGAGGGACGCGAACCGATCCAGAACTCACCCATCCGCGAGTCGGAGAAGAATTCGGCGCTCGTCCGGCCAGCCGGGGGCTGCACGTAGAGCACTGCTTCGTGTCCCTCATCACCGGTGGGCTCCAAGACCAGCACCGCGTCGGGCTCCCGGTCTGCTCCTAGGCCGCTGAGGTGCGCGAAGGCGCTGTGGGGGCGAAAAACGTAGTCCGTGTCGTTGCTGCGGACCTTCAGCCCGCCGGCCGGCACCACGAGACGTTCGCCACCGAAGGCGGCGCTCACCAGTTCGCGACGCCGCGACGCGTACGCAGCGACCGGTGCCGCGCCCGGCAGCACCTCATCGCTGGGCGCCCAGCCTTGTCGCATAAAAGCGTTGAACGCCTCGCCGGTAGGGCGACTGCGGTGGGTGGCTTTGGGTTGCTCCTGGCTCATTCGTCCATCGTGGCACGCGAAGTAGCGACCTCCCAGTTGGTGTGCCTACGCTGGGCGCTGTGAGCCTCGGAGTGAACCACGGTGGACATGGCGACCCGCGAGGTCGGGAGATCACCGGCCCGCAGCTTCGTCCGAGCGCTCCCATCGGCAAAATGTGGCGTGATCGGGCGACGTGGGTCGTGCGAGGGGTGGGTCCGCCTACGGTCCCTATTGCGGTGGCTAGCTACGACGACGATGTCTCGCAGCAGCAGGCCAGATCCGTGTTGGACTTGGCGTTGCGCATCGGCGAGGCGTCGCTGTCGACGGGTGCGTCGGCCGCAGAGGTCGTGGCCACGGTGATGCGGGTGACCGCAGCGTTCGAGATCAGGTCCACCTCGGTTGATATCACCTACACTTCGATCTCGGTGTCGATGCAGCGAGGGGTGAACGCGAACCCGCTGACCGTGATGCGGGTCATCAAGGCCCGCTCAGAGGACTTCACCCGACTCGAGGCCCTGCAACACCTGGTGGACGACTTATGCGGGACGCCGGACCGCACCTGGACGCGGGGGCAAGACGGGGAGTGGACCGCCGCTGGCCAGGTGTCAGTCGAGGACGCTCGCACCAAACTCGGCGACATCTTGACCGCCCCCCACCCCTACCGCCGGTGGGTGGTCACCGTCGGAATGTCCGTCACGGCCATCGGGGTTGTGATCATCTTCGGTGCCGGACCCACGATGTGGGTGGTGGCCGGATTCAGCGCGGCGGCCGTGGATCGCGCCCAACGATTCTTGTACCGGATGGGTGTGGCGTCGTTCTTCAGCCAAGCCGTCAGCGCGGCCATCCCCTCGTTGATTGCCGTCGCACTGTATTGGATCTCAACGCCCAGCACCGGCTCTGGCGTTCTGCCCGGTTTGGGCATCGATATCCCCGGTCTCGATACCCCATCGTTGGTGGTGGTTTCGGGCATCATCGTGTTGCTGGCCGGATTGTCCGTGATGGGTGCCGCCCAGGACGCCCTCGATGGCTACTACGTCACGGCGGGTGCTCGCGGCCTGGAAGTGCTCATGATGACGCTGGGGATCGCCGTGGGCGTGGCCACCGTCTTGTCGGTCGCCAACGCGTCGGGGGTGCCGTTGATCATTCAGCCCGATGTGGGCCAGCGCACGTCCCTGCTCCCGGGTGTCATCGGCGCGACCATCGTGGCTATCGGGTTCTGTATGACGCGTTACACGGGTCTGCGAGCAACGGTGGTAGCTGCGATGTTAGCTGCGTTGGCGTGGCTGGCCTTCCAAGGTGCCACAGTGGTGGGGCTGGCGCAGCCACCAGCCTCGGCGGTGGCGGCCATCGCGGTCGGAGCGCTCGCCTACACCGTCCACCACCGGCTAAGGGTCCCCGAGCTCGCGATCAGCACGGCCGCGATCGTGGCGCTGCTCCCCGGATTCGCGGTCTACCGCGCGATCTTCTTAGTGATGCTCGACTCGACGACGTTCCTCAACCTCGCCACCTTGGAGATGCTCACCGCGCTGGCGGTCGGGCTAGGACTGGCCGCGGGGATGTCGATCGGTGGGTATGCCGCGCGCCGGCGTTTCGGGCTGGACCGCCCGGCCGTCCGGGCTCGCCGTCGATCCCTGGGCGTCTACCAGGATTAGTCCTTGCTGGACCACGACCAGGAGTCGAGGATGTCGTCGAATTCCTGGTCGGCCAGTTTACTTATTTCACCGTCGACCTGTGAGGTCGAGAAGGTCAGCGTGTAGAGCGAGCCGTCGAAGTTCACGTAGTGCAATCGGTTGGTGACGGTGTCGTCGCCCGCCGACACCGTCGTCGAAAACCCGTAGGCGTTCTGCCCGTCGATCTCGATGTCTTTCGCGGCCCTGACGTCAGCGTCGTCGTCTTTGAGGGTCTCGATGCTCGCGGCCACGACCTCGTCGAGGTCAGCGACCGAGTCGCCCTTGGTGACGACTAGCGTGTTGAAGGAGGAGCCCGTGCGGGTGGTGGACTGAGCAGCCAGCACGGTCCCTTTGGGGGCCGTGTCGATGCCGTCTTTCCAACCGGCAGGAGCATCCACAGTGAAGGCCTTGTCACCGGCCTCCAACGTCGTGGTTGTGCCCTGCGCCGTGGCCGTGGTGGTGGTCATTGCTGCGTCTGAGCCCAAGGTGGCACCCGACGTGTCGGCCGCCGACCCGTCGGTGGATGCAGAACCATCGCTGGCGCTGCTCGTTGCATCGTCGGAGATCGCGCTCGACGTGGTGCTGCTGGTCTCGGTAGTGCTGCATCCGGCCAGTGCGAGCATCAGGGCGAGCGCCGGAGTGACCACCATCGTGAGGCGGCTGCTGGTGCGCACGGGAAAGGACATCGAGGCTCCTAGGGGTCACGGGGAGAAAGGACCACTCTAGGCCGCGCCTGCCGCAGTGGCGTGTTGCGAGCGTGCGAGCGCTCTGGCCTACGGTGCTCTCATGCCCTCTGACGTTCCCGTGATCGATCTGCATACGCACTCCTCGTGCAGTGATGGCACGCAGAGCCCCGCCAAGGTCGTGGCCAGCGCGGCCGCAGCCGGCGTCAACGTGATGGCGCTAACGGACCACGACGTGATCGCGGGGTGGGTGCCCGCCGCAGCTGCTGGCCTACAGCTGGGTATCACCGTGGTGCCGGGGCTAGAGTTGTCGACGCAGTCCGGGGGTGTCTCGGTCCACATGCTGGCCTACCTCGTTGATCCTGCCCACGAGGAGCTCACGGCGCTCATGGCTACCATCAGGAGCCACCGAGACACGCGGATGCAGCGCACGGTCGAACTCCTAGCCGCCGACGGGTACCCGGTGGACTACGACGCCATCGTGGGTTTCGTCGGGGACGGGGTGACGTTGGGGCGACCGCATATCGCCGACGCACTGGTGCGGGCAGGCACCTTCGAGGACCGCAACGCGGTCTTCGCCGATGTTCTGCACGGGCGAAGTCAGTACTACGTGCGGCACTGGGCCCCGCAGGCCAGCGACGCTGTGCAGGTCATCAGGGCGGCTGGTGGGGTGCCGATCATGGCCCACCCGTTTGCCCACTCCCGAGGCCGCACCGTCAGCGTGTCCGTGATCGCAGGGCTGGTGGACGCAGGTATGGCGGGTCTTGAGGTGCATCATCGCGATCACGACGCGGACGCTATGCAGCAAGCCGGTGCCTTGTGCCGCGACTGGGGATTGATTGCCACCGGGTCCAGCGATTATCACGGGGCGGGCAAAACCAACCGGCTCGCCGAGCACACGACCGACCCCGCCCAACTCGCCCGCATCGTGGAAATGGGCACCGGCAGCGCGTTGATGGGGGCTTCGCCATGACCGAGCCACCCCTGCCCACGAAGCCACCCCAGCCGATGAGGCTCCTGAACGTCAGCCCGTCGAAGTTGGGGCAATGGCTCGATTGCCCTCGCGCCTACCGGTTGACCTACCTCGACCGGCCGCGGCTTCCGAAGGCACCACAACGGGCCATCATCTCGATCGGCAACTCGACGCACGCTGCCCTGAACCAGTTCTGGGATCTGCCCGAATCGCAGCGCACCCCAGGCGACGTCAGAGCCCTCATGGTCCGACTGTGGCAGCGAGCAGGGTTTGCCGACGAGGCTCAGTCGATCCAGTGGCGTGAACGAGCCACCGGATGGGTGCTGGACTATTTGCGCGGGATCGACCGGACCGGTCAGCCTCTCGCCGTGGAGCGGACCGTTGCTATGCCGACAACCACGTTGGCGGTCACCGGCCGGGTCGACCGGGTCGAAGACCGCAGCGGTGAACTAATCGTGATCGACTACAAAACGGGTGCCCGGGCGGTCGAGCCGGGCAGCGCGCGCACGTCGCTTGCGCTCGGCCTGTATGCGCTCGCGTTGTCGCGGATGTTTCGGCGACCCGTGCGCCAGGTCGAATTGCATCACCTGCCGACGGGAACGGCCGACGCTCATCGGCATACCGACGAGTCGTTGGCCCGCAAACTCGGCGAGGCCGAATCGATCGGGCAGGATCTCCGTGCGGCCGAAGCAGACTTCGCTGCACTCGGCACCGATTCAGATGCTTTTCCGGCCAGACCGTCGGCGCTGTGTCAATGGTGTTCCGTCCAGGCGCACTGCGCGCCCGGACTGGCAGTCGGACCACCGCACCCGGGCTGGGCAGGGCTAGAGAATTTTCAGCCGGTCGGGGACGCCGAGCCCGCCGACTGATCGCCCTTGGACCTGCGGCGACGACGTTGCCCGCCCCCGTCTTGCGAGGAGCCGGTGCGCTCCACGGTGCTGGTGCGCGCCGAACGAGTCGAACGTTGCGCTTTGCCCTGACCTTGCCCCTCCGACGAGCCGTCGCGTGGGGCCGAGCCGCCACGGTCTGTTCCGCCACGCTTGGGGCCGCCACCGCGTGAGCCGCTACCTCGCGACCCACCTCGACCAGTGCCACCCTTGGTGCGCCCAGCCGGTCCTTCGATGTCTTCGACGCGCTCGGCGCCCAGCCCGGCGCGAGTGCGCGCCGAGCGCGGCAGCGTGCCCTTGGTTCCTTCGGGAATGTCCATATTGGCGAAGAGGTGCGCAGAGGAGGAGTAGGTCTCCTCCGGCTGCGGGATGCCCAAGTCCAACGCCTTGTTGATCAGCGTCCAACGGTGTAGGTCGTCCCAGTCCACGAAGGTCACAGCCACACCGGTGGCACCGGCGCGACCCGTGCGACCGGTGCGGTGCAGGTAGGTCTTCTCGTCCTCAGGGCACTGGAAGTTGATGACGTGGGTCACTGCCTCGACATCAATGCCGCGGGCCGCGACGTCGGTAGCGACCAGGACATCGACCTTGCCAGCGCGGAACGCGCGCAGAGCCTGCTCACGCGCCCCCTGACCGAGGTCACCATGAATGGCGGCGGCGGCGAACCCGCGCTCGCTGAGATCGTCGGCGACCTTGGCGGCGGTGCGCTTGGTGCGGGCGAAGATGATGCTCAGACCGCGACCCTGCGATTGCAGGATGCGGGCCACCATTTCGACCTTGTCCATTGCGTGTGCGCGATACACAAAGTGCTCGACCGCCGCGATGGTGTGCTTGTCGTCGCCCTCGTCGATGGCGCGAATGTGAGTCGGCTGCGTCATATAGCTACGCGCCAGCGCAACGACCGCCCCGGGCATCGTGGCGCTGAACAACATCGTCTGACGACCGGCGGGGGTCATCGACAGGATCTTCTCCACGTCGGGCAGGAAGCCTAGGTCGAGCATCTCGTCAGCCTCGTCGAGCACGACGGTGCGGGTGTGCGCCAGCGTGAGGTGGCCCTTCTCGGCCAAGTCGATCAAGCGACCGGGGGTTCCAACGACAATCTCGATGCCGTTCTTGAGGGCTTCGACCTGGGGCTCGTAGGCCCGGCCGCCATAGACGGTCAGGATGCGGATGCCGCGTCGCGCACCGGCGCGCATCAGGTCTTGGGCGACCTGGCTGGCCAATTCGCGCGTGGGAGCCACCGCGAGGGCCTGCGGAGCCCCGGGGCGCTCCAAGTCGTTGAAGCCGGCATCGCCGGGTGCCACTACACGGCCCAGGATCGGCAGCCCGAAGCCGAGGGTTTTACCCGTTCCGGTTTTCGCCTGGCCGATGATGTCGTGTCCACCCAAGGCCACCGGCAAGGTCATCGCCTGAATGGGGAAAGGGTGCGTGATGCCGTGCTCTGCGAGGGCAGCAACTACGTCCGGGTGGATATCAAAGTCAGAAAATGTGCGTGTTTCTTCCATGGGTCTCTCTGATCGGCAGCGCCCCGCAAACCTGCGTAACGCGATGAAGGGCCGATCGGAAATATCGTCTAGCAACTGCCCGTGCAGTCATTCTCGTGTGTGCCGACCGGGCACCGTGGTCCTTCAAGTGTACGGCTGCGAGCCAACGAGGCGAATCAGCCCCGCGGCGCGCCGCTCTTGCCGGTCATCAACCCGTAGAGGACGACGAGCACCACCGCAGCGGCGATGCCCACCACAATCGCGACGACGTTGAAGCCGGAGCGGTCGCTGACACTCGCGACGACGGTTGCACCCACGAGCGCACCAGCCGCGCCGATCAGGACGGTCATCACCGCAGAGATGCGTTGCTTTCCGGGGAGCAGGAGTCGCGCGATGGGGCCGACGATGACCCCAATGATGAGCGCCGAGATCAACGTCAGAAGCATGAAGTACCCCTCGGTATGCGGTGCGGTGATGGAGCGGGCCGGCTCAGGCCGAGCCGAATCCGACTTTGCTCTTCTCCTGCACGCCGACCTCAACGTAGCCCAGGGCGTCGGCGGGGACCATCAGCACGCGGCCGTGGTCGTCCTTGAGCGAAATGATGCCCCCGTCAACGAGGCCAGCGCTGACTGCTTCCTGGACCTTCTCGGCGGATTCGTTGGACTCGAACGCGACCTCACGAGCGATGTTGCGAATTCCGACACGTACTTCCACAGCTGACCTCCTGCATAGGCGCTGGGCAGTTCCCGGCGGGTTTGCCAGTATGCGGCATCAACAGACTCGCGCCGCGCTAGGGCCGTGCCGGGTGGTCCATCGCGCAGGTTGGTCAGTGTCACCTGATCTGATGTGTCCATGCCCCCCCCTCCCACCGCGCCCCTGCTGCCCGACGCGCGGACGCAGCTCGACCCGTCGCAAGAGGCGGTCGTGGCTGCGGTCTTGGGCGGCCCACCCGGCGTCGTCGTGGTCGCTGGGGCGCCAGGAACGGGAAAGAGCTACACCGCTGGGGCGCTGGTCTCGGCGTTCGTGGCCGGGGGCGGCTCACCTGACGCAGCCCTGCTGTTGGCTCCAACTCGAGCCGCAGCCGCGGACCTCAATGCGCGCCTGAATGCGCAGGTCACGCAAACCCGGATGGAGCCGCTGGTGTCCACGGCATCCTCGCTAGCGTTCTCGATCCTGCGTCAGGTGGCGGCCTCCCGGGGTGAGGCCGTGCCTCGGCTGCTGACCGGTGCCGAGCAGGACTCGATTCTTCGCGATCTGCTTCAGGGTCATGCCGACGGTGAGGCCCCGATGCCTCCGTGGCCGCAGGACATGACCGCGGCGCTGGGCACCAGAGGGTTTCGCAGTCAGCTGCGCGACCTGCTGATGCGCGCCGTCGAGCAGGGTGTCGATGCCCCGACCCTGAAGGAGTTGGCCCAGACACACCGTCGCCCGCAGTGGCACGCCGCCGCAGATGTGCTCAAGGAGTACGAGCACGTGACCGCATTGGCTTCGCCCGGCGCCTTCGACCCGGCATACATCTGCGTGGCTGCCTCGGCCGCGCTCGAAGACGACCCCGCGCTGCGAGAGGCCCTCACCGCGCACCTGGGCCTGCTGGTGGTTGACGATGCTCAAGAGTTGAGTGCCTCGGCTGCCACGTTGCTGACGAGTGTGCAACACGCCGGTATGCGGATGGTGTTGCTGGGCGATGGCGACGCCGTGGTGCAGGGGTTCCGCGGGGCCTTGCCCCACCGTTTTGTGGAGGTAGCCGACGAGCTGGCGATGCTGCGCACGACACCCACTCGATCTCATCAGCCGCAGCGATTGGTGTTGGGGACGAACCACCGGCTGCCGGAGGCGGTCGCCGAGCTGAGCGGACGAGCGGCGGCTCGGATCGGCGTGAGCACTGCGGTGAGTCACCGCCATCCCACGTCCACGAGTAGCCGAGGCTCGGTCGAGATTGCGGTCACCCACACTCGAGGCCAAGAAGCAGAGTTGGTTGCTCATCGCTTGCGCCGTGCTCACGTCATCGACGGACTGGGTTGGTCGCGGATGGCGGTTATTGCTCGCTCGGGCAGCCAACACGATGCGGTGCGGCGGGCTCTGACCATGGCTGGGGTGCCGGTGCACGCAGGGCTCTCGGGGGTGCCACTGGCTATCGACCCGGCCGCAGCCCCGCTCCTGATTGCCTTCGACATGGTCGTGGGATGGGCCAACGGGGAACGAACGAGTCTGAGTGACGACGAGATTGTGGAGTTGCTGACCTCGCCGGTGGGCAGGGCAGACCCGGTCGCGATGCGCCGCCTGCGGCGTGCCGCGCGTCGTGCCGCACCACTGGATGAGGGTGATCGCCGAGCGCGGAGCGTGGACGAGCTCATGGGGCAGTGGGTTCTGGATCGGACCTGGCTCGTTGATGATTCGCCGGGTGAGCCCAACCTTGAGCCGTTGGCACGCGTGGCCGCGGTGTTGTGGGCCGGGCGAGCAGCGGTGCTCGAGACCTCAAAGCCGGTGACCGCGCATACGGTGCTCTGGTCGATATGGCAGGCGACCGGACTGGCCGGCCTGTGGGAGCGGGCGGCCCTGGCTGGGGGTGTGGCCGGTGCCCATGCGGACCGCCACTTGGACGCGGTGATCGCCCTTTTCGACGCTGCGCAGGATTACAGGCATCGGTTGGGTCGGGCCGATCTGGGAGGTTTCGCCGCCCACCTGGGGGGTCAAGAGGTGGCACCTGACTCGTTGGCTGATCGCGGTGTCCGGGCGCAAGAGGTCAGCGTGCTGACGCCCCAGGCTGCCGCGGGGCGGGAATGGGACTTTGTCGCGGTGGTCGGAGTCCAGGAAGGGGTGTGGCCCAACCTTCGCTTGCGAGGCAGTTTGTTGGGTGCTGAAGCGCTGGTGGAGGTGCTCGGCGGCCGGCCCATCGACGGCACGGAAGGCTTACGTTCGGCGCACAACCAGGTGTGGAACGACGAACTGCGCCAGTTCTACGTCGCTCTCACGCGTTCTCGTGAACGAGTGCTCGTCACCGCGGTCGCCAGTGTGGACGACCAGCCGTCGGTGTACCTAGACGTCATCGACCCGGATGTGGCCGGGCGGTCGTGGGTAAGTGTCCCGGCGCGCCTGACGCTGCGAGGGGTCGTCGCGCAGCTGCGGCAAGACCTGGTGCTCGCGCATCGTGAGAAAGACACCGCAGCAAGGGACCAATGCGTTCAACAGTTGGCACGCCTTGCGCGCGAGTCGGTCCCGTGGGCCGATCCCTCCTCCTGGCTGGACGGCCGCGGGCCCTCGACAGATGCGGATCGTGTCCCCACGGGGCCCGTGCCGGTCTCGCCCTCGAAGGTCCAGTCCTTCACCGACTGTGAACTGCGCTGGCTCCTGACCAGTCATGGTGGGGACGCTCCCTCGACGTTGTCCGCCTCGGTGGGCACGTTGGTGCACGACATCGTCGCCGAGCACCCCCAGGCTTCACGGGAGGCGTTGATCGGCCTGCTGGATGAGCGGTGGGGCGAGTTGCGCCAAGACCAATCGTGGGTTTCGGTGCGCGCGCGAGATCTGGCCCACGACATGATGGGGCGCTTTGTGTCGTACCGGGGGTTGATGGTCGAGCAAGGACGCGAGCTGGTCGGAGTCGAAGTGGCAACCACGGTCGAGGTAGGCAGGGCCCGCATCGTCGGGCGGGTGGATCGCCTAGAGCGAGCAGCCGATGGTTCCTCCGTGGTGATCGACCTCAAGACGGGCACGTCTAAACCGGCTGCTGATCAGATCGACACTCACCCGCAGTTGGCGGCCTACCAAGTGGCAGTCTCCGAAGGGGGCTTCGGTGGAATGACCGGAGACTTGCCTCGAAGCGATGGAGCGGCCTTGGTCCATGTCGGCCCGGCAGGCAACAGACGAGTGTCGGTGCAGCGCCAACCTGCCCTCGACGCTTCCATCGACCCGCGGTGGGCCCATAATCTGGTCGAACGCACCGCCCAAGGTATGGCGGGGTCACAGTTTTCCGCCACTCCTGGGTCGTGGTGTCGCACCTGCGTGGTGAAGACGTGTTGCCCGATGCAGCCCGAAGGAGATCGCGGATGATCGGTGCAGCACAGATCGCCACCGCCCTCGAGTCCCCGCCGCCGACGCTGGAGCAAATCGAGATCATCGAAGCGCCGTTGGAATCGATGTTGGTGGTGGCCGGTGCCGGGTCCGGAAAGACCGAAACCATGGCGGCAAGAGTCCTGTGGTTGGTGGCCAACGGTCACGTCAAGCCTGATGAAGTGCTGGGGCTGACGTTCACGCGTAAAGCCTCGATCGAATTGGCCTCGCGCCTGAGCAACAAACTCAGCGCACTCTCGCGTAGCGGTCTCTGGTCGCCCATAGATGGCGAGGACGCGACCATCATGCTGGCACCCACGGTTTCGACCTACCACGCTTACGCCGGGCGGATTGTGGCCGAGCATGGGCTGAGGGTGGGTGTGGAGCCGCAGACCACGGTGCTCTCGGAGGCAGCGTGCTGGCAAATCGCGCACGACATTGTCCATAACTTCGGTGGCGAAATGACCGGCATCGCCGACAGCGCCGAAAGCACCATCGTGAGGGCAGTGCTGGACCTCTCCGGCGAGCTCAGTGAGCACCTGGCGGACCCGGACACCGTCGCACGGTGGCTGGCTGAGCACGCTGCATACGCGAACGCCCTGCCGGGGCGCGACGGCAAACCGCCCACGAAACCGGGCGTCGAGGTAGGTCGGGCCTTGGAGCGGCAGGCGATGATCCTTCCGCTCGTGCAGGCATATCGCGAAGCCAAACGGGCCCGATCTGACGTCGATTTCGGCGACCAGATGGCGATTGCGGCACGCCTGGCGCGCGATGCCCCAGCGGTGGCCGCGAGCGAGCGGGCACGCTACAAAGCGGTGCTGCTAGACGAGTTCCAAGACACGTCGGAGGCGCAAATGGTGCTGTTGTCGTCACTGTTCGCTCTGGCGCCAGACGCAGCGGCCCCAGATTCGCGAGGTTCAGGCGGGGTGCCGGTCATGGCCGTAGGGGATCCGCACCAGTCGATTTACGCATGGCGAGGGGCCAGTGCGACGACGCTCAATCGATTCCCGGAACGCTTCGGCGTGCTGCGGTCCGCTGGTAAGCGGGCCCCATGTCCGGTGCGGTCCTTGAGCACTTCGTGGCGCAACAGCGCCACCGTGCTTGCGGTGGCCAACGAGATCGCGGGGCCGCTGCGCCGCGCCAGCCCGGTCCCAGTCAAGAAGGTTGAGGCCGCCCCTGGGGCGGGTATGGGTAGCGTCCACGCCTTACGGTCACTCACCCACCGAGACGAAGCGCGCGAGGTGGCCACATGGATCGCGTCGCGTTGGTTCGATGCGGACGGGACGTGGACCGGTGCTAGCGCCGCAGTGCTGTGTCGCAACCGCGCGCAGTTCGACACCGTGGTCACGGCATTGCGCTCAGAGCATCTACCCGTTGAGGTCGTGGGGCTGGGTGGGCTGCTGAACGCAACTGAGTTGGTGGACTTGGTAGCCCTGTTGTGGGCAGTGCACGATCCGAGCCGCGGGGATCAGGTGATTCGGCTCCTGACCGGCCCCGTGTGCCGGTTGGGAGCCGCCGATCTTGACGCATTGTGGACATGGGCACGCCACCTCGTCAGCGACTATCCGGACGAAAGCGCGAGCCTGGGGGAGGCGATCGACCAACTGCCCCCAGCACATTGGGCCTCCTCGGGGGGCAAGACCCTCACCTCGACCGCACGCCGGCGACTCTCCTCCCTCGGCGGCGTCATCACGAGACTGCGTGCCCTCGTCGGTATGCCGTTGCCGGATCTCCTCGTCGAAGCTGAGCGAAGTATCGGGCTAGACGTGGAAGTTGCGGCTGACCCCGATACGCCGCAGGGGTGGTCGCGGGCTCACCTCGACGCGCTCATTGACGTGGCCGCGGCGTTCATGTCAAGCGCGGGTCGTCCCACCCTGGGCGGATTCTTGTCCTGGCTGGAAGCGGCCCGTGCTCACGAGCGTGCGTTGGAAGACGTAGAGGTTCCGGATCTCGCCGAGGTTTCCGTGCAAGCGGGCTCGGTGCAAGTTCTGACCGTGCACGCAGCGAAGGGTCTGGAGTGGGACATCGTGGCCGTTCCAGGTCTCGCGCAGGGCATCTTCCCGGTGCTGCCGGGGCGGTCTGAGCTCGATGGGGGCGAGTGGACCTACAAACCGCACAACATCAAAGGATGGATGAGCGGCCTAGGCAAACTGCCGTATCCCTTGCGCGGCGACCACGACGGATTGCCGATGCTCGACATCGTTTCGGTGGACAGCACCCACGCCTTGGCCTTGGCGCAGAGCGAGTTCGGCCGAGAGGGTATTCGCCATCGCGTTGCCGAGGAACGGCGCTTGGCTTACGTCGCCTTCACCAGGGCCCGAGACCAGATGCTGCTCAGCGCCCACATCTGGTCCACCACGAAGACTCCCCGGGTGACCTCACCCTTCTTGAACGAGGCATTGGGGCTTGTCGGTAGAGATGATCGGGGCGACATCAGAGTCGGTGCGTGGTCGCAGATGCCCAGCGACCGGACTGAGGAAAACCCCCTTGCCGCGATCGAAGAGGGGGCTCAGTGGCCGGTGGAGCCGGGGCCTCGTCGCGCAGCCATGACCGACTTAATCGAGACGGTGCTCACGGCACCATCGCCACAGGCGAATCAACCTCCTCCGGGCACAGACCCAAGCAGCGGCGACGTCACCGGCAGCGAAACAGCAGGTAGCGAAAGATTTGGCAAAGTCACCGCAGGTCAGGACAGGCAGGATTCCCAGAGCGCCGATGGTGAGCTCCAGCGGGCCGAGATCGTCGAGATGTTGCTGCGAGAGCGTCGCAATCGCGCCCGGGGGGATGACGCACAAGGCCCGGCCGGTGTGCCAATGCGGCTATCGGCATCCTCGTTGCTGGAGGTGATGAGTGATCGGGATCGCTTCGTACGCCGTCAGCGCCGCCCCATGCCCGCACCGCCGAGTCCGGATGCTGACGCTGGAACGACCTTCCACGCATGGGTCGAACAACACTTTGCCCGGCCTACCTTAATTGACGTTGACGACCTCGACTTCGGTGATTTTGATGTCGAACCCGACGACCCCGGTGGCGACGAGATGAAGGCACGCTTTCTGGCGAGCGAATGGGCGACTCGCCAGCCGATCGCCGTAGAAATCGCGGTCACAACGACATTGGCGGGACTGACAGTTCGCGGTCGGATCGACGCCATCTTCGCGCGCGGCGACGGCGGTCTGACCGTCGTGGACTGGAAAACGGGCCGACCCCCCTCGACCACAGCCGACCGGGATCGAAAAGCCATGCAGTTGGCCGTCTATCGGGTGGCCTACGCAAGGCTCGTCGGTCGCGACGTCAACGATGTCGATACGGCCTTCTTCTACGCCAGCACGGGAGAGACGGTGCGACCAGCCGCCCTCAGCCCAGAGCGTCTGGAGGAGGCCGTCCGTCTCAGCCTCGAGGGCTCGTGATCTCAGGTGGACGTTGTCGGCTGCTCCCGGTCGCTGTCCTCATCATCTGCGCCTGGCGCCGCCAGCGGCTCGGCGTCCCGCAGTGGGGTCTGGGTGGGGTCCTCGCCGAGTGCATCTTCGAGACCGTCGTCGAGCGCGACACGCGGAAGGGTCACCGTCGGATCTTGAATGTCTATCGGGACGGTGTCTGTGTTCGGCGCGTCGTCTGGCGAAGGGGATTCAATGTCAGCGACGGTGTCGCTCGGCTTCACGCGCGTCACCGGCTCGACGGGCACGAGCGAGTCGTCAATGGCGGTAAGCCGATCGAGTTTTCGCAGCTCGTCCACGCGGAACTGAACGATGTCGTCGGCATCTTGAGTCACCGCTTGGGCGAGGCCCTTGATGAGTCGCATCTCGGCGGCCAGCCGCGCGCGCACCATCAAATACTGGTCGGGCCGCTGCGACCGTGCCAAGGAATAGCTCTCCACCACCGAGGCCAACGCTGCGGGGGTGAGCTCGTCGGTCAAGATCGCAAAGTCTTGAGCGGGGTCGGTGACACTTGCCTGATCCCAATGGGTCATGGCCACCACGCGACCAGTCGCAGCGTCGTCGTCGGTGAAAGCGGCCAAGAAGGCCCAACCGTTCAACGACCCGTGCGTCGGAGTGCTGGCGAAGTCCCACAATGGGTCAGCATCAAAAGCCTGCTCCCAGCGGGCTAGCAGCCCCGTGGGGACCAGTCCGGTCGCTGCGACCCGGTCCAACTCGGCCACACATCGCTGCCGGTGGCTGGCCGAATCGAAGGTCGGGACCGCATAGTCCTCGAAGATGTCGACGCTGATGTTGTGCACTGCGGCGATGGCCCGCCCGACGGCGCTGGCCAAGCCCGGCCCAGGAGGCAGGTGGTGCAAATTCAGCGCTGAGCCTTCGACATACGGATAGACCGCGGCGCGACCCCGCTCGGTGCCGAGCGGCGCAAAACCAGAAGCGGCTGGCACCTTGAACGGCAAGTGCTTGCCCAACTGGGTCACCAAGGACTCATTGCGATCCAACTCGGCCCCGGCGACAGCAGTCAGCGGCACCCGGACGACCCAGGTGCGTCCCGTGCTGTCCTTGACGATGGCGCTCTGATGCGAGGGCTTGTCGTCGCTGGCCCCTCGGCTGACTTCTTGCACGGACACCGGCTTCATCCCGGGCACGGCCGCACAGGCAATTCCGGCCAACGCCAGGTCGCTACGTCTCACGCCGACCACCGTATGTCGTAGCGCGGGTCAATCGATGCAGGCGAGGCCGAGTGGGGTGCTCGGTTGTGGACAACTCAGTGGGGCAGCCGGGGCGTCACACGCGACCCCTACAGTGAGCGGGTGAATGTTGCCGACGAGACACTCTTGGACCTTGCCCTCTCGCGCGGCACGTTGGATCGGGCAGGCAACACGCGCCGAGACTACGATGTCGTGCGTGCGGCCTTGTCGCATTCAACGACGCGCGTCTACGATTTTGTTGACTCCAAGATGCGCACCTGCCGCGTGGACGGGCAACTGCGCTTGGTGCCTCGACCACCAGATGTCGCCGATTCCGCGCGGCTGGCGATCTTTATGGGCCGCGACGATGAGCGCGACCACGTCGCAGTGCTGCGGCCGATCGACGAGCAAGACCGCCCCGATCCGGGTGCCAAAGGATGGCAGACGTTGCGCGAGGCCGGGGAGGGCCTGGGCGACACCGATGCGGGTGTCTTCACCAGCGCAGTCGCGCTATTTCACTGGCACGAGCGGCACCCGCACTGCCCCCGGTGTGGGCAGGAAACCACGCCCGGGGACGGCGGATGGGTGCGCGAGTGCGTCAACGACGGCTCGCAGCACCACCCGCGCACCGACACGGCCGTCATCGTGGCCGTCATCGACGACGACGACCGCATCCTTCTTGCGCGTGGCCCGCACTGGCCGCAGGGCCGGATGTCGGTGCTGGCGGGGTTTGTGGAGGCCGGCGAATCGTTAGAATCTGCGGTAGCCCGCGAGGTCAGCGAGGAGGTCGGCATCCAGGTGCGCAGTGTGGTCTACCGAGGCAATCAGCCCTGGCCCTTTCCCGCCTCGCTGATGATCGGCTTCACCGCGCGAGCCTTCGAGACTGACCTCACACTGGACCCCGCCGAGATCGCCGAGGCCAGTTGGTTTGCGCGCGGCGAATTGGCGTATGCCGTCCGCTCAGGGGCCGTGGCCCTGCCGCCGCGCGTCTCGATCGCCCGACGACTGATCGAGCATTGGTACGGCAAAGAGATCGATCAAGAGCACGAATTGGACGGCCCGTTTCGTGGTCACGACCCCTCGTGAGCGGGGCCATCGACCCCGATGATGTGTTGCTCGGGTTAGACCCCGAGCAACGGCAAGTAGCGTCCTCGCCGCTGGGGCCCATGGTTGTCCTGGCTGGTGCCGGGACGGGCAAGACCCGTGCGATCACCCACCGGATCGCCTACGGGGTGGCGGCGGGCGTGCTGACTCCACAACGGGTGTTGGCACTGACCTTCACCGCCCGCGCTGCAGGGGAGATGCGCACTCGCCTGCGCGGCCTCGGCGTCGCTTCGGTGCAAGCCCGCACCTTCCACGCAGCCGCGCTGCGACAGTTGCAGTTCTTCTGGCCTCAGGCGGTTGGCGGCCCGGCGCCGAATCTGCTCCCGCACAAAGCCTCGGCCGTCGCTGAGGCCGCTGGACGGGTGGGTTTGCGCCTGGAGCGCACTGAACTGCGCGACGTCGCGTCCGAGATCGAGTGGGCCAAAGTCGGTATGGTGACCGCCGAGGGGTACCCGCGCCTCGCGCTAGAGCAGGGCCGCAGTGTCGCCGGGCTCGACGGCACCGCGATGGCCCGGGTCATGGCGACGTATGCCGAGGTCACCAGTGAGCGCAACGTCATCGACTTCGAAGATGTGCTGCTCTTGATGGTTGCCATCATGGAGGACCATCCCGGCATCGCCGACACCGTCCGCCAGCAATACCGACACTTCGTGGTCGACGAGTATCAGGACGTCAATCCGTTGCAGCAACGCCTCCTTGATCGGTGGATCGGCGAGCGCAACGACGTCTGCGTCGTGGGCGACCCAGCCCAGACGATTTACTCCTTTACCGGTGCCACGCCCGCATACCTCAACGACTTCGCTACTCGCTTCCCGGACGCAGCGACCGCGTGTTTGATGCGCAACTACCGAAGCACTCCGCAGATCATCGAGGTCGCCAACGCGGTGCTTCCCTCGCAATCGTCCCTGCTGCGCTCGCAGCAGGAGCCTGGTCCTGCGCCGGCCCTGACGACATACCCCGACGACGAAGCCGAGGCGCACGGCGTCGCCTCAGTGATCAGGGATCGTGTCACAGCCGGTGTCGCGCCGGGCTCGATCGCCATCCTGTTCCGGACTAACGCACAGTCGCAGCTCGTCGAGAGCGCCCTTTCGTCGGCGGAGTTGCCGTATCTCATCCGCGGCGGTGAGCGGTTCTTCTCTCGTGCTGAGGTGCGTGGAGCCATCGTGCTGTTGCGCGGCCAGGTGCGCACCGACGACCCCAGCCGCCCGTTGGCCGATCGCGTGAGTGACGTGTTGTCGTCGGTGGGGCACACGCCCGTGACTCCCACCGGCGGAGCGAGCCGTGAGCGCTGGGAGTCATTGCAGGCCTTAGTTAATTTGGCTACAGATCTCGACGCCATTGCCTGGACGGGTGAAAACCGGCACGCCAGCATGGCCGAACTCGTGATCGAGCTCGATCGGCGGATCAGTGAGCAGCACGCCCCCAGTGTCGACGGCGTCACGCTGGCCTCGCTGCACGCCGCCAAGGGGCTTGAATGGGATGACGTGTTCGTCATCGGGTGCAGCGAAGGTTTGATGCCCATCACGCTGGCCGAAGGGCCGGCCCGTGTCGCGGAGGAGCAACGCCTGCTCTACGTCGCCATCACCCGGGCGCGCTCGCGGTTACACCTGAGCTGGGCCACCAGCCGCAGCACCGGAGGCCGCGCGAGTCGTAAAATCAGCCGCTTCTTGGTGCCCGCCGGCGATCTTTTGGGAGTGCCCCGCGAAGAGTCGAAGCCCAAGCCTGGCTCTGCGCGATCGCCCCGTGCCCGTAAGGTATGCCGTATCTGCGGTAACGATCTGGCCAGTGCGGCCGAGCGCAAGATCGGGCGTTGTACCTCGTGCCCCGCGACCTACGACGAAGCGTTGTTCGAAGAGTTGCGTCAGTGGCGCAGCGCCACCGCGAAGGCGGCCTCCGTGCCGGCCTTCGTGGTCTTCACCGACGCCACCTTGACCGCGATCGCGGAGAATACCCCCAAGGATTTGGCTGGCCTGTCAGCCATCTCTGGGGTGGGCTCACGAAAACTAGACATGTATGGGCCCGACGTCATCGCGATCCTGGCCTCCGCCTGACGTCTGCAGGTGTCTGTCGAACGCCAGGATTTAAATGGGTTGCGCGCCGCACGACAGGCGGCGTAGCGTCGTCATCGTTCTGCTAGCGCAGCCGCGTGGCAGGTGGACCCGAGACGAAGGAGGGATGAAGGCGATGAAGGTCTTCACTATTGGGCGCAAGCCTCACGTCGACTCTCCCCAGAGGCCTCGCGTGCCAAGAACAGGTTGCCCAGGACCAGCTATATAGCGTCCTAGATTTCCTTCGTCGGCCGCGCAGTGCCTGTCACCTCGACACCACTCCCGCGGCCTTTTCTGTGCCCTGCACAGTTGCGAAAGGAACTCTCGTGTCTGCTCAGACACCCAGCATCGCTGACCTTCATCCAGCGCCTGTCTCGGCTTTGCTCACATCACCAACCGCGCCTGTGCCGATCACCTCAGGTGGTGGTGCCCCTCTGCCGTGTCATGTCCACCCACCAGACCTATGGTTTGTCCAAGACCCGGCCGGGGTGGAGGCCGCCAAGTCGCTCTGTGGACCCTGCCGGCTACGAGCAGCCTGCCTTGCGGGCGCTCTCGAACGCGCCGAGCCGTGGGGTGTGTGGGGCGGTGAATGTGTGCTCGACGGTGTCGTGGTCAAGCGCAAGCGTGGCCGTGGACGTCCCCGCAAGAACGCCCACGCGGCCTAGCTACCTACGTCGTTGTGCTCCACGCACGCGGGATGACGGTGCCAGAGGCGATTGGTCACGTGAGGCCAGGGCAGCGCCACCTCCCAGGTCACCCCGTCGGGCACTGGTATGTCGTGCAGGTGCGCCCTGATGAGCATGGCGGTCAGGCTGGCGATGGTCGCGCCCAACGGGGGATCGACGCTGATGTCGCACTCCCAATCCGAGGGCACTGCACTGATTTGGGCCGCGATGAAGGGCCAAGCGGCGTCCCGGTCCTTGCGGCTCAGATCCAGGCAGACCAGGCAGGGACCCGACCCGTGCCCCTTCACCAGCGGCCCCAGCACAGCGTGCTGGTGGCCGATGATCACCGGCATGTGATGGAGGCCGGAGCGGGCCCACGACGAACGATCGCGCTCGCCGACCGCATCGCGGACCACGATGACCGTGAGGCTGGGTGGGTTGCGGGTGTCGAAAGCATCACTGACGGTGGCCACGTCACAGGCGGCCGTATGGCTCCGGATGGATTCGGGCACTGATCCTGCCCCGAGCACGCACACGTGGGGCACCGAGGAATGAGCCGAGATCGGCTCCACTACAGCAGAGACGCTAGGGAGTCTTGGCTCATCGGCAAGCAGGTCGTGAGCGCGCAACACGGCCAGGAGTTCCAGCGCGCGTGATCCGCTCAGACCCCAACTGGTGGCGGTGCCCAGGAGGACGCCAGGGCGCGCCGTGGTGGACCGTGAGCGTTCAGTGGGGCGGCGAGGGGCGCTCGCCAGACTCAACAGCCACCCGGTCTCTGCCTCGCTGAGGCCGGACAGGACGATGCCTCGGCGAGGGCTGAGCCCGAACTGAACCTCACTGGCGGAGCGACGAATGGGTCGGGCGTCATCGCGCAGCCTCACTCGCTGAGCAATGACGTCACCGGGTGCGTGCGGCATACGAGCTAGCGTCTCAGGCGCAGGCCCTCGGTCCCGATAGTTGTCCACAGGCTCACAGACGCGACCGGGCTTCGCCCCAAAATGCCTCAAGGCAACTCCTGTTCGGAGCTGCCTTGAGGTGTGTCGTAGGTGTAGCGAGTTAAGCGGTAGGAGCCTTGCCGAGGATGCGGTTCAAGTTGGTTCCGCACACCGGGCAGGTGCCCTTGGCCATGCGACGGCCGTTGGTCTCAACGACGCGCCCTTCGGCCTCGCGCTTCTCCTTGCACTTCACGCAGTAGAACTCGCCCTGGTACGTCTCGGTGCCTTCTGCCATGTTGTCTCCTAGTCGTGGACGGGCGCGCAAGCACTGCACATGCTTCGGTGTCGCGGCCAGATTGAACCCCACCCTAGACCCCATGCTGCGTGCTCGGCTGCACCGGCGCTTGTGCTCAGCGGTGTGTCGTCGTCAGCCGGGTCTAGCGACTACGTTGTGCCGGTGGCGACCGACCTCCCAGATCACGTCGAAATCAGGCGCAGCGCACGCCGACGCCGCACTGTGTCTGCGCGGGTGGAGGGCAAGCGAGTTGTCGTCCTGATGCCTCAAGGACTGAGTGCTGCCGCGGAGCGGCGCCACGTCGAGGAACTGCTGGCCGGCCTAGAGCGTCGTCAGGCTCGGCGGGAGTTGCGCGAGGACGATCTGCTTACCCGTGCCCGCGACCTCGTGACGCGCTACCTGGGGCCCGATTCACCCGCCGCTACCGCAGAATGCACGTCAGTGCGGTGGGTCACCAATCAGCACACGCGGTGGGGATCGTGCACCTCGAGCGCAGGCACGATCCGGATCAGCGACCGGCTGCGCACAGCCCCAACGTGGGTGCAAGACGCGGTCCTGATCCACGAGTGGGTGCATCTGAACCATCCAGACCACGGTCCCGCCTTTCGCGCCTTGGTGGCTCGCTATCCGAGGTACGAAGAGGCGCAGAGCTTTTTGTCCGGGGCATCCTGGGCCGCTGGGTGGCCTAGCTCAGATCGCCATCACTGAGTAACTTGTCGAGCTCGGCATCCATCGCCCTATCTTGTTCGTCGCTGCTGCCCCCTGCGCGTTGCACGTAGCCGAGGACGTCGTCGAGGTCGGCTGCCGTGGGAGCAACATCCGGGTGGGCCCATGCGTTGTCGCGGGCCGCAGGACCGTGCGCGGACTCAAGAGCCGCCCACAAGTTTGCGGCATCACGCAGTCGGCGGGGACGCAACTCCAGGCCCACGAGGGAGGCGAACACCTTCTCGGCCGGGCCGCCGGTGGCTCGGCGTCGCCGCACGGCCTCAGACAGGGCCGAAGTTTGGGGCAGGTGAGCGCTGCAGGCCCGCTCCGACACGACATCCACCCAGCCCTCCACCAGTGCCAAATACGTCTCCAGGCGGGCCAACGCGGAGCGCTGAGCGGGGCTGTGCTCGGTGGCGAAGAGCGACCCGGACAGCGCCTCCTGCATCGCCGCAGGATCGCTGGGGTCGACCGAGCGCACCGCCGACTCGATGGCGTCGGTGTCGATGCTGATGTCTCGCGCATAGTCCTGCACAGCAGTCAACAACTGCGGGCCAAGCCAAGGCGCGGACGCGAACAAGCGGACCCTGGCGGCTTCACGGACTGCGAGGTAGAGGTGCACCTCGCCGGCCTCCACCTCCAGGCCCTCGGCAAAGGCGGCGACGTTGGCGGGCAGCAAGACCACCTGCTCGTTGGGCAGCAGCGGAAGTCCCACCTCGGTGCCGCTGACGATCTCCCCGGCCAATGTCCCCACGGCCTGACCGATTTGAGCGCCAAACATCGCCGAGCTCATCCGCCGCATCATCGGCTCCATCTGGCCCATCAGTGCGGCGGGGTCCATCCCCGCGGGCATGCCAGGGATCTCAATGGGTGCCCCATCGCCCAATGAGCCCATCTGTTGTTTCATCGCCGCAGTCATCGCTGCCCGGACGCCCTCGGCTACGGGTTCAATGAGCGAGCCCCATACCGGCAAGGTTTGCTCGACCCACTCGGCCCGGCTCAATGCTGTGCCACTACCTGCGGGCGGCGGGAAATCGGTGACCGCATCGATCCACAAGGTCGCGACTTGCACGACCTGGCCCACATCGGCGACGGTGCGCGCGCTGAGCGACGTGTCGCCTGCCGCCGAGACCACGCCGCGGGCGGTGTCTCGGGCCAAATCGGCGTTGACCGCGCCGTCGTCGGTGCTGCTCATCATGGTCTGGATCTGAGCTTGCATCTGGCGCATCATCGCCGGGTCCATTTTGTCCAGACCCATGGACTGTAACATCTCGCGCATCTCTTCCGGGACCTGGCCGCCGAAAAGTGCCGCCAGGGGGTCTTCGTCGCTCGGTTCGTTCGGGGTGTCGTTGTGAGGATTCACCGCTGGGTCCTTCCGGGATGGTGCCGATTTTCGGCCCTGTCGGCCGCTGCTGACAAGATGGCGTACATCCAGACAACCACAAGGAGGGGTCCGTGAGTTCCCAGCCCAGCACGATGCGCTCTCGGCGTAGTCTCGGTCCGCGACGGATTGCCGTCACTCGTTCCACCTGCGCACTCGGTGACGTGCTCGTCCGGGAGCTAGCCACCGCAGGAGATCGCGTCGTGGGCCTTGACACCCGCGCCGGGGCCCAGGGTGACGTGGAATGGCGCATCGCCGAGATCACCTCCCCGTCCGTGGTGACGGCGCTGGCCGATATTGACGTGCTGGTGCACATTGCGCACGACGCCAATCTTCAGGCCTCGCTCACCGAGCAGTCGGCGCTACGACGGTCCAGGCTTATTCGCGAAACGCAGACGCTGACCACCGCTGCCGCAGCAGCCGGGGTCGAGCACTTGATCGTGATCACCAGCGCAATGGTCTACGGCGCTCGCGAAGACAACCCGGTGCCTATGCCGGAAGACAGCGCGGCGCAGGCCGAGGACACCGAAGGCATCGTCGCCGATCTCGTCGAAGTCGAGCAGTTGCTCGAGGTGGCTCGGGGGGTGCATCCAGGTCTGCGCATCACCTCGGTGCGACCGGCGTCGTTGGTCGGTCCGAAGTTGGACACGATGATCTCGCGCCACTTCGAAGCGCCGCGCCTGCTGACGTTGCGTGGGCGGACCCCCGCGTGGCAATTCTGTCACGTCGAGGATTTGGCCACGGCCGTCTCGATTGTTGCTCAGGGCGAGTTGGGGCAACAGGTGGCTGTTGGCTCGTGGGGCAGCCTCACGCAGGCAGAAGTCGAGGAGATCTCTGGGATGCGCAGCGTGGAGATGTCAGCAAGCGCTGCCCAGGGCGCGGCCGAGCGGCTCCACCGTGTCGGAGTCATCCCCCTGCCGCCTACAGACCTGGCCTACGTGTCCTTTCCGTGGGTGGTGGCTGCCGAGCAGTTGGCGGCCAAAGGCTGGTATCCGGCTTACGACAACTCAACCTGCTTGAGCATTTTGCTCGAAGAGGTTCGGGGCCACCACGCTGTGATGGCGCGCCGAGTCGAGCGAAGAGACGCAGCCATCGGTGCGGCGGGCGCAGTCAGTGCTGCCGTCGCAGTGGCTGCGACCGCAGCGTTGATGCGGCGGCGGCGTAAGCGCACGTAGGTGCCACGGGCTCCGAGGGGTTCGCTCACAGATTCGTCCCAGGGTTGTCAGGCCATGATGTCCCCGTGACAGCTCCGAGAGAATCGACCTACTCTGCGGTCCAATCCGAGCCTCTTTCGCTCGACGCCGCGCTGGATGTGGTCAGCGACCCCAGGGCCGGGGCGGTGGCGGTTTTTATCGGCATCGTCCGTGAGCATGACGGTGGTCACGACGGAGTGACTCAGCTGGACTACAGCGCCCACCCCGACGCGGGCGAAGCGCTTCGCGGCGTCGTTGACGCCGTTGCCGATCTACCGGGAGTATGTGGTGTGGTCGCCGTTCACCGCGAAGGTGAACTGGCGGTAGGAGATCGCGCCGTCATCTGCGTGGTCTCCGCGGAGCACCGTGCGCAGGCATTCGAGGGTGCCCGCACGGTGATTGAGGAATGCAAAGCCCGCGTGCCGATCTGGAAGCGCCAGCATTTCACGACCGGCGAGCACACCTGGGTCGGCCTCTAGAGCTATGGTCCAGCCTTCAACCCGTCCCGCTCATACGGGCATTTCGCCTCGCGCAGCCATCGCGCTGATCGTGGTGGTGCTGCTCGTGGCGAGCGTGGCAATCCTCAACTTGGTCAACGTCCCGAAGGTGATCTACCGCCCGGGGCCGGCCTATGACGCGCTCGGGCAGGTCGACGGAACCGACGTGATCTCGGTCGACGGCATACCGACCTATCCAACGTCGGGCACGTTGGACTTCACCACCATCACGCTCAGCGGGGGCCCGCGCTTTCCGGTGAGCGCCTGGGAGTGGATCGGCGCACATTTTGATGCCTCTTCGGCGATCGCCAACGAGAGGGACGTCTTCCCCCCCAACGCCACCCCGGCCGAGGTCCGCGAGCAGAACCTCGAGCTGATGACTGACTCTCAACAGCAGGCCGTTGTCGTCGCCCTAAGGGCAATCGGGACCACGGTGCCGGAAGAGGTGAAAGTCGCTCAGGTTCTGAAGAATGCCCCGGCCGACGGGATCCTA
This sequence comes from Actinomycetales bacterium, assembly GCA_038330045.1. GTDB lineage: Bacteria > Actinomycetota > Actinomycetes > Actinomycetales > Dermatophilaceae > Ornithinicoccus. Next base: position 6,080 of record JBBQNO010000006.1, on the reverse strand, counting down.
AAGGTCAACGACCAGATCCTGTCGGTCAACGGCACCGATATCGATAACCCCAATGACTTGCGTGATGTTCTGCAGTCCGTGATTCCTGGCGATGACGCGAGTTTCACGATTGTTCGCGCCGGCAAGACGCAAGACATCGAGGTGCCCACCGGGGACGCGAAGGACACGTCGAATGACCCCGCCGAAGAAAGCCGCACGATCATCGGCATCCTTCCGGTCTCTGACTTCGACCTGCCCTACGACATCACCATCAACGCTGGCAACGTCGGCGGCCCCTCGGCGGGGCTGATGTTCAGCCTGGCCATCTACGACACGATCACCGAAGGGGCTTTAACCGGGGGCCGCGCCGTCGCCGGCACTGGGACCATCGACTCCGAGGGTGACGTGGGGCCCATCGGTGGGATCGCCCAGAAGCTCATTGGTGCCCACGATGAGGGTGCCGACTTCTTTCTTGCTCCCGCAAGCAATTGCGAGGAAGTGTTGGGTCACATCCCGGACGGTTTGAACGTGGCCAAGGTCGCCACGTTTGATGATGCGCGGGCCGTGCTCGAAGCTATCGCGAAGGACCCGAACGCGCCCTTGCCGCAGTGCTAAAAAGGATGCTGCGCTCGCGCGCGGTGCCGATGTGTTGGTGCCGATGTGTCGCGGCCATCATGAACTAGTGGTGCTCGTGCGCCTCAACCGCGTGGGAGTCGCCCACCTGCGTGTCGTCAAGCAGCGTGCTGGCCAGGGCATGGACCAAGCCTGGGGCGATGTCATGGCCGATCGCCACCGATGAGTCGCTGTCGTGCTCACGCTGACGAAGCAGGCAAATGCTGGTTCCTGAGCGCAGTACAGCGGCGAGGATACGCACGTCTTTGCGATCAGGGTGGGCGGCCAAGGCATCGGTGGCTGCGCTGGGATCCTCGGGAAGGTTCCGCTCAGCCTCGGGCGGCACGACGATGCGCTCAATCGCCAGGGCCACCCCTTCGACTTCGGCGGGCCAGGCGACCCGGGCCAACATCGATTCGATATCGCTGGTGCGGGGTAGGCCTTCTTGCTCGACAGCGGTGAGTCCTTCGGGGTCGGCGCCGGTGAGCTGCTCGTGCATAGAAGGCTCGTGTTCACGCAGCTGCGCGTTGGACACGAGAGCGAACATCCGCGGTGCTTGGTCCCACCCGGCTCCAGCGACGTGCCGCTCCGTGTCAACAGCGGCGGCGGTCAAGGGCGAGGCGGTCATTGCGGAATCAGGCACGCGCCATCCTCTCACTGCTAGGCGCAGGCGCCTCTGTCAGGAACGTCGGTTACGTTGTGCGCACCCGCCCGAGCACGGCATACGCCGACATCGAGGGCACCCCATCGCACAGGAGCCGGTGAGTAGTGAGTCAAACGGAGGGGCCTGAGCCCAGCGACGACGACGGTCGAGACGAGACTGGTGCCGAGAGCAACGTAGGCGGCAGCGATTCGACCAACGAGTCCGCACAGCAGCAAGGCCCGGGGGCCACAGGCGCCACCGGTATGCCGGGCCCCACCGGCGCCCCTCGCGCTGGCGGTCCGCCGCCCGGAGGGCCCAGAGGGCCACGCCGCGGCCCACGACGCGGCGGTGGTGGGGGCAGGCTAGGTCCCACCGTCGCGATCGTGGTCGCAGTGATCACCGTCGTGGTGTGGGCTGCCCAATTGTGGACCGAGTTCCTCTGGTACGAGTCTGTTGGCTACCGCACGGTTTTGACCACCAGATTGGCGACTCAGGTGGGTATGGGCATCGTCGCTGGTCTGTTGACTGCTGCAGCGGTCTGGATTTCGCTGACGGTCGCCTATCGCAGTCGCCCGATCTACGCCCCGAGCAGTCCCGAGCAGGCCAACTTGGACCGCTACCGGGCAGCGCTGGATCCGGTGCGACGCTTGGTATTTATCGGTGTGCCGGTGGCGCTTGGCCTCTTTTCTGGGGCAGCGGCGATGGCACAGTGGGAAACCGTGTTGCTGTGGCTGAACCGGCAACCCTTCGGCGTCACCGACGAGCAATTCAACATGGACATCGGCTTCTACGTCTTCACCTTGCCTTTCCTCAACATTCTCGTCAGTTTTGCGACCTTGGTCTTGGGTCTTTCCCTACTGGCTGGTCTGTTGACGCACTACATCTATGGCGGAATCCAGCTTCAGTCACCGGGGGATCGCACGACTAAGGCCGCCCGCATTCACATCGTGGTGCTTGCCGCGGCGATCTTGGCTGTACGCGCGGTGTCGTACTGGTTGGAGCGCTTTAGCCTCACGACCTCCCAGCATGAACGCATCACTGGCATGAACTACACCGACGTCAACGCGGTCTTGCCGACGCGCGGCGTGTTGGCGATCGCTGCCGCGCTCGTAGCGGTGTTTTTTATCAGCACTATCTGGACCAAGACATGGCGGTTGCCGATCATCGGAATCGTCGGTTTGGTGGTGGTGGCTCTGCTGGTGGGAGGTGCCTACCCTGCGCTTATCCAGTCGCTTCGGGTCAATCCCTCTGAGGCGCAGTTGGAAGAGCCGTTCATCAAGCGCAATATTGACGCCACGCTAAAAGCCTACGGACTCCAAGATACCGAATTCACGCCCTACGACGCTGAGACTGAAGCGACCCAGGGCCAGTTGCGCGCGGACGCCGCGACTATCCCCGGTATCCGAATCGTGGACCCTTCGGTTGTTTCTCCGACGTTCCGTCAGTTGCAAGGAGTGCGTAACTACTACCAATTCCCCGACGCGCTGGACGTCGACCGGTACCAGGTAGACGGTGAATCGGTCGACACCGTCATCGCGCTACGTGAAATGCGCCTATCAGGCGTACAAGAGGCCCAGCGCAACTGGGTGAACGACCACACGGTCTACACCCACGGGTTCGGCGCGGTCGCAGCGTTCGGGAACCGGCGCACCGCTGATGGAGAGCCAATTTTCTACGAAAAGAACATTCCGCCGGTCGGTGACTTGGGTGAGTACGAGCCGCGGGTGTATTTCGGAGAGTATTCACCGAACTACTCCATTGTCGGAGCCGCCTTGGGCGCCGAGCCGCAAGAGCTGGACCGTCCGGACAGCAGTAACGACACCGGTGAACTTCGCAATACGTACAGCGGAGAAGGTGGTGTGGCTATCGGCTCCCTGCCTAAGCAATTGGCCTACGCGATCAAGTACCGCCAGGCCGAAATTTTGCTGTCGGACAACGTCAACTCCGAGTCGCGCATGTTGGACTATCGCGAGCCGCGTGAGCGCGTCGAGCGGGTCGCGCCGTGGTTGCGGTTGGACGGCAACCCATATCCGACCGTGGTCGATGGGCGGATCAAATGGGTTGTCGACGGCTACACCACCTCGGCGCGGTATCCCTACTCGCAAACCAAGGAACTAGAGACGGCCACTGCCGACTCGGTGGTGAACCAGGCGCGCAATGTTCAGTCGATCGGGGGCGGGCGGGTCAATTACATCCGCAACTCGGTAAAAGCCACCGTGGACGCCTACGACGGTGCGGTCAAGCTCTACGCGTGGGATGAAGAAGACCCCATGCTGAAGGCTTGGTCGCAGGCATTCGACGGGACCGTCGCGCCGCTGAGCGAGATCGACGGTGAGCTCATGTCGCACCTGCGTTACCCCGAAGACCTTTTCAAGGTGCAGCGAGAAGTGATGTCGAGCTACCACGTGGAAACGGCCAACGCCTTCTTCACCGGTCAGGACTTCTGGAAGGTGTCCGAAGACCCCAGTGTGGAGACCCAAAACGTCGACCAGCCCCCGTACTACCTCAGCATCGCGATGCCTGGTCAAGAAGACCCGACCTTTTCGCTGACCACCACCTTCATCCCGAAAGGTGACGAACGGCAAAACCTGACCGGCTACATGGCGGTCGATGCGGATGCCGGCGGCATGGACGGTGAACGGCGTGAAGGCTACGGGCAGATACGTGTGCTGGAGTTGCCACGAGACACCACCGTGAAGGGACCAGGTCAGTTCCAGAACGAGATTTCGAGTTCGAACCAGCCCTCGAAGGCATTCACCCAGACGTTGTCGCAATTCTTGAACCTGAACAAGCAGCAAGGCTCGGAAGTCACCATCGGCAACTTGCTCACGCTGCCGGTAGGTGACGGGCTGCTCTACGTCGAGCCGGTCTACGTTCAAGCCAGCGGCGGCTCGGCTTACCCGTTGCAGCGTCTGGTGGTGGTTTCCTTCGGTGATGACCTTGCATGGTCCGACACGCTCGACGGTGCCCTCGATGAGCTCTTCGAAGGCGACTCCGGGGCCACGGCTGCCGATTCGGGTAGCGGCGCTGAGGAGCCGATCGATGGCCCCGCGGCCACGGAGGACGGGGCAACCGCGACCGCCGCCCCCGGCGACGGAGCCGAGCAGACGGCTGACGCAACGCCCACTCCTGCGCCAGCTCCCTCCGGCGATCTCGACCCGATCATTGCTGACATCGAAACGGCCTACAAGGAAGGTCAAGACGCCCTGAGCAATAACGACCTAGCGGCGTATGCCGAGGCGCAAGATCGCTTGCAGCAGGCCATCCAGCGGGCCGTCGATGCCCAACCAGGAGGCGGTTCGGTCTCGCTCAACAGTGAGACCGGAGACGTCTCGGACACTACCGAGCAGCCGTAGTAAGCAGGCTCTGCGGCACACGATTTGGTGTGTCGCAGAGCCTGGCCTATGGTTGTCTCACCGACGCGGGGTGGAGCAGTTCGGTAGCTCGCCGGGCTCATAACCCGGAGGTCGCAGGTTCAAATCCTGCCCCCGCTACCAACTTCAGGCTCGGGATCTACGGATTCCGAGCCTGAAAGCGTGTAGAGACTTGATCAAGTGTCCATTTACTGTCGGGTTACCCGGATTGAGACGTCCCCAGCCGACGCTCGTCCCTGTGACCTCACCGCCGACCGACTCACGTCCCTGATCGCCTCTTGGGAACTCCTCCTGCGGGCCGAGCGCAAGAGCCCCCAGACCATCACGACCTACCTCGACGGCCTCCACCGGTACTTGGCCTGGTGCTCTCAGCACGGAGCCGAGCCGATGAACCGGACCTCACTCAACCGATTCGTCGCCGACCTGCTCGACGCCGGACGGGCCGCGGGCACCGCCCGCATGCGACAGCTCGCCGTGCGACGGTTCACCACGTGGCTGATCATCGAAGGCCACCTGCCCGCGGACCCGTTCTGGGGAATGAAGGCACCGAAGGTCGATCAGCCCGTGGTCGAACCACTGACCGACGACGAACTCCGAGCACTCATCGGTGCCTGCACGGCCCCTCACAGAACCGAACTGCACGAGCGGCAGCGTCATACCGTCGTAGCAACACTCCTGGTCGGCGGGGGTCGAGGGTAGGAGCATCGGGATGGGCCAGCGGCGTGTGTTGTCGTTTTCGGATCGAATGGAAATAGCGACTGGTTTCAAGGCTGGGTGGACGATGTGGAAGATCGCCCGTGATCTGGGCCGGTGCCCGTCTGTGATCAGCCGTGATATCCGTAGGAACCGGTACCTGCACACGGGTATCAGTCGGTCCATGCTGATTGCCAGGTGGAGCGCAAACGTGCGCCCGGTGTTGGCTGATTTAAAGCGGGGCGTAGCCACCTCGGTGACTCCGTTGTCATGACGCGCATGCCGACGGTGGGGAGTCTCCGCTGAGACACCAACGAAACACGGCTTGTCGCTACCCCGCGTGCGCGTCCGCAACTTGACGGCAGCAGCAGTTTCGAGCGGCAATTTGCGTAGGAGAGCCAGGCTATCTCGCCTGCTCGATAAGGATGGTCAATGAGCAGCCTGCAGGGGCGTCAGCCAGGACCGTCGGAACCGGCTCCGAAAATGTGGGTCTGGACCCCAGATGCACGTTACCCAAGGACGCCTTGGCTGACGGAGCGCAGCAGCAGACCTCGAAACCCACCCCGGCCGCGGCTGCCGACCACGAGAAGGTGCGCGGATCGAGCCTCGCTGACCAACCGGTCCACGGGGAGCTGCCTGGAAACCACGTAGCGCACGGGCACGTCTGGGTGGGTTTGGGCCCACCCGGCTAGTGCTTCGTACAAAACTCGCTGTTGTTCTTTGAAGAGCCCCCGCACCTTGTCTCGGCTCATCCACGGCAAGGTGGCTTGCTCTGGCGC
>JBBQNO010000005.1:0-58197 GCA_038330045.1 Actinomycetales bacterium | reverse complement strand
GATGGCTGATCCTTTTCCGCAGATGGGTTGGTTGGCCCCGACGGTGGAGCCGTGCTCGAAGGCTAACCCACCCGCGTTGCTTCCACGCTGAGCACACGCACGCTCGGTGCGTCTACCGTTAAGCGTCAGGGCACAAAGGAGCCTCGCCGTTTTTGTGAGGCGCGTCACATTTACAGCGAACTGGCATCCATCGTGGGGGCTCAGTCCGAATGACTCACGCTGATGACGGGAGAGGACATCTCTCACTATTACCAGAAGGATTGCTCTTGCGCATTCGGGATCGTATGACGTCGCTCGTGGCTGCTGCCATGATCGGCTTTCCCATTGCGATCGCAGTCCCCGCATCAGCACACGCAGGCATGTACTCATCTGAATCGCTGGCGGTTGCTGCCGTGACGAATATCGAGTTTTCCCCCGCTCCGGTGGCCACAGACCCTGACCTGCCTTTTCCGGCCGAAGCGAGCGCCCTGGCGGCTCGCCAAGAACGCACACCTGCCCTAGACACCCTTCCTAGCAATGACGTCGGGGCTGCCGCCACTCGCGCGCGCCTCACCGAGCACATTGCGTTGCTCGCGTTAGGCCTTCTGAGTGTGGGCGCTGGAATCGTCACTGTCACCGCAGAGAAACGGAAGATGTCAAGGCGGGTTAGTCACGTCTCTTCAGGTGGTCGATATGAGGGCCTCCCGTGAGGGTTGGTTGATCCACGCTGCGGTGGGCATCTTGGGTGGGGTGGCGGTGGCCGAATCGTTCGGGGTGGGCGGTGTAGGCGGCGTCCAGGGTCCGTTGGCGTGGCGGTGCTCGTGGTTGTAGTAGGCGAAGAACTCCTCACCGAATGCGCGGGCATCGGCCAACGACCCGAAGTTGCCGGGGAACACCGGCGCGTACTTCAGGGTCTTAAACGCCGCTTCGCTGTACGGATTATCGTTGCTGACGTGGGGCCGGGAATGGGACCGGGCCATCCCAAGATCGACCAACAACTGCGCCACCGGTATGGGGTCATTGAGGTCCCCCGATCAGCATGAACAGCCTCCGGTGCGCCATGCGTGGCCACCGCTTGGTCCATAAGGGCCTTGGCGATCTGAGGGTCCTCGCTGGCGATGACGGTCCAGGCCACCACGTACCGGGAGAAGATGTCCAACACCACGTACAGGCTGTGCTCCCGCACCAACCGGTGCATCGTGGACTGTGAGCACACATAGGGGCCTTCATCCAGCAGCGTGGCCCAGGTCTGCGTCACGGACTTGTCCGCGAACCTACCGCTGGTCAGCACCTCCAACACGCAGGCCTGCTCGGCGGCGCTGAGCGCGTTGCTCGGCCTCGGTCGGGGCGCCTTCGGCCTGGCGAGGGCTCTTGACCCGGTAGTGCCCGGCCCGAGACCTTCCCAACAAATGACACGCAGCACCACACCGGTGTGCTCAGCCAGGTCATCGACCAGTGGGTTGATCACCGCCGTGACCGCTTCGCTGGCTCCGCGCTCTCGGAGAGCGTCTCCAAGAGCGCGTGAGCTTTTCCCACGAGATCCAGCGCCGCTTTGGTGCGAGACAACTCGGCCTCAGCTTTCTCCGCACGGGCCCGTAAAGCCTCGATTTCCTTGTCCCGCCGATCCCGGGTTGCCGGGCCTAAGCCGGCCTGAGCGCCAGCCTGTGCGGCTTTGCGCCACTCCACAACGTGCGAGTGAATACAAGGCCTCCCGGCGCAAGATCGCGCCCCGCTCACCATGGCCAGCAGCTTCATACTCGGCCACAATCGCCGCCTTGAACTCCGCGGTGAACCTGCGCCGCTTAGGTCGCTCACTGCGTGGGTGCACACCACTGTCATCAGTGGTCACGTCAGCCTGGGTCATCGTCATATCAGGATGGTTCCAATCTCGCCCCGTGCAGCGCGAAGGGAATCAGTTCAGGTGTCTCACCCCATCCCCGGCGCACAGGGAAGCACCGTGCACTGAACGCGCCTAACTAGGCATGTCGCCTACGTTGCCAGTGGAGGTCGCAGAGGCGCCATGGCGCCTGTGGCCACTGTCTTTATCGAGAGGCTTTCGCCACATCCCCTAGCGGTGTCGCCATGGGATGAATACGCAAAAAACACGACTAACCCTCGTCCGTCTAACTCAGTGGCACGATGACGATCGGGTCTGTGGTGGGCTGCGGCGACCCCCCGGTGGGTTCGACACTGAGGGCGAACGCAGAGCCGCCGTCGGGGTCGCCTTCCAAGGCCACCTCAAGATCGGCGAGGCTCGCGTCACCGGAGATCACTCCGGCAGAGGTGATGTTTTGATCGGCTCCAACCCACCAGGCTTGGTAGGTGTGACCGTCATCCAACGTGGGCAGATCACCCACCTGTAAAACGGCGCGGTCCAACGAAGACGATGCGACCACGCTGAGCGTCTCGCCCTCATACTGAGTGGTGAAGGTCTCGGCATCTGCAGCTTGGATCACTTCATCGATGGGGCTGAGGTCGTTTGCCACGTTTTGCCAGATGCCCCAACCGCCAACCGCAAGCAATCCCGCAGCGGCAAGGCCCCAGACACTCTTATTGTTGAGTCGTCCGGCAGTCCGTCGAGACGAAGCTTCCGACGTGGTCATCGCGGCGGCACCACTGAGGTCGGCCACATCGGGGGCGCGCTCGCTGGGCGCTGCTATGGCGGTGAGAATTCGCGCCCGGAGTTGTGTCGGTGGAGCGACGTCGAAATCATCGTTGAGGTGGAAAACAACTTCGCTGAGCTCGCGGACCTCACTGCGACATCCGGTGCATTCACTCAGGTGCACGTCGACGAGACGTCGCTCATCGTCATCCAGGGCATCGAGGACGTATGCGCCAATGAGGTCGTCAGCGTGGGGCTGCGGACTGTTCATTGCGCTGCTCCCATCGTCTCTCGCAGTTTGTGTAAGCCATCTCGTATGCGTGTCTTGGCGGTGCCCAATGGCACGCCCAAGGCAATTGACACTTCCCGGTGTGTCATCCCATGAAAGTAAGCCATCTCAAGTGCTTCTTGATGTGGCGGACCGAGGTCGATGACAGCGGTTCGCACAGCATGTGCTTGCCAACGGTCTTCCACCTCCTCGCTGGTCGGGTCAAGAACGGGCCTGTCACGACGTGATTCGTAGTCACCATCGCGAACGGATTGCGCTTGAGCCGAGCGAACGCGATCCACTGCACGACGGTGCGCGAGCGTCATCAACCACGACAGCGCGCTCCCCCGGCTGTGGTCGAACGACGACGCGTTGCTCCAAACTTGGAGAAAAACCTCCTGCGTGACCTCTTCGCTCTGAGCGTGGTCGCGCAAAATTCGCACGACAAGACCATGAAGCCGCGGAGCCACTCGGTCGTAGAGGGCAGCGAAAGAGTCTCGGTCACCAATGCCAGTGAGCCGCAGCAACTCTTCTAGGGATGTCCCCGTCACGTCCTCCACGGGACCATCATGGCCCACGGTTACGCCCTGGGCAGAACCGGACACACATTGGGGTGCCGTCGCGTTCACTGATTGTGACGCCGTGCTTGACTAGGCGTCAGTCCGAGGAGGTATCGCCGCCGCCTTGGGTCCGTCCGAAAGGAGCACAGACGTGAATACCACCTTGGCCCCCGAACTCACCGCCGCCGATCGTTGCGATCGCTGCGGAGCGCAAGCCTACGTCCGCGCTCGCCTCGCCGATGGGCTGCAGTTGCACTTCTGCGCCCACCACGGCCGCGCACACCTGGACAAGTTGCAACACCTGGATGGAATCGTGATCACCGACGAGTCTGACCGTCTGCACGAGGAGTCGCAGCCGACGGGCTGATCTTCTATGACGGCAATCGCGGTGATATCCGCGCTGATCATGGCGGTCGGGATCATCGGGATTGTCGTGCCGGTCTTACCTGGGCTTCTGCTCGTGTGGACCGGCGTCTTTTTGTGGGCGATTAACGAAACCTCGGTCGCCGGGTGGAGCGTGTTGGGGGCCGCTACCGTCGTGGCGGGAGCTGGGCTCCTATTGCAGTTCCTCATTCCAGGTCAACGCATGCGGCGTGCTGGAGTGGCCACAACGACACTCATTGTGGCTGTGGTTGTGGCTATAGTGCTGGGCATTTTGATTCCAGTGGTGGGGGCATTTGTTGGTTTTCCATTGGGAATCTATGCAGTGCAACGCGTTCGAAAGCATGATCACCGCAAAGCGTGGGAGTCGACGGTGCATGCGCTGAAAGCGGTCGGACTGAACATTTTGATCGAACTTTGCACGGCACTCGTCATTATTGCGACGTGGGTCGCTGCTCTGATCTGGTGGACATAAAGACGCTAAGACACGAATTCGCCGCTGAGTTCGCGAGAAAATCAGCGGCGTAAGTTGCGTCTGGTCAGTCGCTATCGCGTCGCTTATCCCAGCGTTGCTCCATGCGCTGCATGAAGGTGCCACTGCGGCCGGGAGCAGAGTTTTTCTTGTTCGTCGGCCCCATCTTGGGCGCGCCCTGGGGGCCTGATGACTTACCGGTGCCGCCAACAACGGATAGCGGTGGGGTTTTCCCTCCGGGTGTAAGAGCCCACGTCCCACCGAGCACCATCGCGCCGAAACCAATACCGCCAAGCCAAATCCACCCCGTAAAAACCCCTGCCAGAACCAGCGCCAAGCCGATAACCGCTACGACGACGCCCAGCAGTGCCCGTCTGCGCGATCGAGTTTGGACGGCTGGCTTCTTGAGATTGGAAGCGAAACGCGGGTCTTCGGCGTAGAGCGCATGCTCCATCTGCTCGAGGACACGCTGCTCATGCTCTGAGAGCGGCACTGGGAACCTCCCGGACTGAGATGTGCGAGCACAGGGTTTGGTGCCAGCATCCTTTTGTTAAGGATAAATCGTTAACGAGGGAAGCACTACCCCAGGTTCCCGATCTAGTCCAAAGTCTACGCTTTGGTCTCGGATGTTTGCGCCCGGTGTCCCTGAACTGCTCCAGCAGACATCAAACTAGCCGGGCGCACAGCCCCACTGCCGAAGCGAGAGACCGCACGATCGACCGCACGTTCAGCCTCTCGCCACCCATAAATCGGCTCGTCCAACCGGGCCTGCACTGGAGTGAGTTCGTTGTCGCTCAGCCCTTCCACGCGCACTCCTAAAAGGCGAATGCGTGCACGTTGCAACCCCAGCGCTTCGTACAACATCGATGCGGTGGCCCTCACGTCTCGGGTGACGTCGGTGGGTCGTGCCATCGTGCGCGATCGAGTGATGGTTGTGAAGTCCGAGAACCGCACCGTCAGCACCACCGTGCGGCCCATCACGTGCGCGCGTCTGAGTCGAGTAGTGGTGCGGTCACTGAGGTGCAGCAGTTGCCGTTGCAACTCCACGGGGTCGTCGATGTCCTGCGCGAAGGTTTGAGACGACCCGATGCTTCGTTCTTTGCGTGAAGGGGTCACCACATCTGAGCTCGCGCCCCAGGCAACGCTCAGGAGATGTTGAGCACTAGTGGGCCCCACTGCTCGCTGCAAAGTGCGCAACGGCAAATGGGCGATATCTGCAACCGTGTGCAAGCCAAATTTTTTCAGATCCGCCTCGGTAGCCTCCCCTACTCCCCACAGCGCTCCCACCGGTAAGGGGTGCAGAAACGACACCACATCCTGTGGCGGCACCATCACGACCCCATCCGGTTTGGCTGAGCGAGAAGCCATCTTGGCCACAACTTTTGTGCTCGCCCCGCCCACTGAGCAGGTGATCCGCTGCTCATCAGCCACCGTGTCTTTGATCCAGTCAGCGATCTGGGTGGGTGAGCCGAGCCTGCGTCGAGATGCGGAGACATCTAAGAACGCTTCCTCCATAGAGACGGGCTCCATCACCGGGGTGACCTCAGCAAAAATCGACATCACCGCGTCGGAGACTCTTGCGTACGCGTCGTAATCCGGAAAGAGAACCGTTGCCTGTGGACACAACCGGCGGGCAGCAGCCATAGGCATGCCCGAGCGCACCCCGAAGGCGCGAGCCGGATAGGTCGCCGAAAGCACCACACTGCGCCAACCCCCGCCGATAACCACCGGCGTATTCGCCAGCTCGGGTTTGTCGATCAACGACACCGAGGCATAGAAGGCGTCCATATCAACGTGCAGGACCGTGCACTCTCGATCACTACTCATCGTCCAGCGCTTCCCGGGCTGGAGTGCCACAACTTGCGGTCGCCGCCAGGTGGTCCCACATCGGCATACGGAGATTGCTTGAAGCCGGAGGAATGCATTAAGACCCGGTGACCAGCAAGGGCACCGTCGCTGGCCTGCGCTTGAGTGTCCTGTTGCTGATGCAAGTCGTCTTCGACTGCTTGGGCAGCCGCGATTTCGGTGCGCTCCATCAATGCCCACACCGCATCAATACCTTCGCTGCGATAGACCTGATCGAGGGCAGTCATCTCCCACGCAGCGGTGGCTCGCACCGATCTACCTCGGGGGCCTGTGCGGCGCAGTACCCCTCGCACTACGAGCAGCCACGAATGAAACACCGTTGCGGCGTAGTGCCCTTGGACGTCTTCGAAGAAGGTCGCATCGCTCGGCCCGGTGCCGTCGTCCAACGTCAAAAACACCACCCGGCGCCCCGACCGAATCGGTGGAGTCTGGGTGGCAACCTTCGCGCCCGCAATGAGCACTTGAGATTGATTGCGACATTCCAACAGGCGGCGAGCAGGAGTCACCCCCAACGCCTGCAACATCGGTTGGTAGGTGTGCATCACGTGACCACTGACATCCATCCCTAACACGTCCAGCTCAGCCATCGTTTGATCGTGGGGACTCATCGCGGCAAGGCCGCTACCGGTCAGCACCTGAGGCTCGTCCCCCAGATCTAAGGCGAGTTGAGTGCTGATGGGAGCGCTGGTGTGCCATGTGCGCGCCCCCTGAGCCTGAGCACCCGCCCGGGCAGCGATGTCACCCCCGGGGGCAGGGGCCGCGATGACCCGCCGAGCCTTCGTCGCAGACGAGGTTCTCGAGCGGTGGGTGCGCGACCACCGATCAAGCTCGCTGACCGTCAGCAACAAGTCCCGGCGAGTGAGCTGCGAATTTACCGTGTGCACCGCATCGAAGGCCCCGACGGTGACTAATCGCTCCACGATCGGCCTGGACACACCGGCTCGCTGCCAGAAGTCTGCGAGTGATGTGTAAGGCTGACCGGCCACGATTGCGCCGACCTCAGCGTCGGTGATGCCCTTCACCTCGGCCAACGACAGGCGTATGCCGTAGTGCCCGGCGCGCTGCTCGATGGCAGACATCTCCTGCTCGACCCGCTCAGCAGCAGCTCTGCTTACGCCCGCAACAGCAGCGGCGGCGGCCTGCACATCCCTGCGGCTAGCGTGGCTCGCAGTGCACACGCCATGCTCATCTGCGTCACCGTGCTCACACTCGTCACCGTGCTTATCGGCGTCGCCGCCCAGGCGTTGCACCCGATAGGTCGCGCCGCATGCGTTGATGTCGAGGCCTAGAACACGCACCCCCATGTTGCGGGCTTCGTCAAGAATCAACCGTTTGGGATACATCCCCGGGTCATGGGTCAACACTCCAGCCAAGAACGCTGCCGTGTAGTGGGTCTTCAGCCACGCCGAGTGATAGGTCGGTAAGGCAAACGCTGCGGCGTGCGCCTTGCAAAACCCGAACGAGGCAAACGCAGCGAGCACGCTCCAAATGCGCTCAATGTCGCTCGAGGTGTAGCCGCGAGCCACCGCCGCCGGGCGCCACCACTGCTCAATCTGTTGTTGCCCTAACGGTGAACCCATCGCACGCCGTACTTCGTCGGCTTGTGCCAGGCTCACTCCTGTGGTTTCGGCCACGATCTTGAGCACCTGCTCGTGAAAGACCACCACGCCGTAGGTGCTTTGCAACGCGGGGATCAACGTGTGGTGGAGGTATTCCGGCTCGGCCCACCCTTGTCGAGCTTCCAAAAAGGGGCGGATCATGTCGGATTTAACCGGGCCGGGGCGGAAGAGGGAGATGTCGATGATGAGGTCTTCGAACGTCTCCGGGGCGAACTTCCCGACGAGCTCACGCTGACCGGGCGATTCGATCTGGAAGCACCCCAGGGTGCGGGTCGATTGAATCAGCGCAAACGTCGAGGGGTCATCAAGGGGCACCTGGTGTTGGTCATCGAGGTGGATGTCGCGGCCTTCGACTCGACTGATCTCAGCCACAGCGTGGGCCATGGCCGACTGCATCCGGATGCCGAGTACGTCCAGTTTCAGCAGACCGAGCTCCTCGACGTCGTCTTTGTCGAACTGACTCATTGGGAACCCCAACCAACTCGCCTCCACAGGGGTGCGATCCAGCAGCCCAGTGTTGGACAAGATCACCCCACAGGGATGCATCGCCACGTGCCGAGGCAGCCCGTCCAGGCTCTCCACCAACTCGAACATCATTTGCATCCGAGGACCGTCAAACCCGAGCCTGCGCAACTCTGGGAGATCTTGGACCGCAGCACGAGCATCACGGGCCCTGATATGCGGAAAGGCCTTAGCGATGACGTCGATCTCCCCCGGAGGCATCCCTAGGGTCGCCGCCACATCACGAATGGCGTGGCGCACGCGGTAGGTCTCCATCATCGACACGCACGTCACTCGATCGGAGCCGAACCGCTCCAGGATGAACTCGTAGATCTCGGTGCGTCGCGCCGACTCCACATCCACATCGATGTCAGGCAGCTGGGCACGCAGTGGCGAGCAGAACCGTTCCATCAGCAGGTCATGACGCACCGGGTCTACCCCACTGATGCCCAGCAGATACGTCACTAAGGAGCCCGCCCCTGAGCCGCGGGCAGCCACCCGCACGCCATGGTCGCGAATCAGGTCACACACCTGGGCCACGGTGAGGAAATAGGTGGGATAGCCCAAACCCGAGATGGTGGTGAGCTCATCGTCGAGACGGTCATGAATCGCTCGCAGTGATGTCGTCGAACTGGTGGCATAGCGACCCGGAATGGCGTCACGGCATCGCTGCATCAGCACCTGCTGCGCCTGCCCCAGGCCGCTGACCCCGAGCACCTCAGGCTCGGGAAGGTGCACCGCACCGATTCCGAGGTCGGTACGGGCATCTTGATGACATTGCGCCGCCAAGGCCGTCGTGGCTGACATGAGGTCGCCACCGCTGACGCGATAAGAGCCCATCGACATCGCCACCTGGTCTGCACGGGCTCTCATGGTGGCGGTGTCGCCCAGGTGGCCAGCACTGCTGACTCGATCAAGGTGTCGCTCTTCGAGAGGGACCATCCGGCGCGCAGCATCCAAGACGTCGACCACACGGGCCTGCTCGACCCCGACGTGGCGGACCGCCGCGCTCAACACGGCCGGCACCCCGTGCTCTAGGGCCAGAGACCACATCCGCGTTGCGTGGGCCACGGAGCCACTGGTGTGCGCTGGGCCGCCGTGGACGACGATCTCCACACGTAACGCATCGGGCGGCACCACCGTGCGCCACGCGTTCAATGCGTCCACGGCGTGGCGATACTGACGCGCCAAGACGGCCCGCCCAACGTCAGAGTCGGGGCCGAGCATGAGCACCACCGGGCTCACTGCCCCCACGGGGGCAGCAGCCCTGGCGATCATGTCCTTGTGAGCACGAGGGCTTCCCCGCTCCCCGGAGAGGTGGACGTGGGTGATGAATCGGCACAATCGAGACCATCCAGCGCCGGGGCCCACCCCCCCGTCTTGGCCCCGCGCCAGCAGGGTGACTCGAGGCAACCGATCGTCTCGGTGGACACCACCCTTGACCGGACTCGCCCGCGGCCGGTGAACTGTGGGCACCGCATCGGGGCCGCGCAGCGCCATATCCACCCCGAGCACTGGCCTGATCCCCGCAGCACGAGCTGCGGTGACAAAACGCACCGCCCCGTAGGCACCGTCGCGATCGGTCAACGCCAAACTCGACTGTCCCCATTGGCTGGCTCGCTGCACTAAGGCCTCGGGGCTACTCGCGCCGTACCTCATGGAGTAGCTGGAGGCCACGTGCAGATGAGCAAAATCCTCGCTCATCTGGGCTATCGCACACTGATCGCAACGAGCTCGTTGCCGAGCGGCTCGACAACCGGCAAATGCAACAACCCCCGCACCACTTCGAGAAAACACTCACTTTGGCGCACCAGATCATCGGCTTCGCGGCAACTCACTCCCAGCGAACCTCGCTCAATGGCCCCTCGACGACGGCCTGAGTCTGCATAGAAGGCCGCCCATTCACTGAGCTCGGGGGCAACCAGGGGAAGGACCTCCCAGACGCTGCGGGGGCGCGATCGAGACGAGGGCTCACTACGAGCAGCGATCACGGCAGTCGCAGCGCGCAGTGCCGCTAGGTGCGACTCGCAATAGCGCTGGGCACACGTGTCGCTGTGACATGCCTGCACGAGCCCCTCACGGGCTCGATCAAGTAGGTCAAGGACGGCGCGGACGTTGCTCATCTTTGTGCTCCTATACATAGTCGTTGGGTTTGGGTGGCCGTCTACGGGTGGCCCACTGCGGCTTTGGGTCCCCTGCGTCAGTCCGCGACTCGCAGCAGCCGCCAATGCTCGTCTCGAGCCAGGTCATAAACGCCTGTGCCCAGCACCGGCCCGATACTGGCCTCGACGCGCCATATCTGTTGCTCTAACCCGACGGTGGTGGTGGTGCTGTCGTGATCGCTCATCCGCCACCACGGCAAACGCTGGGTCCACTGACCGACTACGGCTCGCACCACGTGCACGCGGCCTTGCCACATAAAGGCTGTCGGCACCTCCTCGGCACACCCAGCGTGCAGCGCAGCGGAATCGTGCAGCCGACCAAGGAGCACTTCGCCGCACTGCACTTCAATACGCTCGTGATACTGACGACTCATCGATTCCTCTTGGTGACTGATGTTGGTTACCTGGTGTTGGTAACTAGTGGGTTGAGTAGGTGGCATCTCACACGCAACATCTCAAACTTAGGACACGTGTTCGATATAGAACAAATGTACGACATCACTCGTGTGGTCTGTCAACCCCACGCGCGGCAGAGCCGCTGGGACGACGGACCGGCCCAGGCCTTAGGGTCTTCAGGGTGAGCACGACATCGTGCCCACCACGCCTTGGAAGCGAGATCCACGTGCCTGCTGTGCAGTCCCCCGTCCCTTCGAGCACGCGCTCGAGTCGCGATGACGCGCACCCGCTAGACGGAATCGACCTGCGCGGACGAGTGGCAAAGGTCCTGGAAGATCACCTCGACAGCCAGCGCGGCACGCTGATTGAAGTCGGGGAGCCCGTCTTGGCCCTCGTCGACGAGGTCGGCGCGTTGCTTGCTGGCGGCAAACGTTTGCGCGCGGCATTCTTGTATTGGGGCTACCGCGCGTTTGAGGGTCCCGACACTCCGGCGCTGATCAGGGCCGCCTGCGCGATGGAGATCTTTCAAGCTGCGGCCCTGCTGCACGACGACGTCATGGACAACAGCGACCTACGCCGAGGCCGTCCCACCGCACACCGCGCTTTCGCTGCTGCCCACCAAGGCGCGGCGTGGGCTGGCTCATCCAGCGAATTCGGTCACGCTGCCGCCACCTTGGCCGGCGACATGTGCCTCAACTGGTGCGACGAAGTTTTTGCCGGCTCCGGACTCCCCGCTGAGCAACTGGCCCGAGCCCGGCCCGTTTTCGACACCATGCGCACACAGTTGATGGCCGGGCAATATCTCGACGTGCTGACGTCCGCCCAAGACTGGGATCACCTGACCCACGACCAACGCATCGACCAGTGTCGTCGAGTGATTCGCTTCAAAAGCGCTAAGTACTCCATCGAACACCCCCTGCTCATCGGTGCCAATGCGATCGGCGCATCACCGACGGCGCTAAAGGCTCTGTCTGCATACGGGCTCGCTCTAGGTGAAGCATTCCAGCTCCGCGACGACCTGCTCGGCGTTTTCGGCGACCCCGACACCACCGGCAAACCTGCTGGCGACGATCTGCGCGAGGGCAAACGAACGGTGCTCATCGCTTTCGCTTTGCACCTAGGCAACGACACGGACCGGGCAACCATCACCGCTGCGCTCGGCAACGCTGATCTGCGCGAAGCCGAAGTCCACGACGCTCGCCAGGCGCTGATCAACAGCGGTGCGGTGCAGTGCGTCGAGTCCATGATCACCGACAGCAGGGACTACGCGGCTCATGCCCTGGAAGAAGCTCCTGGGGTCAGCAAACAGGGACGCGCAGCACTGTCGGCCCTGATCGAGATCAGCACCGCACGCTCGGCATAACCGCCGTTAGAAGGCCATTTCTTGGGCTCGGCGACGGATTTCCGTCTTATGCCCACCCTGCAGCGAGCCGATCGGGCTCCCGCCGAGCAGCGTGTCATCGATGCGGCCTAGCCACTCCAGAATTTCTTCGTCGGTGAAGCCGCTGTCGGTCAACACCGAAATGGTGCCGCGCAGGGACTTCAGCGGCCCGTCAGCGGTCACACACGCCGCCGGCACCAGCATCGCGTTGTTGGGACCACGACGCATACCGACTACGTCGCGCTCTTGAATCCAGGTTCGCGCGGTTGCTAAGGAACAACCCGTCACCTTCATGATGTCGGGGACGCCAAGCCACTCGCCGTCAAAGATCACATTCGCCTCTTGTGCCACGCCAACTAGTGTTTCATAGCTGCTGGCTAAGCGGTGCGCTTACGGCCGCACGCACGCTCGCCAGCGCACACGTCCCAGATTTTACTCAACCCCTCCGTAGAATCAAGCGGTGAGCGCCCCCACCCCCGCGTTGCTTGATCGCGTCCTGCATGGGCGCTATCGGGTGGATGCGCACATGGCTGAGGGGGGGATGGCCTCGGTCTATCGGGGCTATGACCTGCGCTTAGAGCGTCCAATAGCCCTGAAGGTGATGCGCCCCGACCTAGCTCGCGACCTCGATTTCGTCTCGCGCTTCCAACGTGAGGCACGCAGCGCTGCGGCGCTGTCCGATCCCCACGTTGTGTCTGTCTTCGACCAGGGCGAAGACGACGGCTTGGTGTATCTGGTGATGGAATTGGTGCCTGGCGCCAATCTGCGCGACATCATCCACGACGAAGCGCCCCTATCGATCCGCCGGGCCACGCACCTCGTTGACGAGATCCTGCAGGCGTTGAGCGCGGCGCACCGGGCTGGGCTGATCCACCGAGACATCAAGCCGGAGAACGTGCTCACTGACCTCGACGGCAAGGTAAAGGTGGCCGACTTCGGCCTTGCCCGCGCCGTCACTGCTGGCACCATGAGCCGCACCAGTGACGTCATGTGGGGCACGGCCGCATACCTCTCCCCTGAACAGGTTCAGCATGGTCGAGCCGATGCCCGCACCGATGTGTATGCAGTGGGATTGGTGCTCTACGAATTGCTCACCGGGGTCAAGGCGTTTGCTGGCGACAGCCCCATCCACGTGGCCTTTCAGCACGTCCACGAGAACGTTCCAGCGGTCGCAGCCAATGCGCCCGGCGTCCCCGGTGAAATTGACGCCCTGATTGCCATGGCCACAGCCACCGACCCCAGCGATCGTCCTGACGACGCGATGGCGCTCCGAGCCGAACTGGCGCGTGTGGTGGCTCAGCTCTCCGCCGAAGAGCTCGACACACCATTGGTCACCAAGAAGTCCATCAGTTGCGACGAAAGCGACCACAGCGGCAGCAGCGGGGCCGACGGCATCGACGCAACACGTCCGGTGCATGAGGCCACCGCCGTGGTGCCGGTCGGCGACACACCTCGAGCGGACGGCAACTTTGCCCGCACTACCGGGAACCGCACGCCCAAGACGGTCAAGGCCAAGCCGATCAAGGCCACTTCACCAGCCAAACCTCGCCGACGCCGCTCAGGCACCCTGCTCGCACTGGTGTTGGTGCTCATAGGCGTCGGTGCAGGTGCTGGAGCGTGGTATTTCACCGCCGGCCCAGGCGTCCACTCAGCGATGCCTGACCTCGTCGGCAAGACCGAAGACGACGCTGTTGCCGCGCTGCAGCAGGCTGAACTGGGCCCCCAAACGACACCGGACTTCTCCGAGACAATCCCCGACGGGGTCGTCATGTCCACCTCCGAGGAGGTGGGTGCCTCGGTGCGTCACGGCACCACGGTCGACCTCGTTGTCTCCCAAGGCCCGGAACGGTATGCCGTTCCGAACCTTGCGAGCCTCACCGTCGCTGAGGCCACGACCGCTTTGGAAAAGCAGACCTTGGCGTTGGGCGAGGTCACCCAGGAGTTCAGCGCAACGGTGCCCGTAGATGCAGTGCTGAGTTCATCGCCGACGCCGCAGGACGATCCTGTCCCACCCGGCACCGCAGTGGCTCTGGTAGTTAGTGCCGGCCCGGAACCGGTGGACATCCCGGACGTTACCGGGTCCACGCAGAGCGACGCCGAGCAAACGCTGGCCGATACCGGGCTCGAGGCTGCCGTGGAAAGCGAGAGCGTCAACGACCCCAACGTGCCAGAGGGTTCAGTGGTCTCGCAAGACCCTGCGACCGGTCAAGCCTTGCCGGGCGACACCGTCACCGTGACCCTGTCCAAGGGACCGGTGCTGGTCACGATGCCGAACGTTGTCACGATGCAGTACACCGAGGCGAAACCGCTGCTCGAGGACCTCGGGTTCGTGGTCGTTAAGGAAGATATCGCCCAGGCGTTCTTCGGAACGGTGCGCTTCCAGAGCGTCAATGAAGGTGAGGAGGTGCCCGAGGGCACCTCAGTCACCCTCAGCGTGTTGTAGCCAGAGAGTGTGTTGTAGGCGGAGCGCTCAGCATCCTGGTCAGAACCTGCGCGCAGTGCTCCGTGGCTTCGGTGCTGACATCCATGTGCCACACCAAACGTACGTGCGTCGCGTCCGTCGCGAAGCCGAGCACCCCGAGCTCCCCTGCCTGCTTCACGAAGTCCGAACTGCCCCACCCGGCGGCGCTGACGTCGAGCACCAGAATATTGGTGTGCACATGCTCGGGGTCAATCACCGCCGGGTTGAGGTTCGCCACAGCGCGCGCAACCCCCGCAGCCCGCTGATGGTCGTCGGCGAGCCGCTCCATGTGGTGGCTCACCGCATACAAGCCTGCGGCCGCGAGTATGCCGACCTGCCGCATACCCCCGCCCCAACGCTTGCGCCACACTCGAGATGAGGCGATGGCCTCCGCTGAGCCCACGACAACGGAACCCACGGGGGCTCCGAGACCTTTGCTGAGGCACACCGAGACGGTGTCGGCGCAGGCGCCATAGTCGCTTAGCGGCACGCCCGTGGCCACATGGGCATTCCAGAGGCGGGCCCCGTCGATATGCACGGCCAGCCCGGCATCCCGCGTTGCGGCACGCACCTGCTGGATCGCGGCCAGCGGTTGCACGGTGCCACCGCCGAAGTTGTGCGTGTTTTCGATGACCACACACGATGTGGCCACCAAATAGGGGCTGCTAGCTGGGGCGATCAGCGCTAAGGGCACGGCCGGGTCGAGCAGTCCGCGTGGGGCGCGCCAACTGCGCGTGGTGATCCCCGACAGCGACGCGGCCGCGCCCATCTCGGCCCGCAACACGTGCGACATCTCATCAGCAATCAGTTCTTGCCCTGGTGCCACGTGCTCGCGGATGGCCAACTGCCCGGCCATCGTGCCACTGGGCGTGAAGAGCCCCGCTTCGTGGCCCAAGAGGTCCGCGATGTGCTGCTCCAAAGCAGAGACCGTGGGGTCCTCGCCGTAGACGTCGTCGCCCACCGGCGCGGCCGCCATCGCCTCGCGCATGGCCGCAGTGGGCGTGGTCAACGTGTCCGAACGCAGGTCGGCCAGCACGATCAAGCCGCGCCTTGCTCCAGCATCTTGGCCACTTGGAAAGCCAACTCCAAGGACTGCTGATGGTTCAAGCGCGGGTCGCACAGCGTCTCGTAGCGCAACCCGAGGTCATCGAGATCGACCGGATGGCTGCCTCCAACGCACTCGGTGACGTCGTTGCCCGTGAGCTCCACGTGAATGCCGCCGGGCCACGTGCCGACCTCGCGGTGTGCGGCGAAGAAGCCGCTGACCTCACCCACGACATCCTCGAACCGGCGGGTTTTGTAGCCGCTGGCCGAGGTAAAGGTGTTGCCGTGCATGGGGTCACAGATCCAGGTCACGTGCGAGGCTTCATCGCGCACCGATTCCAGGAGCGTCGGCAGCACGTCGCCGATGCGCTGCGCACCCATCCGGGTGATGAAGGTCAGTCGACCGGGCGTGCGCTCGGAGTCCAGGGTGTCGATCAGGCGCAGCACGTCGTCGCGCGTGGCTGTGGGGCCCAGCTTGACGCCGATGGGGTTGTGCACCCGCTTAACGAAGTCGATGTGCGCACCGTCGAGGTCGCGGGTGCGCTCGCCGACCCAGACGAAGTGCCCGGAGGTGGTGTAGGGCCGGCCGGAGCGGGAGTCTCGGCGCACCATTGCGCGTTCGTAGTCCAGCACGAGAGCCTCGTGGCTGGCGTAGAACTCGACGCGACGCATCTGCTCGGCATCGGCCACACCGGAAGCCTCGAGGAACCTGATGGCGCGATCGATGTCGGCGGCCATCACCTCGTACTGTGCTTGAGCCGGCCCCGACAAGAAGCCCTTGTTCCACATGTGCACCGAACGCAGGTCGGCAAATCCGCCTTCGGTGAAGGCCCGCACGAGGTTCAGCGTGGCCGAGCTGGCGTGGTAGGCCCGCAGCAGCCGCTCCGGATTGTGGCGGCGCGCCTCTTCAGTGAACTCGAAGCCATTGACCATGTCGCCGCGGTATGCAGGCAGCGTCACGCCGTCGCGCGTCTCGTCGTTGGAGGAGCGCGGCTTCGCAAACTGCCCGGCGATACGGCCCATCTTGACGATCGGCATACCGGCGCCGTAGGTCAGCACCACCGCCATCTGCAGGATGGTCTTGATCCGGTCGCGAATATTGGGGCCGGTCACTCCGGAGAGCGTCTCTGCGCAGTCGCCGCCCTGCAGGACGAACGCTTGGCCAGCCGATGCGGCGGCGAGCCGATCGCGCAGCGCGTCACATTCCCCGGCAAAAACCAATGGCGGATAGTTCGACAGGGTGGTCAGCACATCGGCTAACTCCCCTGGGTCCCCCCAGTTGGGTTGTTGCTTGGCGGGCTTGTCTTCCCAATCCAGGACGTGGCCAACAGGGACAGCAGTGACGTCGGAATACACGCCCCTATCGTAGGAGCGTTCGGGGTGTGCTCGGGTCATCCGCTGTGCTCGCCCTTGCTCTGATCGACTGCGTCGCTCGATACGACGTAACCCTCTGGGGTGTCGTCGCTTGCGTTCTCGATTGTGTCGTTGGTGTCGTCGTCTTCTTTGCCGAAGCGGGCCGACAACTGCTCCGCCACGGAGGCCGTGCGGTCTCTGACCTGATCACGCGCGTGCTCGACGTTGGCCTTGGCTTCGTCGACCCGCGCTTTGGCGGCAGCGCTAATGCGGGCCTTCTGCGCCGCAGCGGCGCGTTCTTTGACGACCGACGCGTACTCGTTGACATACTCCTGGCCAGACAGGTCGGCCAGTGCACTCATCACCTGATCGGTGATGGTGCGCAGCACAACACGGTCCTCTTCTTGGCCGGCATAGTGCGAGAAGTCCATCGGCACGCCGATTTTGACGCCGACCTGGTGCAGGTTGGGGATTTTTTGGCCCGTGGGTTGGGCCTTGTCGGTGTCGATCATGGCGACCGGGATGATCGGGACGTTTGCCTCCAGAGCCATCCGGGCCATGCCGGTCTTGCCCCGATACAACCTGCCATCCGGCGAGCGCGTGCCTTCGGGGTAAATGCCGAACAACTCTCCACGGCGCAGGAACTTCAAACCTGTGCGGACTGCAACCATGCTGGCTTGGCCGCCCGAGCGGTCGATTGGGATCTGGCCCGTCGTGGTGAAGAACATTTTCGTGGCCCACCCTTTGAGGCCCTTCCCGGTGAAATACTCCTTCTTAGCCGGGAAGGTTATGCGCCGAGAGATCATGAGCGGCAAGAAAATTGAGTCCGAGAACGACAGGTGGTTGCTCGCCAGAATGGCACCACCGCGGGCCGGGATGCGCTCGTGCCCGGTAATCCACGGCCTAAACAGGACCCGAAGGACGGGCCCGACGACAATCACCTTGAGCATCCAATAGATCACGTTGGCCTCCTTGCCCGTTGCGAGCCGCAGCCTACGGCACGCACCGTCCGTGGAGGTGCCCGTGACAAGATCGGCACGTGGTGATGACGTCTACGGTCTGTGCGGTGCTGAGCGCATGAGCGGTGCCCGTTCTGAGCAGGGTGGAGACGACAGCGCCGACTTTGACCGGCGGTTCTCCGAGATCGTGGCCGGATTTGAGCCATCCGGCCTCAATCCTCCGATAGATCCACCCACCGAGACGAAGCGCAAAGCCGAGCCAGAGGACTCCCGAGGCGAGCCCGGACACGACAACAGCTCGTGGCGCGCGTGGGAGGGCGACGATCAAGACGATCACTTCGTGCCCGCACCGACAGATCCGCTGCCCGCAGGCGACATGCATTTTTGGGCCATCGTCGTAGGGCTCGCCATAGGCCCCTTGTTGGTCTTTCTCAGCGCCGTCTTGCGCGTCCTGCCTGGTATGCCGTGGGGTCTGCTGGGTGTCGTGATGACGGTGGCGGGGTTTGTGCTGTTGGTCCTTCGCTCACCTCGTCGATCGTCCGGGGGCGACGGCACTGGCGCTCGGGTCTGATCGCCAGCGCCAGTGAAATCACTACGTGCGCAGATCCACCCACACAGGGCGATGATCAGTGGCCGCGGTCAGGTCCGGTAGACCGACGTCAATGTCGCTGCCCGGCTGAGCCTGCAGGTCGGGGCTGGCGAAGATCCCATCGATGGCCACCTTGGGTCTGATCGCCGGGAACGTGCGTTGACCCGCAGCCGAAGCCAAAGCCACCTCACGAGCCAAGATGCGCCAAGCTGGATCGTCGAGGCTTTCGTTGAGATCCCCGCCGATGACCCACGGCACCGCGCCCAGCTCCTGATCGACCACCAGTTCGGACAGCAGTTGCCCGACATGTTGGCGGCGCTGATCGGGGCGCAGTGGCAGGTGGATGCTGATGGCCGCGAACGGTTGACCATTGTCGACCTGGACGCGAGCGCAGGAGTAGGTGCGGGGGTTGCCCAGGAATTCCACCGGGAGCGCCCGGTCGGCACGTGCGTGCACCTGCATGCGCGGCCCGATCAGAAGCGACGTCCCACTGACGCGCCTGGTCCGACCGGGCCAGCGCATATCGCAGTCCGCGGCGAACGCCTTGATCGACGCTGCTGAGCGTAGGCCCCTGGGGATTTCTTGCACCAGCAGCACGTCAGGATTGATGGCCCGCACCACCCGGGCCACTGCCTGCGCGTCGTCGAGCAGCGCCCGCAGGTTGTATGCCGCGACACGGGTCGGCACCATCCTTGACTTCCCGATGCTCGGGTCAGTCATCACTGCCCCGGATGGCGCGGGCGTCACGACGGGCTAGGTCGGCAACCCCCACCATCCCGGCACTGGGCCCCAAGGACGCCACGACCACCGGCGGGACCGGTCGATGACCACGACCACTGAGGTGGGACGCCAAGGCTTGGCGTGCCGGAGCCAACAGCAATTCACCTGCCGCGCTCACTCCTCCACCGATCACAATCAGTCCGGGATCGAGTGCCGCAACCAGATTGGCCAGACCACGGCCCAGCCACCGACCGACGTCTGCCACCACCTCCGCTGCCAGCGGATCACGGAATGAGGCAAGGTCCGTCAGCTTTTGACCGGCCATGTCTTCATCTGTGTCGTCAATGGCGGTTTGCACATCGGCGGTCCCCGCTCCACCTGCCGCCACCCTGGCTATTGCAGCCCGTCGCAATGCCGGACCGCTAACGTACTGCTCCCAGCATCCGCGATTGCCGCATTGACACTCTTGGCCACCAGGGACCACGGTCATGTGGCCGAACTCCCCCGCCATGCCATGGGCTCCTCGCTCAACCTGGCCGTCAAAGACCATCCCGCCACCGATGCCCGTGCCCACCGTAATCAGCAAGAGGCGCGACTCCCCTTGGCCAGCACCAAACCCGTATTCACCCCAGGCCGCAGCATTCGCGTCGTTCTCGATGGTGACCCCGACACCGAAGCGACCCTGCAGTCGCTGCGCCAACGGCTCGTCGCGCCAGTTCAGGTGGGGTGCAAAGCGGATCGTGGCCCGATCATTAGAGACCCAACCCGCTGCTCCGACGCCTATCGACAGGTCTGTCAATCCGACATCGGGCGCAAGGATGTCCGTCGCAGCCGAGGCCACAAGTGCCGTGACCGTGGCGACGATGACGTCTTCAACCACGCTGGGGTCGGTGCTGCGGTGCGGG
The DNA here is from genome assembly GCA_038330045.1 of Actinomycetales bacterium. GTDB lineage: Bacteria > Actinomycetota > Actinomycetes > Actinomycetales > Dermatophilaceae > Ornithinicoccus. The sequence goes on along the minus strand of JBBQNO010000005.1, from coordinate 37,979 downwards.
GTGCGCGCAACCTGGTGTGCCGCCACCTCACCATCGGCATTAACGAGTCCGGCCACGATCTTCGTGCCCCCCACATCCACGCCAATGGCCCACTGAGCTGACGGCATCCCTAACCCTGGTCAGCCTGCGCGGCGTGCGGCGGCGAGGTCGGCCGCGCCGATCATCCCGGCGTCGTTGCCCAGTTGCGCCAAGACCATGGGCGGAACGGGCCGATGACCCCGACCGGTCAGCTGGCGAGCGAAGGCCGCGCGAGCGGGCTCCAGCACGAGATCCCCGGCCGCGCTGACTCCCCCGCCGACCACAATCACACCGGTGTCGAGCACCGCGACCAGCGAGGCGACGCCTTCGCCCACCCATCGGCCCAGATCTTCCAGCAACTCAATCGCAGCCTGTCCTCCGGCGGCTGCAGACTCCGTGACCATCATCCCGGTCAGCGCCTTCGGCTTGCCTCCGCAACGCGACGATAGGTCGGCGGCGTGGGGACTCTGCGCGGCCACCAACTCACGTGCTTCACGGACCAAAGCCGAGCCGCTGGCGTACTGCTCCCAGCATCCGCGATTGCCGCAACCGCAGCGGTGCCCCTCCGGCACCACCCGCAGATGCCCGATCTCGGCCGCCATGCCGTGTGCCCCTCGCACCAACTGATGGCGATCAATGACACCCCCGCCCACACCGGTCCCCAACGTGATCATGATCATGTGGTCGGCTTCGTGCGCGGCCCCAAACCGAAACTCGCCCCAGGCGGCGGCGTTGGCATCGTTTTCTAACACCACAGGTATGCCGACACGTTCGTGGAGGCGCGCCGCGAGAGGTTCGTTTCGCCACGCCAGGTTGGGGGCGAAGACCACGGTGTCGCCCTCGGCGTCCACGAAGCCGGCGCAGGCCACACCCACAGCCTGCACCTCGTCGCCATCGGCGACCGCTTGCTGCTGCAACTCCTGCACGACCTCCACCACCGCAGCGGCGATGGCGTCGACGTCCTGAGCCGGCGTTTCGCGACGCGCGCGGGCGGCCACGACTCCACTGCCGTCGACCGAGCACGCGGCAATCTTGGTTCCGCCTACGTCCACTCCGATGTTCAAGGTCATAGTTGATCTCCTGAGATAGGTCAGTGGTGCGATCAAGTGCTCAGACGCAGCGTATCGGGCACGTCTGACTCGGAGATTGCATTAACCGTGGGCCCGCATCTGACCGCGTTAGGGTGTCCCTCACACGTCAACGGCAGGACCCAGGCTCAGGAGGCCCCGATCGTGCAGGACATCGCCGTCCCACCACTAGTTCCCCCCGACACCGAGGGCAACCTATCCGACGTCGCCGCGCACTGGGCTCATAAGGAACCCGGCAAGGTGCTGGTTCGTATCGGCGAGGGCGAAACCTGGCGCGACATCAGTGCCGCAGAGTTCTGGGAGCAGGTGCAAGCGCTCGCCAAGGGATTCATCGCTGCGGGCATCGAGACCGGAGATCGAGTGGCCATCATGTGCCGCACCCGTTACGAATGGACGTTGTGCGACTGCGCACTGTGGACCGCTGGGGCGGTGCCCGTCCCGGTGTACGAGACGTCATCGGCCGACCAAGTGCAGTGGATTTTGTCGGACTCCGATGCCGTCGCCATCATCGTCGAGGATGCCGACCACGCTGCCACCGTAGGGCGTGTCCGGGACTCGGTCAGTGGGTTGAAAGACGTGTGGCAGATCGACATCGGCGCGCTCGATGAACTCACCAGTGCTGGGGCTGAGATCGGCGACGACCAGGTGCAAAGTCGTCGCGATCAAGTGACTCGCGCTGATTTGGCCACCATCATCTACACCTCCGGCACCACGGGTCAGCCCAAGGGTTGCGAGTTGAGCCACGACAACTTCATGGCGCTCACCGAGAACACTGTGGAACGTTTGAAGGACGTCGTGTCCGAGCCGGGTGCCAGCACGTTGGTCTTTCTTCCGTTGGCGCACGTTTTTGCACGCTTCATCGAGGTGTTGTCGCTCCAAGCCGGCTCGGCGATGGGTCACACGGCCGACCCCAAGACCGTCCTGGCGGACCTCGCGACGTTCCAGCCGACATACCTGCTTTCGGTTCCTCGCGTATTCGAGAAGATCTATAACTCTTCGGAGCAGAAGGCCGAAGCCGGCGGCAAGGGCAAGATCTTCCGCTGGGCGACCTCCGTCGCGCACCGCTGGAGCGTGGCTCAAGACAGAGGAGGCCCCGGGCCTTTCCTGTCGCTTCAGCACACCGTCGCCGACCGACTCGTCTACTCCAAACTGCGCCAGGCCCTCGGCGGGCGCTGCAAGTATGCCGTCTCCGGCGGCGCGGCTCTCGGCGAGCGACTCGGCCACTTCTACCGCGGTGTCGGTTTGGTCGTGCTGGAGGGCTATGGGCTCACCGAGACCACCGCGCCGGCCACGGTGAATACGCCGGACTTGATCAAGATCGGCGCTGTCGGTCGACCGCTGCCCGGAGTGGCGGTCAAGATCGCCTCCGATGGCGAGATCCTGATCAAGGGCAATAACGTCTTCGGCGGTTACCACAACAACGAAGAGGCCACTTCTGAGGCAATTCGTGACGGCTGGTTCCACAGCGGTGACATCGGTGAGCTGGACGAAGACGGGTTCTTGAAGGTCACCGGGCGCAAGAAAGAAATCTTGGTGACGGCTGCGGGCAAGAACGTTTCCCCGGCCGGTTTGGAGGATCGTCTGCGCGCTAACCCGTTGATCTCCCAGTGCATTGTCGTCGGCGACGGACGTCCCTTCATCGGCGCGCTGATCACCATTGACGAAGAGATGCTGCCGATCTGGGCGAGCAATCATGGTCTCGAAGGGTTGAGTATGGCCGATGCGCGCACCAACAGCGAGGTCGTTGCTGAGGTGCAGCGAGCGGTCGATCACGCCAACAACGCGGTCAGCCGCGCCGAGTCCATCCGCAAATTCGAGATTCTTGAGGGTGACTTCACCCAAGAGAACGGCTATCTGACGCCGTCCATCAAATTGCGCCGCGGTCGCGTGTTGGCCGACATGACCGACCAGGTCGAGGCGCTCTACGTCGACGAGCGGTAGTCACTGCTCTGAGAGCCAGCGTGCCCACTGCATGCGCAAGTCTGCCTCGCCGCGTCCCATATTGGTGCGGCATGCCTCGTCGAGAGAGCGACCCTCAGAAACGCTGTCGTACAACGTCAGCAGTCCGTCCTCGCCCGCCGTCTGCGTGATGAAGACGCAGGCCAGCCAGGCACTCGCGTAACCCTGCCACGGCTGCTCGAGGTTGGGAGTGGGCCACGACTGCGGGGTTTTGCTCACGATGGGATCCCACGCGGATCCGGCAATCTCCTGCAGTGATCGAGAGCTGGTGCGGTGCGCGGTGTACTCGGCGACACCTTCGCCTAGCCACCATGGCGCACCCGTGCGGGTGCCCATAGCGAGGTGCGTGACCTCGTGCACGATCACCCCAAGGCGGCCCTCGGGGGTGAGTTCGTCCCAGGCATCGGGGTGCATCACGATTCTGACGTCGTTACTCCCGTCCTGACCTGTGCTCTCATCCCGCGCTGTCGCGCCTGGTCGCCGAACTGTGCTTGCGGCATACCCCCGCTGGTCGGGTTCGTGGCCCGTCGCTTTCGACCACGCGGCGATGGTCGCTGGCAGGTCCATTCGCACCGGCAACGGCACGGCGTTGATACCCCATAGGTCTTCCACAACGGGGATGGCGGTCAACACCAGGCTCCGGTATGCCGAAACGCGCTCCGGGGCGACACCGCCGGTGACCACCGCAGCGGGTGGGGCGGCGCACGCACCCAAGGACGGTGCTAACAGAGCAACCATTGCTCCAGCCGTCCCCCAGCGCAGCAGACCACGCCGGGACATCTGCACCCCGGTCGAGGCGCACGAGGCTAAGGACGACACCAGTGAAGCGTACGACTCACTGCGTTCTCGCCCGCTGCGAATTTCCTTGCTTGCTACCGCAGCACCTACGTTCCCCCGACTCCACGAAGCAGTCGATCCCCTGTCGCACCCCGTGCTTTTTGCCCTCGTTTCGGGACCCATGCGGGTCAGCGATCTGGCCACACCGTTGGCAACGACCTGTCAACAGTGAGTCGCCCTGCGGTGCGACATCGCCACCAACCTCAGCGGCGGCCACCATAGCCGCGCCCACAGCAACAACGCCGACAGCAACAACGCCGACAGCAACGACGCCGCGGGCGCCCCAGGATGAACCTGCGCAGTTCACCTGGACTTCTCCTCAGATGGATCTCTAACTATTGCGACCTCTAACCCACTTGGAGCCATCCTGGCGCTAGCGCCGACTCAGGGTGCGCGACAAGGTCCAACACGTCGAGCGCGTTAACCATGCCTGCGCCGATGAATACGTCCACGGCGTTCCACTCCGCGTCGGATAGGGACAGCGACCTCTTGCCATCGGCAGCGCCTACCTCTGTGCTCTCGGCGATGTCGTCGCTGAGCCAGGCACCGGCTACCACGGGCACAAAGCACGTTGAGCATCGCTGACCTCGCACCGGGCATGTGTTGCAATCGATGATCGTCATCGTTCTTCACCTCCGTCTGGGTGAAAGCGACGTTAGAACTGTGCACTGACACACCCCTCTCCTGCCAAGGTCTGTCGGCCCCGAGACCTAGCGTGTGCACCATGCTTCAGCCCACCTTCGACGACCTCGGCACTTCTTTGTCGGACGTAACCTTCGTCGTGGTTGACCTAGAGACCACCGGAGGATCAGCCACCGATTCTGCCATCACTGAGATCGGCGCCGTAAAGGTGCGCGGCGGCGTTGTTTTGGGCGAGTTCGCGACCTTGGTGCGCCCAAGCGTCGCGATCCCTGCGTTCATCACGGTGCTTACCGGCATCACCAACCGCATGGTTGCTGACGCTCCACGGATCGAGACCGCTCTGCCCGCCTTCCTCGAGTTCGCACGGGGCGGCATCCTGGTGGCCCACAACGCACGATTCGACGTGTCATTCCTTAAGGCCGCAGCTGTCAACACTGGACACGCCTGGCCGGGGTTCGGTGTGCTCGATACCGTGCACCTAGCCCGTCAGTTGGTAGGCCGCGACGAAGCGCCAAACCACAAATTGTCGAGCCTGGCCAGGTTGTTCGGTGCCAGCACAACCCCCGACCATCGGGCGCTGCACGACGCACAAGCAACCGTCGATGTGCTGCACGCATTGATCGAGCGCGTCGGGAATCTTGGCGTTCAGACCCTCGAAGAGCTGATGAGCTACTCAAGTCGGGTCGCTCCCACCACTCGGCGCAAGCGCTTCTTGGCCGACTCCATGCCATCGGCACCCGGGGTCTACATCTTCAAAGACCACAGCGGCCGCCCTTTGTACGTGGGCACGTCCGTCGACATACGACGCCGGACTCGCACCTACTTCACATCGTCAGAGACCCGCCGCCGGATGAGCGAAATGGTCGGGTTGGCTGAGTCCATCACCCCCATCGTTTGCGAGACACGCTTGGAGGCTCAAGTCCGCGAGCTCCGACTGATCGCGACCCACAAGCCTGCCTATAACCGCCGCTCGCGCAACCCCGAGAAGGTGGTCTGGGTCAAACTGACCGTCGAGGCCTTTCCCCGCCTGTCGATCGTGACGACGATGCGCGACGACGGAGCAGATTACGTAGGACCGTTCAGCCAGCGGGTGGGGGCCGCCGCTGCCATCGCGGCCGTTCACGATGTCGTGCCCATTCGTCAATGCACGACTCGCCTGAGCACCAAAGGCACAGGTAGCGCATGCATTCTCGAAGAATTGGGCCGTTGCGGCGCTCCGTGCGCGGGGCGCCAAAGCGTGGGCGACTACGCACTCATTGCCAGCCGCGCAAGAGCGGCGCTCATCGGCAATTCCAGTGATGTGCTGAGCGATTTTCGGCGGCGTCTCGACGATCTGACCACTCACGAGCGCTTCGAGGACGCTGCACTGGTGCGAGATCGCATGCTGGCTTTGATCCGCGCGGCGGCCCGCGCCCAGCGACTTGCTCCAATGCGTCGCAGTCCTGAGTTGATCGCAGCCCGCAGACGAGACAACGGTGGCTGGGACGTCATCTGCGTACGATACGGCCGACTAGCAGGGGCAGCAACTAGCCGACCTGGACTGAGCCCACTACCCACGATCGACGCTCTGCGCGACAGTGCAGAGGTAGTGCCTCCTCCCGGACCCACGGGGCTGGCCGCTCACCCACAGGAGAGCGAACTAATCCTCGATTGGCTTGAGACTCCAGGAGTGCGCCTGGTTGACCTGGAGGGGGAGTGGACGTGCCCCGTAGGCGGTGCGGGTGCGGCCCACGCAGACATTCACGTCGTCCTGTCGAACTTTGCCGTGACCGCCTAAACCTGCGTGGCCGCTATCCACGACTGCACGACGCGCACGGCTTGTCCCTGCTCGATAGACGCCCGAGCCAGTTCGATCCCGCGTGCCCATCTGGTGTGTAGTTCGTCCTCATCGGCTGGTGCCGCGCCGTCGGGGCCACCGGCCACCAGCGCCAGCGCGATACCGGCATTGAGCACGACGGCGTCGAGAGCGGCACCGCTTTCCCCCCGGCATACTGCGTGGAGCACGGAAGCGTTGAAAGCGGCGTCGCCGCCTCGCAACGCCGTGACCGACCCGAGATCGAAGCCGACACGGCGAGGGTCGAGAACGAAAGGAGTCACCTCGCCGCGCGTCACCCACCACGCGCTGGTCGTTGTAGCCGGCGACACCTCATCCAGCCCGTCGTCGCCACTGAAGACAATGGCCTGCTTCCCACGCGAGGCAAAGACGCCAGCCATGAGCGGGGCCATATGGGCTGCCCCTACTCCCACTGCCGAGTACGTGGGCTGGGCCGGGTTGGTGAGCGGACCGAGGAAGTTGAACGCCGTCGGAACCCCGAGCTCGCGTCGAGTTGGGCCGGCGTGGCGCATCGAAGGGTGAAAAGCCTGAGCAAAGCAGAAGGTGATACCGCATTCGTGCGCCACCTCGGCTACCCGTTGCGGACCAAGATCCAGTCGCACCCCGATGGCCTCCAACACGTCCGCAGAGCCTGACGATGACGAGGCCGCGCGATTCCCGTGTTTTACGACGGTGACGCCCGTTCCGGCCGCCACGATGGCCGCCATTGTCGAGATATTCACCGTGTGGGCAACGTCGCCCCCGGTGCCCACGATGTCGAGGGCCCGCACATCGTCGGCCCGCTCGAAGGGCACAGCATGGATGAGCATTCGATCCGCAAGGGCCACCATCTCGCCCACAGTTTCGCCCTTGCTACGCAGGGCTATAAGAAAGCCTGCCAACACTGCTGGAGTTGCTCGACCGGACATCGCTTCGTCCATAGCCCACGCCGTCTGAGCGGCCGACAGCTCATGACTTGCTAGCAGGTCAGCGATGAGCCCAGGCCAGGCGAATACCGGCTCAGTGGGGCTGGGTGGGGGTGTTTGCGAAGATGCAGACTCGCTCACCGGACAGCGAGCCGAACGACGGTCGCCGCCAATGCTGCGGGGTCGAGTGGGTGTGGGACAGCTCCATCTGCCTGACTCCAGGCCGCGAGCCAGCCGTCGTTGGGGCGCCCGGTTAACACCAAGACTGGCGGGCACTCGAAAAGCTCGTTCTTCAACTGCCGACACAAGCCGAGCCCACCGAACGGCTGAGCCTCGCCGTCCAGAATCAGCACGTCGTATGTTCCTTCAGCCAGCGCAAGTTCGACGGCTGGAGCGGTGGCGCACTCATGCCACCGCTCTACCTGTACCTCAGGGGAGGGCAGGTTGCCCACGCCCAAGCGCACGGAGTCTCGCGTCGATCGGTCATCGCTAAACAAAAGGACAGAGATACGGCGCACTCGCGGGGTCTGCTCAATTACGGTCGAGACGGTCATGCGCTGATGCTACCCATCCGAGGACTCCAGCGCGGCTCTGTGACCTCGCCGGAGGGTGGCTGTACCGCTACTACGGGCATGGGTCATACTAATAAACGTGGCGACTTCCTCAATGACTGCGCAAACTCCTCAGGCGGGTACGTCCTCAGCTGGCGGACCAGCCACGCGGCCAGACATGGTCGCTGTGGGTACCATCGTGTGGCTCTCGAGCGAGATCATGTTTTTCGCGGGTCTTTTCGCGATGTATTTCACGATTCGCGCTGTGGCACCAGAGATCTGGGCCGAGAACACCGAAATGCTCAACGTGCCGTTTGCGCTAGCCAACACGACGGTCCTCGTGATCTCATCCGTGTGGTGTCAATTAGGTGTCTTCAAGGCCGAGCAAGGCATCCCCAGCCGCACCGGCGGGTTGCTGGAATTTGGCAAGTGGGGTATGCGTGAGTGGTACGTCTTGACCTATCTCTTCGGTGCAACCTTCATCGCCGGTCAGGTCTTTGAGTATGCAGAACTCGTACGAGAAGGCGTCACATTTTCCTCAAGCCCGTACGGCTCCGTCTTCTACATGACCACAGGCTTCCACGGCCTCCACGTTGCTGGCGGCCTCATCGCCTTTTTGCTCATCATTGGCCGAAGTTTCACCGCTAAGAGGTACACCCACGCTCAAGCCACGGGGGCTGTGGTGACGTCGTACTACTGGCACTTTGTCGATGTCGTGTGGGTCGCACTCTTCCTGACGATCTACGTGGTGAAGTGACCTTAATGTTGCCCCTCCAGATTTCGTCCATGCCCGCCGACGTGAGGACTCACCGGTGAAACGACTGGCCGCCCAGCGCCGCAGCCCCCTGGCTGTTCTGATTGTGCTCATCCTCGGACTGAGCGTCACCGGAACTGCCTACGCCGCACTGTCCCCGAAAGCGGCTCCGGGTACTTCTGGTGCAACGGCTTCCGTTCAGGACGTCGAAGCGGGACGCAAACTCTTCATTGCCAACTGCGCCTCGTGCCACGGTGCCCTCGCTCAAGGCAACGGCAGTAACGGTCCTTCGCTGGTCGGCGTCGGGGCTGCATCGGTCGATTTCCAGGTGTCAACCGGCCGCATGCCGTTGGCCGCCCCAGGCACTCAGGCCCCAGCCAACCGCGCTGCGGTCAACCTCAGCACCGAGGAGATCACTCTCCTCGCGCAGTACGTCGGATCCCTAGGCCCGGGCCCGGACGTTCCTAGCGCCGAGTACCTCGACCTCGAGGGCGCAGACATCGCCAACGGCGGCAAGGTTTTCCGCACGAACTGCGCCATGTGCCACAACTCATCTGGCGCTGGCGGAGCGCTCACGCGCGGCAAATACGCCCCCAGCTTGATGAACGTCGAGCCACAGCATATCTACGAAGCCATGCTCACCGGCCCTCAGTCCATGCCCGTGTTCCCTGACTCCACAATTACGCCCGACGACAAACGCGACGTCATCGCTTTCCTCAAAGACATAGAAGAGGGCGGGTCCGCCTACGGCGGGCAGGGATTAGGCGCACTCGGTCCCGCCGGTGACGCTATCTTCATCTGGACCTTCGGGGTCGGGATGCTCATTGCCGCAGCAGTGTGGCTCGGACGGAAGGCGGCCTAAGCATGAGTGACAACACCCCGGCCACGTCAGCAGGCTCGGGCAGCGTTCCGGCGACCAGCGATGGCTCACGATTGCCGGCGCGCTTCGAGAACCCGGGCCTAGCGCCACACGTACCCCGACGCAGCGACACCGACCCGAAGGCTGCGAAGCGAGCCGAGTTGCAGGTGGTTGCGATGTTCGCGCTGTCGGCCCTCGGCACGCTGGGTTTCGTCGCCGCTTACTTTCTAATCCCGCTGGAAGCCCGCGGCAGTGTGCTCGGTATCGGCGAAATGAATCTCTACCACCTCGCCCTCGGTCTGACCATGACCGTGTCGCTGTGCGGTATCGGCTTCGGAGCGGTGCACTGGGCCAAAACCCTGATGCCTGACGAAGAAGTCATCGAAGAACGCCACGAGCAAGCCTCCTCACCAGAGGTGCGTGAAGGCGCTGCTGCGCATCTACGCGCTGGCTGGAAAGAGTCGCAACTTGGCCGTCGTCCGCTCATTCTGCAGAGCGCGGCTGGCGCCCTGGGATTGTTCTCAATCCCGCTCGTCCTTCAGGTCGCTGGCAGCCTTGGCCCGAACCCGGGGCAGACACTTTACGACACCAACTGGAAGGCCGGATTGCGCCTGATGATCGACCCGTCCGGTACCCCCGTTCGTGCATCGGACGTGACCATCGGCTCTGTCGTTCACATCCTGCCCGAGGGCTTCATCGGCGAGCAGGCTGAAGAAGAGCTTACGCCACACGAGATTCTCGAAGCCCAGGCCGAGGACCAGGTCATCTTGGTTCGTCTTGACCCTGAGGTTGTCCAGAGCCAGAAGTCCCTGGACTGGGGCTTCGAGGGCATCCTGGCCTACTCCAAGGTCTGCACTCACGTGGGTTGCCCCGTTGCCCTCTATGAGCAGCAGACCCACCACCTCTTATGTCCGTGTCACCAGTCGACTTTCGACATGACTCAGGACTGCAAAGTTATTTTCGGGCCAGCGAAGAGGGCCCTTCCGCAATTGAAGATCACCGTCGACGCCGAGGGCTACCTCGTGGCTGCCGATGGGTTCGCCGAACCCGTAGGACCAAGTTTCTGGGAGCGTGACTGATGTCTACAACATCCAGAGTGCCGCAGGGGGCCAGTGCCGTTCGCACTGACGCTTCAACCAGCACCACACAAAGCCAAGCCGTCGACAATGACAAACCCGCGCTCGCCAAACCGATCATTTGGACGGACGAGCGCGTAGGCACTGCCAAGGGAATGAAGTTTCTTCTGCGTAAGGTCTTCCCAGACCACTGGTCATTCCTTTTGGGCGAAGTTGCCATGTACTCGATGGTCATCTGCCTCATCACCGGGACCTTCTTAACCTTCTGGTACATCCCTAGCATGGGCGAAGTCGAATACAACGGCTCCTATGTACCGCTCAAAGGCATCGCGATGAGCGAGGCCTATGCGTCAACGCTCGACATTTCGTTCGACATCAAGGGCGGGCTGCTGATCCGCCAACTCCACCACTGGGCGGCACTGCTCTTCGTCGTCGGCATCGCGCTCCACATGGCGCGCGTGTTCTTCACCGGAGCCTTCCGCAAGCCGCGCGAGATCAACTGGGTCATCGGAACTGTCTTGTCCCTCCTGGCCATCATCGAGGGTTTCGCTGGATACTCCCTCCCCGACGATCTGCTCTCGGGCACGGGCATCCGTGCCATGCAGGGCTTTATGCAATCCGCTCCCGTCATCGGCAGCTACATGACCTCATACGTGTTCGGGGGCCCCTTCCCTGGCGAGGCCATCATTCCGCGGTTGTACATCGCCCACGTTCTGCTGATCCCAGCCCTGTTGGTCGGCCTATTCACGGTGCACATCGTGCTCGTCGCGGTGCACAAGCACACTCAGTACCCCGGGCCGGGTCGGACCGACAACAACGTCGTCGGCTTCCCGTTGATGCCCGTGTACATGGCCAAGGCTGGTGGCTTCTTCTTTATCGTCTTCGGGATTACGGCTTTCATCTCAGCAGTCGTGCAGATTAACCCGGTGTGGGTCTTTGGCCCGTACAACCCAACGCAGGTCACTGCTGGCTCTCAGCCTGACTTCTACATGTGGTTCTCCGACGGTGCGTTGCGACTGCTGCCTGGCTGGCTCGAATTCAGTGTCTTTGGCACGACATGGAGTTTCAACATCTTCCTTGGCTCGCTTGTGCTGTTGCCGCTGGTGTGGGTGATCTGCGGTGTCTATCCCTTCGTCGAGTCGTGGGTGACCGGTGACAAGCGAGAGCATCACCTGCTCGATCGTCCACGTAATGCGCCGGTACGAACCGCCGTTGGTGCGGCCGCCATCTCGATCTATCTCTTCCTTGCAATGGCTTCTGTCAACGACATCTTGGCGATCAAACTGAACCTGTCCATTAACGACCTGACGATGTTCTTTAGGGCCATGTTCTTCATTGCTCCTATCATCACCTTCGTGGTCGTCAAGCGCCTCTGCCTCTCGTTGCAGCGCGCAGACCGGGACATGGTGTTGCATGGCACAGAGTCTGGCCGGATCATAAGGACGCCCGAGGGCGAGTTCTACGAGGTTCACGAGCCGCTGGACCCATATACGCGATGGACGCTGGTTCAGCATGAGGCCCAGTACCCCTTGGCTTTGGAGCAAGGTGCCCAAGTGGACGACCACGGTGTCCGCAAGCCTCAGCCCATCGGTAACCGAGCGCGTAGAGCCCTCTCGGACTTCTACTTCCGCGATCAGTTGCAACCGGTTACTCCGGCAGAGTTGGCCGCGGCACATTCACATGGCGAGCACGACGCAATGCCGGAGTCATTCCCTCAGCTCAGTGAACCAGTCAACTCAGCTCCCGGCGAGCCAGCAGCGATCGAAGAAAGTTCACTGCGCTAAAAGTGCACGATGATTGCAATGTGGCGGCGAGGATTGTCTCGCCGCCACATTTCATGAGACTGACTATGAGCGATCACTCCCCTCTCTCGGATGCTGAATTCGATGACGCCATCGCAGATGCCTTGGGGACCATTCCCAGCCCTTTACAGGGAATTCTCGACAACGTGGTCTTCCTAGTGGCCGATGAGCCACCCGAGGATGAGCCCGAACTGCTCGGTATGTACGACGGGGTTCCCCTCACCGAACGGGACGATGTGTGGGGTGGCGACCTTCCGGACCGCATCACCCTCTTCCGAGGCCCCCTCAGCCGCATGTGTGCCAGCCGCGAAGAACTCGTTGACGAGATCGGGGTGACCGTGTTGCATGAGGTTGCCCACTACTTCGGTATCGACGAGGAGCGAGTCCACGCTCTCGGCTGGGGCTGACTGCCTGCCGATCGCGGCTACCAGTTATGAGACTAGTGCACCCGATCCGGGCACGGACTACGTCGGAGAGTCTTACCCATTGGGCTACATTGAGTTTGTTCAGTGGTGGCGGCGCGGAGAGCGTTATGTCCTTCGATGCACAGTTAGATGCCACAGCTGGAAACTCGTCTAGAGAGGCTTTCATCACATGATTCGAACGTGGTTGACTGAATTGTTCGACCTGACTGTTCCCGTTATTGGGGCACCCATGGCCGGGCCTGGGGATGGACGGCTGGCGGGTGCCGTCTCGGCCGGGGGTGGGCTAGGCATGATTGGTGTCGATGGATCTCGCTCTGGGTCGTGGATCCGTGAGCAAGCGGCTGTCGCTGCGGGACAGTCCACCACTGGCCTGACCAATGCGAGGGGTCGACGGGTGCACGGAATAGGCCTCATGGCGTGGGCACTGGACCGGGATGACGCACAGCTCGCGACGGTGCTGGAATTGCGGCCCAACCTGGTTTCGGTCAGCTTCGGGGACTTCGCCCCTCATGTCGCTCGACTTGCGCAGGCCGGCATACCGGTGACCGTGCAGGTCGGCAACGTCGATGAGGCACGTCGTGCCGAGCGCGCAGGCGCAGACTTCATTGTGGCTCGCGGCTCCGAGGCCGGTGGACACGGGCGAAATGAAGTCGCCTTGATGCCGCTGCTGCAGGCTGTTCTGGACGTCGTCGACGTCCCCGTCGTCGCGGCGGGCGGGATCGGCACAGCTAGAGGCCTGGCCGCAGTGCTAGCCGCTGGCGCTGTCGGCGCGTGGGTCGGCACCGCCCTACTCACCGTCAGCGAAGCGGCGACCAGCACGAGCGCCCGAGCCCAGTTACTCGCGGCGCAGCACGGCCAGACCGTCTACGGTCGCGTGTTTGACGTAGCGCAAAGACTCGGCTGGCCACCCGAGTACGGTGGTCGCAGCCTCCGAAACCCCTTCTACGACCAGTGGCACGACCGGCTCGATGCCCTCGCCCACGACGACGCCGCTGCCCAACAGCTCACCGCCGCCCGTGAAGAGGAGGATTACGAGACTGCATACCTCTACGCCGGACAAGGCGTCGGCCTCCTTGTCAAGGAAAGATCGGCGGCAGACGTTCTCACCGACCTGGGCCGGGCGGAGAACCTCCTCCGGCAGGTTGGGTTGAGCCTGTAACGTTTCCACCATGGAGGGCAATGGTTCAGGCGGCGAGGGAGGCGGAAGGACACGCGAGCGCATGCCGCCTTACGTGTGGCGCACTGCGCACGCCCCAGGGTGCGGCAACCCGGCACACAGAGCAACCACTACCCGGGTTGAATGTCCCACTGGTGTTGACCAGATGCTCGAGGTATTCACGACTGTTGAATTCGTTCGTCTACGAATTGACGTCTACTACCACTCAGAGCAGATTCGTAACACCTCGCCACCGCGCGACCGTTGGGCAAACACCGATCAGACGGCTTTTTCCCCACGGAAGTACTCAAAGGTCCAACCCACGGTCGCGTAGGCAGCAAAAGGTGCAGCAATGACGAACATCCACCAACCGATCGCCACGCCCAAAAAGAGAGCGGCCGCAGTGAGCGCCAGCAATAGTGGCCACCATGAATGCGGGCTGAAAAAACCAAAGTCGCCAGCCTGCTCCGCAATTTCGCCGTGCAGATTGTCTTCAGGCCGGAGATCAAGTTTTCGAGCAGTCAGCCACAGGTAAAACGCCACGAAGGCGCAGAGCGCACCAGTCAGAATCAATCCGGTGAATCCAACCAACTCACCGAAGTCGGTGAAGTAACCGTAAATCACTGACATCAGCACAAAGAAGGGGATCAGGATGGCGAAGAGTTTGGTCTCGGCTTTCATGGTCTGGCCCTTCGCTTAGTCTCTACGGTTCTTGTGGCCGTACGTGCCGCCGTGTGTGGTACCGACGTTTCCTTGGGGGTCCGTGTCGGGCCCACCCAGCAATTCTTCCATCACGCTCTTGTCTGGCTCAGGCGACTCGAGCGTAGCCACGTTCGGGTGATGGAGGTCGAAAGCCGGGCGTTCTGAGCGAATACGCGGGATGGACGTGTAGTTGTGTCGCGGAGGAGGGCACGATGTCGCCCATTCCAGTGACATGCCGTACTCCCAGGGATCGTCGACCTCGACCTTGGGCGTTTGGAAGCTTTTCCACGCGTTGTAGAGGAAGGGGAGGGTCGAGACGGCAAGGACGAACGAGAAGACCGTCGAAATCTGGTTCATCCAGGTGAAATCATCCTCAGGCAGGTAATCCGCGTAGCGTCGCGGCATACCGAAGACACCCAACCAGTGCTGGATCAAGAAGGTGCCGTGGAAACCGATGAACAGTAGCCAGAAGTGGATCTTGCCCAGTCGCTCGTCCAGCATGTGGCCAGTGAACTTGGGCCACCAGAAGTAGAAACCGGCGAACATCGCAAAGACGACGGTCCCGAACACAACGTAGTGGAAGTGCGCCACCACGAAGTAGGAATCGCTGAGGTGGAAGTCCAAGGCCGGGCTGGCCAGGATGACACCGGTCAGGCCACCAAAGAGGAAGGTCACGAGGAAGCCGATCGACCAGATCATCGGGGTGTCGTAGACGAGCGTGCCTCCCCACATGGTGCCAATCCAGTTGAAGAACTTCACACCCGTGGGGACGGCAATCAACATGGTCATGACTGCGAAGAAGGGTAGGAGAACCGCGCCGGTGGCGTACATGTGGTGTGCCCACACGCTGATCGACAGAGCAGCAATCGCGATTGTCGCGAAGACCAGCGTCTTGTAGCCAAACAGCGGCTTTCGGCTAAACACCGGCAGGATCTCAGAGATGATGCCAAAGAAGGGCAGAGCAATGATGTAGACCTCAGGGTGACCAAAGAACCAGAAGAGGTGTTGCCATAGCATCGCCCCTCCGTAGGTCGGGTTGAAGATCTGAGCACCAAGCATGCGGTCGGCCGCCATACCGAAGAGCGCAGCAGCCAACACCGGGAAGACCATGATGGCCAGCAACGAGGTCACCAGCACGGTCCACGTGAAGATCGGCATCCGGAACATCGTCATGCCGGGGGCGCGCATGCAGATGATGGTGGTGATGAAGTTCACCGAGCCGAGGATGGTGCCGAACCCGCCGAGGGCTAGACCCATGACCCACAGGTCACCGCCGAGCCCGGGGCTGTGTGCCGCCCCAGCAAGTGGCTGATAGGCGAACCAACCGAACGCAGCAGCGCCGCTGGGCGTTAGGAAGCCGGCAGAAGCAATAAGGCCACCGAAGAGGTACAGCCAGTAGGCAAACATGTTCAACCTCGGGAAGGCCACGTCTGGGGCACCGATCTGAAGCGGCATCAAAGCGTTGGCGAACCCGGCGAACAGAGGCGTCGCAAAGAGCAGCAGCATGATCGTGCCATGCATGGTGAACATCTGGTTGTACTGCTCAGAGTTGTCCACGACCTGCAGCCCAGGCTCAAACAGCTCGGCGCGAATCACTAGAGCCATCAGGCCGCCGAGCATGAAGAAAATGAACGACGTGACGAAGTACAAATTGCCAATGATCTTGTGGTCCGTGGTCGTGATGACCTTGACGAACAATGCCCCGTAGTTACGGTGCGGATCTTGGGGAGGGGGGCCGGAGTCGGCGGCGGTCCGCGTATCGGGCCCAACGATGGTTGCCATTATTTACTCCCCTCCGGAAGCTTCGATTCTTGGTCACCCTGAAGCGGGTAGAGGTTGAGGTCAGGCCCCAACTGGCCCGATTGGCCTTTGTCGCGTAAGGCAGCAATCGCGGCGTCGTACTCGGCCTGCGAGACGATCTCGACCTGGAAGAGCATCTGGGAGTGGTAGGCCCCGCACAGTTCGGCGCACTTGCCTTGGAAAACGCCTTCTTCGCTCGTCACCACCTGAAACGTGTTGACGCGGCCAGGAACCATGTCAAGTTTGCGCAAGAACTGAGGCACCCAGAAAGAGTGGATAACGTCCCGCGAGGTCAACACAAATTCGACTCGGGTGTCAACGGGCAGCGTCAACATCGGCAACTCGTCAACGACCCCCGGCAACCCGGCGTTCATGTTTTCGGGCTGCACCCCACGGACGTACACATCTTCGTTGATGTAGTTGAAGTCCCAACTCCACTTCTTGGCCGCGACGTTGACGACAACATCGGCTGGCTCAGAGGTGTCGAGCATGTCGCTTTCGATCTGGACCGTCTTACCGAAGAGCACGGCCACCATCAGCAGCGGTACAACGGTGTAGAGAATCTCCAAGGGAACGTTGTAGCGGATCTGCGGAGGAAGCGGCTGGTCAGCGCTACGGCGACGGTAGGCGACCATGCACCACAGAATCAGACCCCAGACAAGGACTCCGACGGCCAAAGCAGCGATCCATGTCGAGTTCCAGAAACTGGTGATGTCGGCTCCCTCGGTGGTGATTGGCGCTGGCAGGAAGCCTCGCTCCACCACAGCACCGCATCCCGACAAGACCAAGACCGCAAAAGCGCTTGCACCGGCAGTAGACACCAGGCGCCACATACGGCCTCGAGCCTGCTCATTCTTTCGTCGCACAGCACACCTCACAGTCGTCGCCTAGCTTGAACTGCTCAAATGCTACCCCGCCGAGGCTCCCCCGTGGCCGGTGGGTGTGCCATGTCTGGCCCCCGGCCACCGGTGTGGTTGCTCGACCAAGGTTGCCACCTGGTCGAGATACCGCTCCCGACTGACCTCGCGGACTCCGAGCGATCCCAAATGCGGGGTATGCCATTGCACATCCACCAGCCACGGCGACTGCACGGCATCGAGGCCTTCGAGGTGCTGCACCAGCCCTACGAGCGCGGCTTTGGAAGCATCCGTGCAGGTGTGAAACATCGACTCTCCCGCAAACAACCCTCCGATGGATACCCCATACAAGCCCCCCACCAAGCCATCGTCGCGCCACGCCTCGATGCTGTGAGCCCAACCAAGTTCGTGCAGAGCCGCGTAGGCTGTGGCAATGTCGCCGGTGATCCATCGCCCCGGTCGCCGCTCATCTGCACACTTATTGACAACCACCTCGAAAGAGGTGTCGATTCGGATGTCAAAGTGGCGCAAGGAGCGCAGCAGGGACCGTGAGATATGCAGATCGCCCGACTCGAGGACACCTCGAGGGTTGGGGCACCACCACCCGATCGGGCCCGCGCCGTCGGCTCCCACGCCCATTGGAAACAACCCACGTCGATAGGCAGCCACGAGGGTTTGTGGGTGCAGGTCGGCACCCACAGCGATCAAATCTTCGTCGGGTGGCCCGCCACGCGGATCGAACACCCACCTGCTGGCACCCAGATCAACCGGCGAGCCAACGGGCGGGGTCTTAGCGATCACGACCCAAGTGCGGCTCGATTTCCTGCGCCGCGCCCTGTCCATAGCTCTGCGCAAATCGAGCCAAGAAGACGTCGCGGTCCACGTCATACTCCTGGGTGCCGACCGAGGCGAGCACGTAAGAAGCCACCGTCGACCCGAGTTGCGCGCACCGCTGGTGAGACAGTCCCCAGGCCAGTCCGGCAAGGAACCCGGCCCGGAAGCCATCACCTACTCCCGTCGGGTCCACCGGAGTGACCTCGCCAGCAATACCGACGTCGATCTGCTCCGCGTCGGCACTGATAATGCTGCAGCCATCCTTGCCGCGAGTGATGACCCGGGTGCCGACCCTGCGCAAGATCTCGGCGCTGTCCCAACCGGTCTTTTGCTCCGTCAGCGCTGCTTCGTACTCGTTGGTAAAGAGATAGGCTGCACCGTCCACGAGGCGACGTATCGATGCGCCATCCATGAAGGCAAGTTGTTGCGAGGGGTCTGAGCCGAAGGGCAACCCACGAGTGCGGCACTCAGCACTGTGCCGCAGCATGGCTTGTGGGTCATCGGGACTAATCAGCACGAAATCCAGAGCACCGGCCGAGTCAAGGATGGGCCCCAACTCGATATTGCGCGCTTCGCTCATGGCACCGGCGTAGAAACTCGCGATCTGCGCCATGTCCGTATCGGTGGTCACGATGAACCGCGCGGTGTGCCGGACGTCTGAGACCAGCAAGTGTAGGCAGTTCACGCCGTGACGCTCGAGCCACGAACGGTAAGACGTGAAGTCCTCGCCGACCGCCCCCACAAGGATTGGCTTATGACCTAACTTGGCCATCCCAAAGGACACGTTCGCAGCCACGCCACCCCGGCGCACCTGCAGGTCGTCGACCAAGAAAGATAGAGAGATGTGATGCAACTCGGCCGGGACCAGCGAATCCGCGAAGCGACCTTGGTAGGTCATGAGGTTGTCGGTCGCGATCGATCCGCAAACAGCAAATTTCATCCTCTGAACCTACCTGCAGCGCGCAGCGATCAGCTGAACGAGTCTCCGCACGCGCACGAACTCCCCGCGTTGGGGTTGTCGATCGTGAAGCCCTGCTTCTCAATGGAGTCAGCGAAGTCAATGGTGGCACCGTCAAGGTAGGGGGCGCTCATCCGGTCCACCACCACGTCGACGCCGTCGAAGTCACGGAGCAGGTCGCCGTCGAGCGAGCGCTCGTCGAAGTACAACTGGTAGATCAATCCTGAACAGCCACCGGGCTGCACGCCGATACGAAGACGCAGGTCGTCACGGCCCTCTTGGGCCAGCAAACTCTTGACCTTACCCGCAGCGAGGTCGGTCAGCAGCACCCCGTGATCGGCTTCGGTGGTGCTGTCGCTCGACGTGGTTTCGGTCTGGGTGTCCTGAACGCTCATGGCCTGGGTCCTATCTTTTCGGGGCTGTACTAGTCGCTGGTCAACGCTGCCGGATCGGCACCTTGTTCCCGTACCGAACCCATCGTATCCGTCCGCGGACCGACCAGCCTCCAGTGCCATGCTTACAGGCTCGTCGGTGGCGGCGACCAGGTGCGTGCGACGCGGGCACCAAGATCGCGCATGCTCCCCCCCGCAGGCGCGGCATACGACCCGCTGATGCCGAGCGACATACCCTCACGCCGTCCCACGAACACCTCGCGAGCCAAGAGCACGGTCGGCGAGGCCGCTGCGAGCGCGGCCTTGGCTGCTTCGGCGACGACCCCTTCAGCGACGCAGTGCCAGTCGTACCTCGCCGTTGCGATCACCACCAAGGACCCCATCAACCTCGACGTGACGTCGAGCTCTTCCAAAAGAAACGCTGACCCTGGCGCGGTGCGCGCGCCGAGGATCTGCAGCGCGTATCCGACACCACCACCTACTCCCGCGCCAGGCACTCGCTCGCGGCGACGCGGGGCGCCAGTGAGCAAATCTGGCGGCCCCGGGCCGCCAAGGGCAGCATCGACGAGTTCGGTGAAGCGACCGATCAGGGACTCGTAGTTTTGCGACAGCTCACCGGGCACCCCGCGTTCACTGGTGAGCGCAGCGCTGGCCCCGTGGAATCCCGTGAGCGGCATCTGGGACGCGGTGGCCAGCACCAAGGACACCCCAGCCCACTCCTCACGGACGGTGCGCAGGTTCTCGAGTTGTTCCCCCGCGCCCAAGGCCATCAACACCCCCCGGCCACCATCGTGGGAAGCGAGGTCGAGACCGACCCCCACCACGATGCGCCGGGCACCGGTATTGCGTGCCGCAATCAGCAAGTCACCGAGGCCAGCGCTGCTCGCGCTCAGCACCTCAGACACCGGAACATCGGGTGGCGCGAGGTGCATACCAAGCACGTGCGCCGCTTCGACGTATGCGGTCTGGCCCACGAGACCGATCTGCGCAGGGACTGGCCCGGTGTCAGCGAGGCCGTCGCGGAAGGGGCCGTCGATCACCACGGGCTCGGTGTGCGTGGCGACATCCGCGAGGGCGTCCACGAAACCGGCGCTTCCATCACTGAGCGCGATGGCCTCGACACTGTCGTGGGGTGCGGTGGCGGACCAGCCCGCCGAGATGTCGTTGGCGATAGCCCGGGCGCTGAGCTCTGCGCCCGGCCCGAAGCGGTCGGCGATGACGACGATGCGCATCGTTGTCCGCCTGCTCAGTACTTCATAGACATGGCGGCACGCACTTGATCAAGCGTCGTGGCGGCAATGTCCCGCGCGCGCTCGTTGCCACGCGCGAGCACCGACTGCAGGTATGCCGGATCGGCAGCGAACTCGGCTCGGCGGGCTCGGATCGGGGCGAAGTGATCGTTGACGGCCTCGGTCACCACCCTCTTCAACGCCCCGGACCCCGCGTCACCAATCTCTGCGGCCACCTCCTGTGGCTTCCGTCCGCTGGATAGAGCAGCCAACAGCACAAGGTTGGAGACTTCCGGACGGCTTTGCGGATCGAAGGTGATGTGCCGCTGCGAGTCCGTCACGGCCTTCTTCAGGACCACGGCGGTGGCGTCTGCATCCATTCCCAACTCGATGGTGTTGCCCTTCGATTTGCTCATCTTGGTGCCGTCGGTGCCCAACAGATTGGCCGCCGACGACAACAACGCCTCAGGCTCACGGAACACGGGGTGCGCGAGATCGGCGCGGCCGTAGCGCTCATCGAAGCGGCGGGCCACCACCCGCGCTTGCTCGAGGTGCGGGAGCTGATCCTTGCCCACCGGCACGAGGTTGGCCTTGCAGAAAAGAATGTCGGCGGCCTGGTGCACGGGGTACGTCAAGAGCAACCCCGACATCGGCCGCCCGCCGGTGTCGTCGGACTCAGCCTTCACGGTGGGGTTGCGGCGCAACTCAGCCTCGGTGACCAACGACAAGAACGGCAGCATCAACTGGTTGAGCTCGGGGATGCTCGAGTGGGTGAAGATCGTCGTCTCGTCGGGATCCAACCCAATCGACAAATAGTCGGCCAGCAGGGAGTAGACCCGATCGCGAAGCTGCCCCACACCATCGCGATCGGCGATGACCTGATAGTCGGCGATCAGGATGAGGGTCTCGACACCTTGACGTTGCAAGACCACCCGGTTGGCTAACGTTCCGAAGTAGTGCCCGAGGTGCAGATTGCCGGTGGGGCGGTCCCCCGTCAGCACTCGAAAACGACCGGGGTCGACCTTGATTTGTTGCTCGATCTGCGCCGACCGGGCGACGGTTCGTTGCAGCGAGGCACCCGACGATGCCTGCTCTAGCGCGTCGGCGGCTGATCCGGGAGTCGGGTCGGCGGTGGACACATCAGCAGCGACAACATCAGGGGCAGTGGCACGAGGGTTGGACATGGTGGGCAATCGTAATGTCCTTAGGTCAACGACGGGACGCGCTCAGCAGCAAGCGGAGGCCCCGGCGGTGTGCCGCCGCCGAACGGCCTGCCACCGAGTTGATCGCGATCGTGAGGCTTCAGCCAACCGCTGAGCGAGGGTCCGCGCGGAATGACCCCCGTCGGATTGATGTCCGCTTGGCAGACGTAGTAGTGGGCTTTGATGTGATCGAAGTCGACGGTGTCGCCGAATCCGGGGGTCGCAAAGAGATCACGCGCATAAGCATGCAAAACCGGCATGTCAGCCAACAGGTTTCGGTTGCATTTGAAATGCCCGTGGTAGACCGCATCGAATCGCACCAGCGTTGGCCACAGGCGAATATCCGCCTCGGTGATGTGGTCACCGACCAGGTATCGCCGCGTGCTCAAGCGTTCACTGAGCCAATCCAGTCGGGCAAACAGTTTTTCGTATGCCACGTCGTAAGAAGCCTGCGTGCCCGCGAATCCGCATTCGTAGACCGCATTGTTCACATCGGTGTACACCACCGAAGACACCTCTTCGATCTCTTCGCGCAGTTCCGGTGGGTACAGGTCAGGAGCCCCGGTGCGATGCAGAGCCGCCCACTGGGTGCTGAAGTCTCGCGTCATTGCCAGGTAGTCGTTGGTGACGACTTGGCCGGTGGAGACCTCGACGATGGCAGGCACGGTCACCGCCGGCTTATAGCCCTGCGGTCGGGCCTCGTAGGCGTCTCTGAGTTGGGGGATGCCCAAGACCGGATCCACCTCCCCTGGGTCAAGGTCGAAGGTCCAGCTCTCGTCTCCGTGCACCGGCCCGCAGATCCCCATCGGCAGCGCCTGCTCAAGACCTAGCAGCCGACGGGCGATGACCGTGCGGTGCGCCCATGGGCAAGCCCTGGAGACGACCAGCCGGTATCGGCCGAGCTCGACCGCATACCCGTTGGGTTGTCCGTTGGCCGTAATGCGCTCGGGGATGTACCGCGCATCACGCTCGTAGGTGTTCTCGACGTAACTCGTGGGGCTCATCGGCGCTCTTCCTGATCGGTCGTGGTGGTGGCGAGCCGCTCCAAGAGAAGCGCCTCGGCGAGGCATACCCGTTCGAATTCCCCCAAGTGCAAACTCTCATTGGCAGCGTGCGCGCGTGTGTCCGGGTCCTCCACGCCTGTCACCAGTATGGCCGCATCGGGATACTGCTCGGCGAAGCTGGCCACGAAGGGGATGGAACCACCGACCCCAATGTCCACCGGAGGCACGCCCCATGCGTCTTCGAACGCTGCGCGGGCCTGGGCATACATCGGCCCGTCAGCGGTAGCGCTGAACCCCGCTCCTTGATCGTCGAGTTCGACGTCGAGGACTGCGCCCCACGGCACGTGGCGCTGCAGATGCTCGCGCAATGCTGCAAACGCATGCTGTGGGTTCTCATCGGGGTGAATCCGCATGGAGAGTTTGGCTCGGCCTACCGGAGTCAACAGGTTGGCCGCCCGATCGACGCTGGGCGCATCGATCCCGATGACCGTCATCGACGGATGGGTCCACATCCGCGACAGCAGGGATCCGGTCCCGATCGGCGACACCCCAGCGCTGAGGGAAGAGTCCGAACGCAGATCGTCCTGCGTGTAAGTGAGATCCGCTGCAGCGGAACGCATCAAACCCTGCACCGCCACATCCCCTGCCTCGTCGTGGAGCGTCGCGATCAAGCGGCATAGGGCGGTGAGCCCATCGGGCACCGCCCCGCCATAGAGGCCCGAGTGGACGCCATGGTCGAGGGTCCGCACCGTGATCACCACCCTGACGAGGCCACGCAATGTCGTCGTCAGCGCGGGTATGCCGACCTTCCAGTTATGCGAATCCGCCAACACAATGGCGTCGGCCCGCAACTCCTCGCGATACGCGTCCAAGATCTGCGGAAGGCTGCCCGATGCGATCTCCTCTTCTCCTTCGACGAAGACCGTTACCCCCACCGGCGGGGCACCAAGGTGAGCACGTATGGACGCCACGTGGGCCATCACCCCGGCCTTGTCGTCGGCGATACCCCTTCCGTAGATGCGCTCGCCACGCTGGGTGGGCTCAAAAGGCGGACTGTCCCACTCGTCGTCGTCCCCTGGAGGCTGCACATCGTGATGGGCGTAGAGCAGCACCGTGGGTGCACCGGGGGGACCGTCGAGGTGACCGATGACTGCCGGGCGGCCCCCTTCGCGGACAATCTGAACACGCATGCCCTCCGCAGCCAACAACTTAGCGACGGCTTCGGCACTGTCGTCGACGTGCCGCTGGTCAAAGGCCGGAAGCGAGACCGACTCGATACGAGCCAAACCTTCCAGGTCGCGACGCACCTGCGGCATGAGATCCGCGACGATCGCCCTCAGCTCGGCCAGCCGGGCACCACTGGGGCCTAGAACGCCGCCGTCACCCTCGAAATCCATCGCACAAGCCTATCGAGGCCCGGGCGAGCACGTAGACTCACCCAGTGCCGTTCCGCAAAAAAACAGATGCCCCCGTGACCTCCTCGAGCAATGCCGTCGAGGTTGCTCCTATGTCTGCTAACCGCACAACCGCGGGCAAGGGTCGCGCTACGCCGAAGCGGCGTGAATCCCAGGCGGCGCTGCGTCGCCCCCTCGTGGCGGACGCCAAAGGTGCCACCAAGGAGCAAAAACAGAAGCTGAAGGCGAAGCGAGCCAAGGCGCGAGAGGGCATGCTCCGCGGTGACCAAGCCTACTTGGCGGCAAGAGACCGGGGCCCAGAGAAAAGGTTCCTCAGGGACGCCGTTGACCGGCGGTGGAACATAGGTGAAGTTCTTATACCTTTGATGTTGCTCATCTTGGCTGCTAGTTTGATCAGCGTTTCCTACATTCAGTACATCATGTTTGCTGGCGCCTACGGACTCATTCTCTTCGGACTTGTCGATGCCATTCTGTTGTGGCGACGCACCAGAACCGCGTTTGTGAAAACGTTCGATGTCGATCCGCCTAAGGGAGCGGCCTCCTACGTGGTGCTTCGGTCGTTTCAGATGCGTATGTCGCGAGTGCCTCGGGCCTGCGTCGAGCGGGGCGCGGAATTGCGGCGTCGCCTCTAAGTGACGTCGCCTAAGTGACGTCACGTCGGCGTCGCCGCTGACCGGGCTGCGGCGCCGCCTACGGACTCAGGCTCATCGGCCCGTAGACCACATCATCGCCGCACATAAGCGTCACGGTGGCCACTCCAGCGTCTGCAACCTCCTGCCAGTCTTCGGCAAACCACGCCTCGGCATCCGCGCGGTTGGGAAATTCGGTATCTGGGAGAGTCTGCAGATTCATCGCCTGCCCGGACGCGTCCGCATACAACCAGTGGTGTTGTTCAGCCATGACCTCATCCTAAAAGATCCCCTATGGTTTCTCGCTGCAAAACCACCTGCACCCATCACTCCGCGCTGAGCGCGCCGTCGAGGCTCAGCGCGTCTTGAGCGCCACGAAGGGCGGTCGCACGACCTGAGCCGCGATAAGACGACCGCGCACCTCGACACTGACCTCGCTGCCTACCTGAACGGATCTGTCCAGCAGGGCTAAGGCGATGCCTTGTTTGAGAGTCGGAGAAAACGTCCCAGAGGTTACGACACCCACGAGCAGACCCTCTGCGTCTTTGACCGTGCACTCGGGCCGTGGGATGCCGCGCCCGGTGGTGAGGAGCCCGGCCAAGATCGGTCCCGTCTTCTCTCGGCGCTGAACGAGCAGAGCCTCCTTGCCCCAGAACTGCGGTTTGTCCCACCCGACGGCCCACCCGGTCCGGGCCATCACCGGCGAGATATCGGGACTGAGTTCGTGCCCGTGCAGGGCGTACCCCATCTCGGTGCGCAACGTGTCTCGAGCGCCGAGGCCGCACACCAATCCGTCCTGGGCCGTGACGGCGTCCACCAGTGAGCGCCACAAAGCCTGCGCATGGCTGGAGCGTGCCACCAATTCATACCCCCGTTCCCCGGTGTACCCGGTACGGCACACACGCACAGTCGCACCGTCGAGGTCAGCGTCAACGAAGGTCATGTAACCGTGACTCGTGGGCAATCCCACGCGAGCGAGCACTGCCTCGCTTCGCGGCCCCTGCACCGCGATCACCACATAGTCGTCGTGCTGTCCCGTCACGGTGATCCCGGCGGGCGCCGCGTCGTGCAATGCAGCAACGACGCCGGACGTATTGGCCGCGTTGGGCATGAGGAAGACCTCATCGTTACTGACCCGGTAGGCGATCAGGTCATCGATCACTCCCCCATCGTCTGCGCAACACATCGTGTATTGGGCCGACCCAGCCTCTATACGATGTATGTCGTTCGTCAACGTTCCATTGATGAAGTCCACCGCACCCAGGCCGCTCACCAGGGCCTTACCTAGGTGCGACACATCGAAGATGCCCACTCGCTCGCGGACGGCGGCGTGCTCGGCCACAACCCCGGCGCCCGAATACTCGATGGGCATCGACCAGCCACCGAAGTCGGCCATCTTGGCCCCCAAGGCCACGTGTTGGTCGTGTAGCGGCGAGCTCTTGGCCGGGGTTGCAGTCATGCCCTGGACTGTATCGCCAGGCGTTCGGCTAAGGTCGCCACACGCTCAGAACTGCACATCACTCTCTAGGAGGAACGCCCGATGTCGACACCCCGCAGCGCCCTGTCTGTCTCAGATGGCCACCCGGCGACGCTCGCCTGCGATGCCCTCGTGCTGGCCTCGGTTTCGGTGAAAGGTCAGGCACATCTCGTCGACGGAATCGACCTACCCCGCGGAGTCGCTGCCTCCATCAACGCGACGTTGGTTGCCCTCGGAGCGCAGGGCTCTGCCGATGAAGTCATTCGGATCGCTGGTGTGTCAAAAGTGAACGCACCCCTGGTGCTCGTCATCGGCACGGGCAGCGACGCCACTCGCCACGGGGTCAGCACTCCCGATGCCGTCGAACGCCTTCGCCGAGCCGCGGGGGTGGCTGCTCGAGCGCTGAGTGGCAAAGGCAAGGCTGTCTTTGCCCTCGGCGGCGCGACACCTGAGCAGCTAGCGGCCACCGGTGAGGGAGCCCTGCTCGGTACCTACACCTTTGCGACCTTCTTCGGAGAAGGCAAGAAGAGCTCGGCGAAGGAGCCGCTCAGGGAAGTTGTCCTTCCCGGCCTCAAGCCGCGCAACAAAGACTCCAAGGCACTCGTTCTGCGCCTCGGGGTCCTCGCAGAGGCAGTCACGTACGCACGCGATTTGGTGAACACGCCCCCGAACGCGTTGTATCCCGAGTCATTCGCCACCTCCGTGACGCGTCGGGCCTCCAAAGAAGTCAGGGTCGAGGTATGGAATACCGAACGTCTGATCGCTGAAGGATGCGGAGGAATCGTGGGAGTTGGCCGAGGCTCTGCTCAAGGTCCGGCCCTAGTGACGATGAAGTATGCACCTCGAGGGGCCAAAGCGTCCCTCGCCTTTGTCGGCAAGGGGATCACCTTCGACTCTGGCGGCCTGTGCCTCAAGCCGGCCACTGGGATGGTGACGATGAAGTGCGACATGGGGGGCGCGGCGGCGGTGGCCGCCGCCATCTTTGCGATCGCCCAACTTGGCTTGCCCGTCGCGGTGACCGGCTACCTCTGCCTCGCCGAGAACATGACCGGCGACTTGGCGCAGCGCCCTGGAGATGTGGTCACCATGCGGGGCGGCAAGAGCGTCGAGATCATCAATACCGATGCCGAAGGGCGTTTGGTCATGGCCGACGGTTTGGCCTTGGCCTCCGAGAGCCAACCGGATGCCATCGTGGACATCGCCACGCTCACGGGAGCGTGCACGGTCGCCTTGGGCGAGCGCACCTTTGGCGTCATGGGCAACAACGCGGCCGTCATCGGGCGCGCGTTGGCCGGCGCCGCCCAGGCAGGCGAGAGCGCATGGCCGCTGCCATTGGCCGAAGAGTTGCGCACCAGCATGGACTCCCACGTGGCCGACATCAAGCACACCGGCGATCGCGCTGGCGGGGCCATGATCGCGGCGACCTTCCTGGCCGAGTTCGTCGGTAAAGATGCCAGCGGGGAGCCGCTGCCGTGGGCTCACCTGGATATCGCCGGACCCGCGTTCAACGACGGTTCCCCGCACGGTCACACCCCGAAAGGCGGAACGGGTGCCGGCGTGCGAACGCTGGTGGAGTTCGCCGCCGGCTATACCCGCTAGGCCCCTGGGCGCTCAGCCGCTCTTGCGACGAAACATTTGCTGAGCGCCACTGGTCTTGGCATCGGACGACTGGGCGACCTTGCCTTTCTCGGAATGGTCAGAGACATCGGCACCGCCATGGGCGTGTTTTTTATCCAGGGCTTCGCGGAATTTGCGTTTTACATCTGACTCGTCCGGCTGTGCGTCATCGGGCGTTGAGGCGGTGTCGCTGGCCATGGTGATCCTCCTTGGCGTCGTGGAGGCCCCAGTGTGGCACTCGTTGGCGCGGCTGGCCCATTGATTTAGCAATCAAACCGGCGGCTAGCCGCCGCGTTGACGGCGCGACCACTCCCTCATACGGGCCGGATAGCCAGTTTGGTTGACGTCGTAGACAGGGATTGAGAACTCTCGGCATACGCCGAATGCGTTGACCGGGCTGCCGACCGCTCGCCGTGTCCACTCCCCATCGTGGGCAACCAAGACCAACGTCGTGGTGCTGATGTTCGTGGCCGGCTCAACGTACCCCTCAACGCCACGACGCGACGCCGCGAACTCTTGTGCGTGCAACCGGATAGCCGATAGGTCGACAGCCATGTCGGGCCCGTCGGTTCGTCCGCGGGATGCGCCCCCGGCACCGCCACCGGCACTGCCCGCCGCGCCTCGCTTGCGTCGCCACCACGTCATAAGTACCGAGGCTAAACCACCCTGGCCGCGGTTCCTACCGCTACGCCACACGATGATGTGCGCGCCCGTCAGCGCGGAGCGAGCAGGTGGCAGCACGATGTCCGGTATGGCGACCGGGCCCCTTCCGGCGAGACTGCGCTCCACCTGCCTATGATCGGGAGCGGGGCAGTGGGCATGCCGTGTCACTTTCTTGCCTGTGTGTCTGCACAAATCTTGACTGCACAACTAGACTGCCAATTCCCCGGACGAGGAGACGTCGAATATGTCTGAACGCGTAAGCATGCCGGCCTTGGGTGAATCCGTCACCGAAGGAACCGTCACCCGATGGCTAAAAAGTGTGGGCGATGAGGTCGAGGTCGATGAGCCCTTGCTCGAAGTCTCGACTGACAAGGTCGACACTGAGATTCCGTCGCCAGTGGCCGGCGTGCTTCAGGAGATCTTGGCCGAGGAGGACGAAACCGTTGAGGTGGGTGCAGATCTGGCCGTGATCGGGGATGGGTCGGACACCGGCGAATCCGACACCGGCGAATCCGACACCGGTCAATCCGACACTGGCAGTGGGGAAGCCGACGAGGACGACAGTTCACAGAGCGACGAGGCAGAGGTGGTAGACGAGGAGTCTGACGACGAGTCGGCTGCCGAAGCCACATCCTCAAGCAAAGATAGCGACGATTCGTCGCAGGGGTCAGGAGACGGCGAGCGCGTCACTATGCCCGCTTTGGGTGAATCGGTCACCGAGGGGACCGTCACCCGTTGGTTGAAAGAAGAGGGGGACGACGTCGAGGTCGACGAGCCGCTCCTCGAAGTCTCGACCGACAAGGTTGACACGGAGATTCCGTCACCGGTAGCCGGCAAGTTGACCAAAATTCTGGCTGCCGAAGATGAAACCGTCGAGGTGGGTGGCGATTTGGCCATCATCGGTGGCGCATCTGGCGGAGAGTCGCAGGCGAGCAGCGCCGAGGGCGACAGCTCCGACGATGAAGACTTGGCGTCCGAGCAGCGCGTCCAAGAAGAGGCAGGCAAGGAAGCCAGCGGCGACTCGGACACGAGCGAGGGCCAGGCCACATCTGGCGACAGCGAGGGCTCATCAGACAAGAGTGCCCCGAAGGAGACTGAGGCGGCGAGCGACAACTCGAAGGATGACAATTCCAAGGATGACGACTCCGAGAGTGCCGATTCAAGCAGTAAGGACGTCAGCGCCTACGTCACCCCGTTGGTGCGTAAGCTAGCGGCCAAGCACAGCGTAGACCTCGATGCCATCGAGGGCACAGGCGTCGGCGGTCGCATCCGCAAGCAGGATGTGCTCGATGCCGCGAAGGCTTCGGAGAGCGAAAAGGAAGCGGCGACGGCGCAGGCTGCCGAGCCCGAGCCCGAGGTGGCACCGGCGGCCCCACAGAAGGCTCCGTCAAGCCCCACACCGGCACCGGCGACGTCGTCGGCGGCTGCACCCAGCGAGGGGGCAACGGCCAAGCGCGGCACTACGGAGAAGATGTCTCGGCTGCGCAAGGTCATTGCGACCCGCATGGTGGAGTCGCTTCAGGTCAGCGCACAACTGACGACTGTGGTTGAGGTTGACGTCACCAAGGTCGCGAAGTTGCGCACTGGTGCCAAGGATGCCTTCTTGAAGCGTGAGGGCGTGAAGTTATCCTTTATGCCGTTCTTCGCTTTGGCCGCCGTGGACGCACTCAAGGCACACCCGACCGTCAACTCGAGTATCGACGGTGACGAGGTCATCTTCCACTCGGCCGAAAACTTGGGCATTGCCGTCGACACCCCCAAGGGCCTCATCGTCCCGGTGATCAAGGATGCGGGCGATCTCAATGTTGCTGGGTTGGCTCGCAAGATCGCGGATCTGGCCGAGCGCACCAGGACCAACAAGATCGGTCCTGACGAACTGGGCGGCGGAACGTTCACGCTGACCAACACGGGCAGTCGGGGTGCGCTTTTCGACACGCCGATCCTGAACCAGCCGCAGGTCGGCATCCTAGGCACCGGATCGGTCGTCCGTCGCCCTGTGGTGATGGTGGACGAAGATGGCGGCGAGACCATCGCAATTCGGTCCATGGTCTACCTGGCCTTGACCTACGACCACCGCATCGTTGACGGTGCTGACGCGGCGCGTTTCCTCTCGACGGTCAAGGCGCGCCTGGAAGAAGCCTCGTTCGAGGTGTGAGGTTCTGCTGCACATGACAACGACGGGAATCGATGATGAGTGACGCCGCGAAGAAGCCACAAACCCTGGCTTTGACCGGAGCCTCTGGTCTGATCGGCTCAGCTTTGTCTGCGGCTCTGCGGGCGCGCGGCGACCAGGTGCTTCACCTGGTTCGCCGCGCCCCGCAAGCGCAGGGCCTGCCTGAAGGAGTGCGCGAAGCACAGTGGAACCCAGACAAAGGTGAGCTCGAGCCGACGTTGCTGCACGATGTCGATGCCGTTGTTCACCTGGCCGGTGCCGGGATCGGAGACCACCGCTGGACCACCAGCTACAAGAAAACCATCAGGTCCTCGCGCGTGTCGGGGACCGAGGCGGTCGCTAGTGCCATCGCGGCCCTGGACTCCCCCATCCGCTTGGTCTCGGGATCTGCGGTTGGCTTCTACGGCACCCGGGGTGCCGATGTGCTGACCGAGGAGTCTCGCCTCGGGGAAGGGTTTCTGGCTGAGGTATGCCGCGACTGGGAAGCGGCGACGTGGCGGGCCACCTCCGCCGGAGCGTCCGTGGCCTTGGCGCGCACCGGCATAGTCTTGTCGCCGCGTGGAGGGGCAATGGCCAAAATGATGCCGTTGGCAAAGCTCGGTCTTGCCGGACCGCTGGGCTCAGGTCGGCAGTATTGGGCTTGGATCACATTGCACGATCACGTGCGAGCCCTCATGTTCCTCATCGACCGACCCGACGTCACCGGCGCGGTAAACCTGAGTGCGCCTACGCCGGACTCCCAAGCGGACGTCGTCAAGGCGTTGGGTGAACAGTTGCACCGTCCTGCGGTGTTGCCTGCTCCGACTATTGCCCTGCGCATCGCGCTGGGCGAGATGGCCAAGGATATTTTAGGCAGTCAACGTGCGCTGCCTACGGTTCTCACCGAAGCGGGGTTCACCTGGGACCACGCCGATCTCGACTCGGCAATGAAGTGGCTCACGAACCGATCTGAGGAGATCGACGGCAATCCGAACTCAGTGGTCAGCCCCCAGGTGTAGGCATCTCCCGAGTCAACTCCAGGAAACGAATCGCCAGCCGACAGGCTCGCGGCGGAGCGTCACGTCGACGTCATCGCTGCGACCGGCTACCTGCGTTTGGTCTCCGTCGGCAGCCGTCACCGTGAGGGGCTCGCGGCGCACGGTCACTCGCGCAGTCAGCTCATCGGCCTCTTCAACTGACGTAGCGCCGAGGGGTCGTCGCTTGACCACCTCAACATCGCTCACCTCAAAGGCAAGATTGGACAGCCGGGTTCCGTCGGCTGTCGCCGCCTCCAGATCATCACGATCGCTGGTCATGGCATCCGAGCCCACGCTATGCGCACCGACCAGTAGGTCCGGATCGGCCGACTGCCAGGCCCCAGCGCGAGCATCGATCAACGTTTGAATGATGGCAGTTGCGCCATCGTCCTTCGCCGCCCCGGGTGGGGTTTCCGTTGCAGCCGACTCGTCGGGTTCCTCTGGGATGGCCGCATCTGGGGTGGACACCATGGGGATGGCCTCCTCAGGTGTGGCTTCGGGTGGGGTGGTCCGCTCTGAGGATGCAGTCGGGTCAGTCTGTGGCACCGGGGCCGATGTTGGAGCAACCGTCTGGGTGGAGGCGAGCACGTCGTGGGTGATGAGGTTGAGCGGGCCGGGCAGCAGCAGCGTGACGAGGGCGAGACCCACGGCCATAGAGGCAACGACGGTGACCATCACCTGCCTGGCTCCTCGCCGCCGAGGCGCTCGGTGTGTCGCAGGCTGTCGAGACGCCAAGGTGCGGATGCGTGATGGCACATTCCGGGCCACATCGAGTTCGGCTAGGTCGATGGGCTCAGCGACGACACAATCCGCTAGGTATCGGGCAATTTCGGGGATGTCGGGCCGATCCCCCGGGTCCGGCGACAAGGCGGTCGTCAACATGCTGCATACCCGGGCTGGCACGTGCGGGGCCAGTTCGGCTAGATCTTCTCGGTCGCCCACCCAACCCGGCGCCGAGCCCACCAACGCCGCCCAGACCATCGCCGCAAAGGCGTAGGCGTCAGATTCGGTGGTGGCTTCGAAGCCTTCGACAATCTCCGGTGCGCTCGTCCCACTCGGAGCCATCGCCACCAAGGCGACGCTGCTCAAACGATCGATCGCGGCGTCAGCGAGCAGCGGCATTCCCCGATCCGTAAAGAGCACTGAGTCCGTGGTCAATGCGCCGTGGACTACTCCGTGTCGGTGTAGGTGCGTCATGGCCTCCGCCATCGGGGACACCACGGTCAACGTCTCCGCGACGGAGAGCGGCGCGCGCCGCATCAAAAGCTCGGTCAAAGATCCTCCGCCCGCCGTAGCCGTTGCCAAGACCAGCCGCGGGGGCGCAGCGCCTAGACCCGCGAGCGGAACGACGTCATGGATCCTAATCAGGTGGTCATGTCGCAACCTCGACAGCTCGCCCGCAAGGACCAGGGCTCCGCCGCTGGGTCCCATGGCCTCGGCTCCCTCGTCCATCGGAAGGTAGGTCAAGGTCACGTCGAGGCCATCTGCCAACCGCGTGGCGGTGGCGCGCACCACCGGCAATACCCCGGTGAACAGTTGATGACCAGCGGTTACCGCAAAGCCCGGGAGGTCCAGATCGCCAACCATCGACCGCGCTGCCCTGTGATCATCCATATGCCGAGCATGCCTTCTCGGTCATGCATGCTGCCGAAGTTATCCACAGGAAGCGTTATGAAGGCTGCCGGCGAGGGTGGCCGTAGGCTAATCGGTGTGGACATCAGACACGTTGGATTCATGCCCGACCCGGTTGATTACGTCACTGGGCTTCGCCTGCAACGGCAGGTCCATGCGGAGGTAGCCGCGGGCACCCGCACGGACACCGTGCTGCTTCTTGAGCACGTGACGGTGTACACCGCCGGCAAGCGGACCGAGTCGCACGAACGCCCAACCGACGGAACGCCGGTCATCGACGCCGACCGCGGGGGCAAGATCACCTGGCACGGTCCGGGGCAATTGGTCGGCTATCCCATCGTGCGCCTGCCGTCGCCGGTCGATGTCGTCGCCCACGTGCGCCGACTCGAGGACATGATGATCGGGGTCTGCGCGGACCTCGGTGTTGATGCCGTGCGCATCGACGGGCGCAGCGGTGTCTGGGTCTCCTCCGACGAGCGCGCCGGTGACCGCAAGGTAGGAGCGATCGGCATACGAGTCAGCCAAGACACGACGATGCACGGCTTCGCGTTGAATTGCGACTGCGACTTGGCCTGGGCCGATCCCATCATTCCGTGCGGCATCGCAGACGCGTCCGTCACGTCCCTGACCAAAGAACTCGACCGCGTGGTCACGGTGAGTGAGGTTCTACCGCTCGTCGAGCGACACCTGCAGCGAGCGCTGGCACGGGCGGCACGACACTGATCAGCGGGTCAATCCGCGCGTCGTAGAGCGCTGGTGCCTACGATCCGCCTATGGGGATACCAACTGACCGTGAGGACGTGGACGAGAGCGCCGCCATCACCACACGCGGACTGCGCAAAACGTACCGAGGAGTGCGTGGGGTGCAGGTTGCCGTCCGCGGTCTGGACCTTGACGTTCCGACCGGTGGCGTGCACGGCTTCCTCGGGCCCAACGGCTCAGGAAAAAACCACCACGATTCGTATGCTGCTGGGCCTCATCCGCCCGGACTCCGGCACCATGCACCTTTTCGGGCAACAAATTCCGCAGCACCTGCCTGACGTGGTGGATCGCATCGGAGCGGTCGTCGAATCGCCGAAGTTCTATCCGTCGTTTTCAGCGAAGCGGAATCTGACCTTGCTGGCGAACGCCATTGGCACGCCCACCGAACGGGTCGGAGTGGTCTTGGACGAGGTCGGGCTGGGCGAACGCGGGAACGACAAGTTCCGTACCTACAGCCTGGGTATGAAGCAGCGGTTGGCTATCGCTGCGACGCTCCTCAAATCTCCGGATCTGTTGATCTTCGACGAGCCCACCAACGGCCTCGACCCCGCTGGCATTCGCGACATTCGCAACACTATGCGGGCCTTGGCTGACAACGGACGCACAGTGTTGGTCAGTAGCCACATCCTGGCTGAGATCGAGCAGATCGCCGACACGGTGTCGATCATCGGCGGCGGCAGCGTCATCGCCCAAGGCACCGTGTCGACGATCATAGGCGAGGGCGCGGGCAGCGTCGACGTCGGGGTGGACCGACCCGACCTAGCCGCTACCGTGCTCAGCGGCGCGGGGTTCACCGTCACCACCACTCACTCAGGCCTACTGGTCAGTGGCGCGGATGACCCTGCCCTGATCACCAAGGCCCTCGCGGCCCAAGGACTCTTTGTGAATCGTCTCGTCCCCGCTCGACGCGACCTCGAGTCCGCCTTCTTAGAGTTAACCGCCCAAGACGGCCTTCCGGCGAAGCCGAAGTCATGAGCCGCCTGCTAAGGGTGGAGATCACGCGGCTGACTTGGCGCAAGGTGCCGCTGTTGTCATTCGTGGTGCTGCTCGCCATCGTGCTGCTGACTTTGGGCGCGGTGCACATCCAAGCCCGCGACATGAGGCCGGAATCGCAGACCTACCAAGAGGCCGTCGCTCAGTACGACGAGTACAAGGCTGACCAGGAAGCGAACGGAGCCCAATACCTCGCGGAATGTCTCGAAGGGCAGGCCCAAGACCGTGAGGACTCCAATGACCCCACCATCGACTACCAGTGTGAAGATCAGGGTGCCGGCACCCTTCAGGAATGGATCGGCGGGCTAGGCGCGCTGGCGCCTGAAGTAGGGAACTTGCTCACCGGACTCACCCCCATCTTCTTATTAGTGCCTCTTCTGGTTGGAGCCTCGGCCACCGCTGCCGAATACTCGCATCGAACCATGGGGACGTGGCTCACCTTCGAGCCTCGTAGGACCAGGGTCTTCTTCAGCAAGCTGCTGGCCGTCGCACTCGTCTCTGCTCCCCTTACCGCCCTCATGGTGGCAGTCACCATCGTGGGGATGTTCGGGGTCTTCCAATTCAACGGGCTGCCCACGGAGTTGGACTCGGCGGCGTGGCAGGTGCTGATCTGGCGGGGGGTCCGCATCACGCTCCTCGCGGGTGTGGTTGCCGCGGTGGGCGGCGCTGCGGGCACCCTGCTGCGACGGACCAGCGTGGTCCTAGGCCTCGTCTTGATCTATGCGTTGGCCGGTGAAGGGCTCATCCGCGGATTGGTGCCCTCCTTGACCCCAGCGTTGTTGGGCTCGAACATCAGTGCATTTGCGGAGAACGGATGGCGCTGGTCCGTCTACAACTGCCCAGAAAACGGAAACTGCACAGAGGTGGCCCACCACATCTCTCTGCTGCAAGGGGGGGTCGTGCTGGCGGTAGTGGCAGCCGTGGTGATCGTCGGGGGGTGGTTGGTCTTCCGACGCCGCGACGTGGAGTGAACGGCTAGGGCATACCCTGAAGGTTCCGCATGTTAGGTACGGCAGGACCGCTCAACGCCTGTCTACTGGACGCACCCGATTACGCCGCTGGAGGCACTACGTGACCATCGCACCCGAGGGCCGCAAAATGCTGCGTGTTGAGGCACGCAACAGTGAAACCCCGATCGAGCGCAAGCCATCGTGGATCCGGACTACCGCAAAGATGGGTCCCGAATACACCGCACTCAACTCACTCGTCAAAGGCGAAGGTTTGCATACGGTGTGCCAGGAAGCGGGATGTCCCAACATTTTCGAGTGCTGGGAAGACCGCGAAGCGACGTTCTTGATCGGCGGCGAGCAGTGCACCCGGCGTTGCGACTTTTGCCAGATCGACACCGGCAAGCCCGCCGACTTCGACGCTGACGAGCCGCGCCGGGTCGCTGAATCTGTGGCCCAAATGCAGCTGCGCTACGCGACCGTGACCGGCGTGGCCCGCGACGACCTCGTTGACGGTGGCGCTTGGTTGTATGCCGAGACGATCCGGGCCATTCACGAGCTCAATCACGGCACCGGAGTGGAGATTCTCATCCCCGACTTCAACGGGGTGCCCGAGCTCGTCGGCCAGGTCATCAACGCCGCGCCCGAGGTCTTTGCGCACAACGTCGAGACGGTGCCGCGGATCTTCAAGCGCATCCGCCCCGCCTTCACCTACGAGCGTTCCTTGGATGTCATCACAATGGGTGCCGAAGCTGGCCTGGTCACGAAGTCCAACTTGATCTTGGGCATGGGCGAAGAAGACCACGAGATCGAAGAAGCGTTGAACGACCTGCATGACGCCGGCACCGACCTCATCACGATCACCCAATACTTGCGACCTTCCCCTCGCCACCACCCCGTCGAGCGATGGGCCAAGCCCGAAGAGTTCGTGCATTGGAGTGAGGTCGCCAAAGACATCGGATACAAGGGCGTCATGGCCGGGCCGCTGGTGCGGAGTTCCTACCGCGCAGGTCGCCTGTGGGCCCAAGCCATGCGTCACGATGGCCGCGAAGTGCCGGAGCACCTTTTGCACTTGGCGCTCAAGGCAGACTCGCCAGCACGCCAAGAGGCCGCCGCATTGGTCGCTCGCACCGCGACAGCCGTATCCTAACCCGCATGGCAGCAGATTCACGGTCCGGTTCGTCAGCGGCACCCAAGCGTCGTCGCTTCGGTAAGCGCGGCAAGAAAGACCCCAACAAGGTTGGGCGCGTCGCACAGATGCGTCAGATCTTCAGCATGACCCGAAAGAACGACCCCTCCGCTGTGTGGTGGATGACGCTCGCCGCGCTGCTCGTCATGCTCGTCGCGGTCTTACTGGGCTGGGCTTTCGATCAGGTCATCTACTTCTCGATCCTCGGCATACCCTCTGCGCTGCTTGCCGCCCTGGTTGTGCTCAGTCGTCGTGCGGAAAAGGCGGCTTTCGCCCAAATTGAGGGTCAGCCGGGAGCCGTCGGGGCGGTACTCGGCTCGTTGCGCCGCGGCTGGTTCTACGACAAGGAGCCGGTGGCTGCTGAGTCTGGCGGCAAAATGCGCGGCATGCGTGACCTCCACAACGCAGCCATGGTGTTTCGGGCCGTTGGTCGCCCTGGGGTCGTGCTGATCACCGAAGGCCCCAAGGCCACGGCCGCCCGCCTCTCGATCTCCGAGAAGCGTCGCGCTACGCGAGCAACCGGTAACGCGGTGCCGGTTCACGTGATCCGCGTTGGCCAAGAAGAAGGCGACGTTCGTCTAC
>JBBQNO010000004.1:0-63752 GCA_038330045.1 Actinomycetales bacterium | reverse complement strand
GGCACCGTCGGGAGCGGCTGCGGCAGCCGCAGCGAGGTCGGCGTCGGCAAACACGATGTTGGCGTTTTTGCCCCCAAGCTCCAGCGTCACGCGCTTCACCTGGTCGGCGCACCCGGCCATGATCGAACGCCCCACCGCCGTGGAGCCGGTGAAAACGACTTTGCGCACGTCGGGGTGAGTCACGAAGCGCGCGCCCACGACCGACCCCTTGCCCGGAAGTATCTGCAGCACGCCCTCGGGGACGCCCGCCTCGAGCGCCAATTCGCCAATCCGAATCGCGGTCAGCGGCGTCAACTCGGCCGGTTTAAGCACCACCGAGTTGCCAGCGGCTAGCGCGGGCCCGATAGCCCACCCGGCGATCGGCATCGGGAAGTTCCACGGAACAATGACCCCGATGACGCCAATCGGTTCGTGGAAGGTGGTAACCATCCCGCCGGCCACTGGGATCTGCTGGCCTAGATGGCGCTCGGGAGCGCCAGCGTAGTAGTCGAGGACATCGCGGACATTGCCCGCTTCCCAGCGCGCATTGCCGATGGTGTGGCCCGCGTTGCGGACCTCTAGGTCGGCGAGCTCGTCGATGTGGGCATCGACCTGATCGGCGAATCGGCGCAGCAACCGGGCTCGATCGCTCGCGGTCACGCGCCGCCACTGGCGCTGCGCAACCACAGAGCGAGCGATGGCGGCATCGGCGGAGGCTTCGTCGTGCATGTCCACTCCGGCGATGACCTCTTCAGTCGCCGGGTTGATAACCTCGGCGTGAGTCGCCTCAACCGTGCTCATAGGCGCTCGAATCCGCGACGCAACTCCCAGTCGGTCACCGCCGCGTCGAAGGCCTGCAACTCGACATCCGCGTAGTTGACGTAGTGGTCGACGACCTCCTGGCCGAAGATCTCGCGGGCGATCTCCGAATTTGCGAACAGATCACGGGCCTCGCGCAGCGTGCGGGGCACCTGCTCCGCGTCCGAGGTGTAGGCATTGCCCTCGGTGGCCGGGGGCAGCTTCAACTTCTTCTCGATGCCGTAGAGCCCACCGGCCATCATTGCGGCCAAGGCGAGATAGGGGTTGGCGTCGCCGCCGGGAAGCCGGTTCTCCAACCGGGCGCTGGGACCCTCGCCGACCAGGCGAACCGAGCAACTGCGGTTGTCCATCCCCCAGGCCACGGCCGTCGGTGCGAAGGAACCGAGCGCGAATCGCTTGTAAGAGTTGATGTTGGGCGCATAGAAGAGGGTGAACTCGCGCATCGTCTTCAGCAGTCCGGCGATGAAGTGGTCGTAGAGCTTCGACCGCTCGCCCTTGCCGCCACCTTGGTCTTCCCAGAAGACCACCTCGTCGTCCAGACCGCGCAGCGAGAGGTGTATGTGGCACGAGCTGCCGTCCCGGGCGTTCGGCTTGGCCATGAAGGTCAGCGAATGGTCCATCGCCGAAGCGATCATCTTGGCGCCGGTTTTGTATACCGAGTGGTTGTCGGCGGTGGTCAACACGTCGTCGAAGAGGAAGCCGATCTCGTGCTGGCCGAAATTGCACTCACCCTTGGCCGACTCGACCACCATGCCCGCGGTATACATGTCGCTGCGGATCCGTTGCAGCAGCGGCTCGACCCGGCCCGAACCCATGATCGAGTAGTCAACGTTGTATTGGTTGGCAGGGGTCAGGTTCTGGTAGTTACGGTTGGCGGCTTCCTCATAGCTGTCTCGGAAGACCACGAACTCCAACTCGGTCCCGGCCACGGCTTTCCACCCCTGCTCCGCGGCTTTCTCGATCTGGGCTGCGAGCATAGAACGGGGCGACATCGGCACCGGCGACCCGTCGGTCTGGGTCAGGTCGCACTGCACCATCGCGGTCTTTTCTAGCCAGGGGATGCGCCGCAGGGTGTCTAGATCGAGGTCGAACTCCATGTCGCCGTAGCCGGCCTCCCAGGAGGTCAAGGCATAGCCATCGACGGTGTTCATCTCGGTGTCGACGGCCAGCAGGTAGTTGCAGCCCTCAATGCCGTCGGCCAGGGCGTGCTCCACGAAGTAAGCGCCATGCAGGTACTTACCTTGCAGACGGCCCTGCATGTCGGTGAACGCCACGATCACGGTGTCGATCTCGCCGGCCGCGACGTCTTCGCGGAGTTGTTCTACGCACAGCATGCGGGGATTACGTGGGTGGGTACCGGGCTCAGACATGGGCGCTCCTCAGCGTCGACGTAATAGCAAGGGTGTAGTGCGCGGGTGAGGGGATCAACGCAGGTCAGACTCTGCGTCGTCGATGCTGGAGAACTCTTCTTCGGGGGCGTTCGCCACCACATGGTGGCGACTGTAGAACTGGTAGTAGGCGAGAAACGCCAGGAAGACTGCTGCGGTGATGCCAGCAGCCAACTGGTCAACAAAGAAGGTGGCGATGACGGCGATGATGCTGAGCACGAGGGCGACTCCCGTGGTGCCGACGCCGCCCGGGGTGCGGTATCCACGCTCTAGATCTGGCTCGTTGCGGCGCAACATGATGTGCGACAGGTTGAGCAATACGTAGGAGACCGTCGCCCCGAAGACGGCGATGTTGATGAGAATCGCTCCGTTTTGCAGGATCGCGGCAAGGAGGAAGCCGATCGTGCCGGGGACGATGAGCGCGACGTAGGGGGTCTTGCGTCCGCCGGTCAGGGACAACACCCGAGGGAGGTATCCGGCGCGCGACAGCGCGAACAACTGG
Organism: Actinomycetales bacterium; assembly: GCA_038330045.1. Taxonomy (GTDB): domain Bacteria; phylum Actinomycetota; class Actinomycetes; order Actinomycetales; family Dermatophilaceae; genus Ornithinicoccus. The sequence continues at coordinate 61,064 of JBBQNO010000004.1, read as the reverse complement.
CGCGAGTAGGCGTAGATGATCGAGAAGAAACTGGCGATCAGTCCGGCCAGACCGGCGTAGTTCACGAAGCTGGCTAACAGCGAATTCTCGCCGTATGCGGTCCGTAGTGCCTCGGGGAGAGGATTGGTCGACTCACCCATCTCGGCCGCACCACCAGCGCCGGGCACCAGCACCAACATGAAGGCAGCGAAGATCAACAGAAGGGCCATCGCCACGATGATGCCGCGTGGCATGTCCTTCTTCGGATTCCCGGTTTCTTCGGCCGCCAGCGGCACACCTTCGATTGCGAGGAAGAACCAGATGCCGTAGACCAAAGCCGCCAACACACCGGTGATCCCGAAGGGCAGCAGCGCGCTGGACAGTGCGGAGCCGTCCGGGTCGATGTTAGTGAGATTGGAGGCCTCGAACTTGGGGATGAGTCCGAAGATGGTGGCTACCAAGGCTGCGACGGCGATAGCGGTGATGCCGAACATCAACTTCAACGCTTCGCCGACCCCGTAGAGGTGAACGCCGACGAAGATCGCGTACATCACCAAGTAGATCCACCATCCGTTGGTGATGCCGAACAGGCCTAATGCTTCGATGTATCCGCCGATGAACACAGCGATGGCGGCGGGAGCTACGGAATATTCGATCAATACCGCGATACCTGTGGCGTAGCCGCCCAGCGGGCCGAGTGCTCGTCGTGCGAATCCGTAGCCCGCGCCGGAGGTCGGCAGGGTCGAGGCCATCTCGGCCAAACCGAAGACCATGCAGGTGTACATCAACCCCATCAGGACGGTGGCGATGAGCAGCCCGCCCCAGCCGCCCACCGCGATGCCGTTGTTCCATCCGGCAAAGTCGCCGGAGATGACGTAACTGACTCCTAGGCCAGCGAGCAGGATCCAGCCGGCGCTCCCGGCCTTGAGTTGCCGATGTTGCATGTAGTCGTCGGAGGACTTTGCTGTATCGCTGGGTTTGCTCATGTAATCCGCCGTTTCATTGGATCAGATGTAGACCATTAACGTGTGGTTGCATTCTGGCGGTGGTCGCAGCATCCGTCAATAGGTGATCTACCGTGGCCACATGACCACGGGGCCAGGTATGCCGCATCAGCCGGTGGTCCCGGTGCGTGCGGGGAACGTCTTCGAAGACACCATGGAAGCGGTGTTGCGAGGAATTCGACTCGGACAGTTCCCGGCCGGGGGCAAACTTCCGCCGGAACGCGAGCTTTCACAGGCGTTACGAGTGTCACGGACTACGTTGCGTGAGGTCCTGGCCGATCTGACTAAGAGCGGCTACGTCAGCGTTCGGCGGGGGAGGTATGGCGGGACGTACGTCGAGGAGGTGCCGCCTATCTCCGTCGGGGCGATCACAGACCTCGACGTGGACGACGTGGTGGACCTGTTGACGCTACGTCGTGTGGTGGAGTCGGCCGCCGCCGGGCTAGCCGCAACGCGCGGTGTCAACGACGAGCAAGGGGCTGCGCTGTGGGCGGCGCACGAAGAGTGTTGCCAGGTCGGTCCGGCGCAATACCGGCCCTTGGACTCGCGGCTGCATCTGATGATTGCGGACTGCAGCGGAAGCAAGCGCCTGCGCGCCGTGATCGCGCAAACCCGCGCGGGCGTCAACGACCTGCTGGACTGCATACCCCTGCTGCCGTCGAATCTGGACCACTCCGCGCAGCAGCACGCGGCCATCGTTGCGGCGATCACTGCTGGTCAGGCGGCTGCAGCAGAGAACGCGATGCTCCATCACCTCGACGGCACGGCGGCCCTGTTGCGAGGCTTTCTCGTCTAACGTCTGCGGTGTGCTGCGTCGTGTGGCCGGCTGCTATTCAGGTGGCGGCGAGTTCGCCGACGGCCCACCGAAAGGCCCACGGCGCTCGAGCGCTCGCCGGGACGATCGCGGCCCGCAGGCGCTGTGACCGGGTGGCGAACAGCACGCCGGAGGTGAGCGCAGTGCTGCGCCAACTTGCCCGTCGAGCCAGGCGGGGATAGCGTCCGGGATCGTCTGCGCGCAGCGCCTCGACGGCTGCGCTCGCTTGAGCCAGGCCAACGGCGAGGCCCTCTCCGGTGAGGGCGTCGACATACCCTCCGGCGTCTCCGACCAGCAGAACCCGACCGTTAGCGCGGGCTTTGACCGATTGCCGCAGTGGCCCCGCGCCACGCAGCGTCGAGGACGGCGCGGCTCCCTCGAGGCGTGCCAGCAGGTCTGGGAAGTCGCGCAGATGGTCGGCGAAGGACCCGTCGCTGTTCGTCAGCACGGCCACTCCGATCGTGTTGGTGGCCACCGGAGTGACGTAGACCTCCGCGCGGCGGCCCCAGTGCACTTCCACGCGGTCGGTCCACGGAGCTAGTGCAAAATGCTGGCGATACCCGAACCGGCGGCTGCGCATGGAACGCGGCGCGTGCTCCAACCCGGCCAGGCGCCGGGTGCGCGAATGCAGCCCGTCCGCGCCGACGGCATACTGTGCGCGCAGTGGCGTGGTGCCCGCCCTCGCGGTAACAGTGACTCCGCACTCGTTTTGGCTCAATGAGCGCATCGACGTTGAGACGAACCTGACGCCGAGGCCCTCGGCGCGTGCGTGCAGGCAGTGGTGCAGGTCGACGCGACGCACCCCTCGCCCCAGGCGACCGGGGAAGTCGGCGGTGGCGTAGTTGGATCCGTCGGTGTAGGCGATCCCGCTCATGTCAGCACCGGGCGGGTCTACTCCGAGCCGCGCCAACGCTTCCAGGGCACCGGGCATGAGGCCTTCGCCGCAGGCTTTGTCGATGTCGCCGTGTCGTGGCTCCAGGACGATGACGTCCATTCCGGCCAGCGAGGCACCGATGGCTGTGGCGACACCGATGGGCCCGCCGCCGATGACCACCAGTTCGGCGTCGACACTATTCTTTGCCCCGCCATCGGGAGCAGAAAATAGTGCGCTCACCGGACGGTCTCCAGCGCCGCGTTCTCGGCCCTGATCCGCACGGTCAGCAGCCAGGCGTTGAGCACGGAGAAGACCACTGCGGTGACCCAGGAGCTGTGCACCAGCGGGAGGGCGAACCCTTCGATGACGACGGCCACGTAGTTGGGGTGCGCGATCCAGCGATAGGGGCCGCGACCGACCAAAGGGATGCCTGGGGTCACGATGACCCGGGTGTTCCACGAGTCGCCGAGCGTCAGAATGCACCACCAGCGCAATGCCTGAGCGAGGGCAACGAGGGCAAGCATGCTCCAACCCAGCCAACCGACGAAGTCGCTTCCGGTCAGCCACGCTTCCAGCAACGCGCCGACCAAGAGCGCCGAATGCAGGACCACCATCGGCGGATAATGGCCTTTGCCGTATTCGATGCCGCCGCGTTCAAAGGCCCACGCTGCGTGCCGGTTGGACACGATGAGCTCGCCGACGCGTTCGAGCGCTACGAGAAGGATAAGCAGGGCAAACCACGCCAGCGACGTCATCGGGTCAGTCTTTCGGTGCGCGCAGCAAAACGGTTTCGAGGCAGAAGCCTGGCCCCATAGCCATCAGGATGCCCCAGCTGCCAGGCTCGGGGCGGTGATCGGCCAAGGTGTCGGCCAATACGTGCAGCACCGACGACGAGGACAGGTTGCCGATCTGATCCAGGGATGTCCACGTCACACCCAGCGCGCTCGGCGGCACCTCCAGCGCCTCGGCCAGCGCGTCCAACACCTTCGGGCCACCAGGGTGAGCGACATACCAGCCGATGTCCGCACGGGTCAGACCGTGCAGCGCCAGGTGTGCATCGACGTCGCCGCGGACGTGGTCCCGGACCAGGTCGGGGACTTCAGCGCCGAGCACAATGCGCAGCCCGCTCGCTCCGACGTCCCAGCCCATGGCCTGATGCGTGTCGGCATACATCCGGCTTCGGCTGCTGACGACCTGCGGGGCCATGGTCGAGGTGTGCCGCCGGTGTCGCTGCGCGGCCAGCTCACCGAACAGGACCACGGCTGCCGCACCGTCCCCGAACAGGCCGCTGGCGATGAGGTTGGCCATCGAGACGTCGTCGCGCTGCAGCGTGAGCGAGCACAACTCGACCGACAACACGACGACGACCTCGTCGGGGTGGCCAGCGAGGTAGTCGTGAGCCCGAGCGATCCCGGCCGCACCGCCGACACATCCCAAGCCCACGATCGGCACCCGCTTGAGGTCGAGGCGAAACGGCAACCGAGCGCACAGGCGTGCATCGAGGGAGGGCACCGCGAGGCCGGTGACCGTCATCGAGATGATGACGTCGACCTGGTCCGGCGTGATGCCGGCCGATTCCAGTGCCGCTCTGACGGCCTGCTCACCGAGATCGGTGGCCACCGAGATGAAGGCGTCGTTGGCGGCGTCGAACGATGACGTTGCCTCGGCCATGTCCTCGATGGGAAGGGCTAGGTGGCGATGCTCGACGCCTGCGTTGCCGTGAATCCGGGCGAGCGTGGCCACCTTGTCTGGCGGCAAACCGGTGAGCTCGGCCAAAGTGGCGGTCAACTCGGCCTGTGCGTAGCGGTGGACAGGCAAGGCCTTGGCTACCGACGCGATGATGGACATCCTGGAAGACTACGAGTCGCTACCCCACTCCGCGCTTCGGGGGCGAACGTCGGGGAGCGTGGCCGCGAGCAGAGCGCCAATCCAAATCAGTCTTCGGGTAGGGAGGCGAACGCCTACTTGGCGTGCGCGGCATCCAGCACGCTGCCATGTAGGTTGCCGCACGTGGCGTTGGTGAAGACTGCAGGTGCCTTAGCGCGCTCGTGCCATCCGGGGCCGACGTTTGCTGTGACTGTGCTGGCCGGGCTGCTTGCGCTGGCTTTCGACGCCTCGGTGGCGGTCGGTGCCACTGTGGTCGTCGCTGTGCTCACCGGTCAACTGGTCATCGGGTGGTCCAACGATCTGATTGATGCCGAGCGGGATCGCGCCGACGGTCGCTCCGACAAGCCGCTGGCTGGGGGAGCGGTGCGCCACGAGGTGGTCATAGGTGCCCTCCTCGTCGCGGGAGTGCTCACGGTGGCGACGTCTTTGTGGTTGGGGTGGCGCCCGGGGTTCATGCACCTGGTGCTGTTGGTCGGCTCCGGGGTGGCCTACAACGCCGGGGTGAAGGCCACGCTGTGGTCCTTCGTTCCGTATGCGGTGGCCTTTGGGTCGCTGCCTGCAGTGGTCTGGTTAGCCGCGGGTGGAAGGCTCGGTGCGGCCGGGACGCAGGGAGCCCCGCCGGTGTGGATACTCATCGTCGGCGCACTGCTGGGGGTAGGCGCTCACCTGCTCAATGTGCTGCCGGACTTGGCTGACGACGAGCGCCACGGCATACGCGGATTGCCGCATCGTTTGGGGCAGCGGCGCACCCAAGTGCTGGCACCCACCCTCTTAGCCGCTGGGACACTGATCGTTGTCATCGCACCCGCCGGTCCGGTGCGTCCGTGGGGGTGGGCTGTGATCGTGGTGGCCCTCGGGTTGGCAGTGGTTGCGGGTCGGGGAGAGGGCAAAACGCCGTTTCGGGCTGCTGTTGCCCTTGCCCTGCTCAGTGCCGGAAGCCTCGTCGTCAATTCGTGGTCGTGAACCTGCCGGGAAGAGATTCGATTCCCGCGACACGCCCTTCACAAGCGGCCGGAGCGCGCACGTGCGCACGAGGGCCGATCAGGATGGGCGAGTCATCGGCTGCGGGGTTCATACCTCGTCAGGCAGTGGGTATGCCGACGCGAGCGACCGACTGCAGCCGGTCCAAGTAGTAGTGCCACGCGGGGCCGGTACTGCTCGCGTCGAACGGCTCGGCTAGGCGCTGGGGGAACACGAGGGTGGCGCTGGCTGGGTCAGGCTGTCGCGAACCGTAGCGCCGAGATAGGTGTCTGGGAAGGGGCTGAGCAGGGTAGATTCTGCCCTGATGATCCTTGTCGTGCTCCTATCCGTCGTGGTCGCCCTCATCATGCTCGTCAGCATCCGATTCTGGGGACGCCCGCCCAGGATGAATCGCGTCTGGATCGCCACCGCCCTATCGGGGGCGATCGCGCTCACGGTGATTCGGACGATGGCCACCATCTCGGGGCCTAGTTCGACCTGGCTGTGGCTGTCGGTCGCCGTCGCAGCGATGGGTTTGTGGCTGCTTAAGATGGGCCACGACTACACCAAGACCTCCAAAAAGGCCTGATCAGTCACATCAGAAGGGCCCGCTAGTCGCGGGCGCTGGGCTGGTTACTCGGAAGAGGCACGCCCACTGACCTCTGACTCACTAGGCCCAGTCGCCACGGCGGCGATAGGTGTGGCGCTCGCGATACCCGATCCGTCGCGCTTGCCGAATGCAGGCGGCAAATCGACCGGCACACCGTTGGCCGAGGCGGCCTTCGCCGGAGCGGCACCCACCCAGCCCAGCAGCAACGAATCTTCGCCGCGCAAGAACCGGTGACAGCGCACCCCGGCGGTGGCGCGGCCCTTGCTCGGATACTCGAAGAACTCGGTGACCTTGACCGAGCCGCTTTCGGTTCCCGGCAGCGCACCCGAGGCCCCTGACAGCGTCACCACCACGTTGTCTGCACTGGGTTCCACTGCCGAAAAGCCGATCACCCTGGCCCGGGGGCTCAGTTTCATCCCGGCCATGCCCCCGCCGGCGCGACCTTGGGGGCGTACCAGGCTGGCGGCATACGTCAGGAGGTTGCCGTCGCTGCTAATGAACGTCAGTTGCTCATTGCCGGTGGCCAATTCGACGACCCCGACGACTGTGTCGCCGTCCTTGAGACCGATGACCTCGAAGACGTCCTTGATGGGGTAATCCGGATTGACCCGCTTGACCACACCCTGCGCGGTTCCGAGCGCGAGCCCGTGCTCCATCGGCGGCCCAGTCAACGAACACAGAGCAAGTGGCTGCTCATGGACACTCAGTTCCACGAACGCGGCCAAGGGCGCGCCGCCCGACAAGCTCGGCGACTCGTTGGTCGGCGGCAGGCTCGGCAACTCGACGACCGAGAGGGTGTGCACCCGGCCCGTGGAGGTCACCAGGCCGACGGTCCCTCGAGCCGTTGCGGTGACCTGCGATACCAGCACGTCGTGCTTGCTGCGCGACCCACCGGCCCCCAGCAGCTCGTCGGTGCGGGTGCGGGCCAGCAGCCCGGTGCTCGACATCAGCACTCGGCACGGATCGTCGGGCACCTCCATCGAAGAGCCAGCCTTAATCCCTGCTGCGGGGGTTGCGGCGGTTCCGCTGGACTCCAACAACACCGTGCGCCGCGGTGTCCCGTGCTCACGCGCCACGGCCGCCAACTCATCCGACACCGTCTGCAGCAGCAACGTCTCGTCATCCAAGAGCGCGCGCAGGGCCTCGATATCGCGCTCGAGGTCCTCGCGCTCGGTTTCCAACTCGATCCGCGAAAACTTTGTCAGCCGGCGCAGTTGCAGGTCCAAGATGTAGGTCGCCTGGGCATCGGAGAGGTCGAAGATCGAGATCAGCCGCTCCTTGGCGGTGGCCGAGTCGTCGCTGGTGCGAATGACCTGGATGACCTCGTCGATGTCGGCGATCGCGATCAGCAAGCCGCTGACCAGATGCAACCGGTCTTCCTTGCGGCGCAGACGATACGAGGTGCGCCGCCGCACCACGTCCACCCGGAAGTCGACGTACACCTTCAGCAGGTCGCCCAACCCCAGGGTGCGCGGCTGGCCTTCGACGAGCGCCACGTTGTTGATCCCAAACGACTCCTGCATCGGGGTTAGGGCATAGAGCCGCTCCAGCACCGCCTCGGGAACGAAACCGTTCTTGATCTCGATGACCAACTGCATTCCGGTGGTGCGGTCGGTGAGGTCGTTGATGTTGGAAATGCCCTGCAGTTTCTTGGATTGCACGAGGGTCTTGACCTTCTCGATGACCTTCTCGGGGCCGACGAGGTAGGGCAGCTCGGTGACCACAATTCCCTTGCGGCGGGCCGTGACGTTCTCGATCCGAGCGGTGGCCCGCGTCTTGAACGATCCCCGCCCGACGGCATACGCATCCCGTATGCCGTCGAGGCCGACGATCGTGCCGCCCGAGGGTAGGTCGGGGCCGGGGACAAACCGCATCAGGTCATCGAGCGTGGCCTGCGGGTTAGCGATCAGGTGACGCGCCGCCCCGATGACCTCGACCAGATTGTGCGGTGCCATATTGGTGGCCATCCCGACCGCTATGCCGGACGCGCCGTTGACGAGCAAGTTGGGATAGGCGGCAGGCAGCACGTCGGGCTGCATGAGTTGGTCGTCGTAGTTGGGGACGAAGTCGACGGTTTCTTCGTCCAGCGAGGACGTCATCAGCAGAGCCGACGTCGCCATTCGAGCCTCGGTGTATCGCGACGCGGCTGGCCCGTCGTCCAGGGAGCCGAAGTTGCCATGGCCATCGACTAGGGGAAGGCGCATCGTGAACGCCTGGGCCATCCGGACCATGGCCTCGTAGATCGCCAGGTCGCCGTGCGGGTGGTACTTCCCCATCACCTCACCGACGACGCGCGAGCACTTCACGTGGGCGCGGTCGGGGCGCAAGTTGAGCTCCGACATACCGAAGAGGATGCGGCGCTGCACCGGCTTGAGGCCGTCACGAGCGTCGGGAAGCGCACGCGAATAAATGACCGAGTAGGCGTATTCGAGGAAGGCCCCCTGCATTTCGGACTCGACGTCGATGTCGATGATCTTCTCGGTAAAGTCACCCAGATCTTCGGGCGTGGAGCGGGACTTGCGGGCCATACGGGCGCTTTCTGGCGGAAGGGAAGCTGCGACGCGTGCGACCCGATGGTATGCCTGGGCCCAGGCCTGCGTGCTCAGCACACGCGGGGCGGTGCCGTCCATGAGCGCTCGCAGGCCCGCGGCGGAGGTGTCGGTAACGCTCGTTCTCTGAGGAAACCGCCATGACCACACGTACCACCGACCGCCCGGACCACAGGGAAGGTTCGCAAGAGGCAGCCCACCCGGCTCGACTGACGGAGGCCGACGCGGGCTGACGAGTCGGCTGTGGCCGGGATCCTCACCGGCATTGCCGTCGGTCTCCCGGAGCAGGCCGGTGGGCCGCTTGCGGTGACGGACGTCGTTGCCCCGTCGACTGCAGACCAGCGAGCACCGCTGTCGGCGCCTCGCCGCCGGGGGCCGCTGCATCGCTGTTGCCCTCGGTCGGCTACTCCGACGGTGCCGCGTCAGGTATGCCGATCGCAGTGTTGTGCGCCTGGGTCGCGTTAGGTCCGGTGCTGATGGTCGTTGGAGTGCGAAAGGGCACCCCGAAGCGCCCAGCGTGAGCCACCTCGGACAGCGGACGTCGCCCCCGTTGAAGGCTCGGCGATCGCGCGTCCGCGAGTGGGTAGCCCAGTGCCACCACCCCAACCAGTCGGCGATCGCTCGGAATGTCCAGCGCTGATCGGACCTGATCCATGCTCGGCGCGGGAACCCCGAAGAAGAGCCCGCCCAAGCCCTCGTCGACGCCGGTCAGCAGCATCAGCAGCGCGGCCATGCCGGTGTCCACATCCCAGTAGGGGATCGGCCACGCGCCGTCCTCGCCGTCGTCGTCCTCGCCTACGTCGCCCGGCGTTGCGGTGGCCTTGTGTGCCTTGTCCGGCTCGGCATACCTGCGCCGGTAACGCTGTGGGTCCGAGCAGCACACGACGAGGCAGGGAGCCGCGCTGACCCCGCGAAGCCACCGATCCGGGGCCGACGACGATGCCGCGGGAGTGGCGGCCTCCCAAAACCGGGAGCGGTCGTCGGCAGCCGCGAGCACCACGAAATCCCACCCTTGGCTAAATCCGGCCGACGGGGCGCGGGTCGCCGCGTCGAGGGCACGCTCTAGAATGTGCTCGGGTACCTGGCGCTGCGGATCGAAAGTGCGCAGCATGCGTCGGCCGCGAATGACGTCACTGAGCTCCATGGGCCTACGTTCCGGGGTTCAGATGCATCAGGCCATCGTGGCATTGCCGCTGGCGCAGCGCGCGCACGTCTTGCCTTCTGCCGTGGCGCCAGACGTGGAATGCTGGTGGGTATGGACGGCTCGCCTGACCTCCCCCCCGGCTATCCGCGAGCCTGGGAAGCCGACATCGTTCTGAGCGACGGTTCAGTGGCCCTGGTGCGGCCCATCGTTCCCGGTGACACCGAAGGCATACACCGCTTTCACGCTGGACAGTCTGCAGAGTCTGTTTACCTGAGATTCTTTGCGCCGCTGCCTCGCATCAGTGATAAGGACGTGCGGCGCTTCACCCATGTGGACTACTACTCGCGGGTGGCTCTGGTGGTGCTCGTCCGCGACGAGATCGCCGGGATCGGACGCTTCGACCGGCTCGACGAAGGGGAGGAGCATCTCGCTGAGGTGGCGTTCAACGTGGCCGACGCCCATCGGGGTCGCGGGATCGGGTCAGTGCTGCTGGAGCACTTGGCCGACATCGGCTCTTCTGTGGGCGTGCGCCGGTTCGTGGCCGAGGTGCTCCCGCAGAATCGTCGGATGTTGGGGGTCTTCCAAGACGCCGGTTTTGAGGTCAGCCACGGATACGACGACGGCCTGATCGCGGTCTCCTTCGACATCGAGCCCACCGATCGTTCTCGAGCCGTGCGTCTGGCCCGCGAGCATCGGGCCGAGGGCCGGAGCATGCGGGCGGTGCTCGCGCCCGCCAGTGTTGCCGTGGTCGGTGTCTCCAGAAGCAGCGACGCGGTGGGGTCTGTTGCCCTGCGACACATCGTCGACAGCGGCTTCGGCGGCCAGATTCACGCGGTAGGCCAGGGCGCCGCGGGCACGTCCGTCAGCGGAGTTGCGGTGGTGGCAACGTTGGCCGAGTTGGAACACGCCGCAGACCTTGTGGTGATTGCGGTGCCGGCCTCCGGGGTGCTCGACGTCGTGCACGAGTGCGGGCAAGAGGGAGCCAAAGCAGTACTCATCCTGTCCTCAGATTTTGCCGACGCTGGCACGGCCCGAGGCGCAGCGCTCCAAGACGAGGTGCTGGCCGCCACCCGGGCCAGCGGCATGCGCCTACTGGGGCCTAACAGCTTCGGGCTGATCAACGCCAGCGCAGACTGCACACTTAACGCATCGCTTTCTCCCCGGATGCCCCCCGTCGGCAGTTTCGGGATGTTCGCCCAATCTGGAGCATTGGGCATTGCGCTACTGGCCTCGGCTGAGCGCCGTAGCTTGGGCATTTCCACTTTTGTCTCGGCTGGCAACCGCTCCGACATCTCAGGTAACGACCTGATGCAGTATTGGCTCGACGACGACGACACCACTGCGGTCGGGCTGTATTTGGAGTCGGTGGGCAACCCCCGCAAGTTCACCCGCATTGCCCGCAAACTGGCCTCCATCAAGCCCGTCATCGTGGTGAAGTCGGGGTTCAGCGAGAGCCGCGCGACCCCTGGGCACAGCGTCCGGCAAACCCACGAGCGGCCCGAGGCCTTCGCGGCCATGTTGCGTCAATCGGGAGTCATCAGGGTCGAGAACACGCACCAAATGTTCGATGTGGCTCAACTGGTCACCGATTATCCGCTGCCTGCGGGGCCACGCGTGGCGATCGTCACGAACGCCCCAGCGCTCGGCTCGCTCGCGGCAGACGCCTGCGTGTCATGGCAACTGGACATAGCGAGCGAGACGGTATCTGGCCGAACCTTCGAGACCCCCGCACAGATCGGTGCTCCACAGCAGTTCGGTGCGGCCGTGGCCGCGGCCCTCGACGACCCCGACGTCGACTCCGTAGTGGCCTGCTTCGTGCCCTCGTTGGCTGACGCCGATCCGGACATCGCGCGGGCTGTCGCGGCCGAAGTCGCCGGGCGGGATAAGCCGTGCGTGGCGACATTTCTGGGGATGCGCGGCACTGAGCACGGGGTGCCGACGTACTCGATGCCCGAAGATGCCGTGCGCGCGCTCGCTGGGGCCACGAGATACGCGCAATGGAAGGCTCGTGATCGAGGGCCAAGGGTCAGCGTCGCGGGAGCTAACCGCCGCATCGCCCATGACGTCGTCGAGAGTTTCTTGTCGGTCAACCCAACCGGCGGCGAGTTCAGACATGATCAGGCACAGACCTTGCTGTCGGCATACGGGATCGAGTTATGGCCGCTGTACCCGGTCAGCAGCGCCGCCGAAGCCAGCGAGCGAGCGCAGCACATCGGCGGACCGGTCGTGGTCAAGGCGATCACGCGCGAGTTGCGTCACGAACCCGGGCGGCGATGGGTGCGGACCAACGTTGGATCACCGACGGCCTGCGCCACCGCGTTCGAGGACCTCAGTGCGGCACTTCACGAGCGCGGTCTGGGGCACGGGGAGTCCTCTCACCTTGCAGTGCAGCCCTCAGCGCCCGGTGGGACCGCGGTGACCGTCGCCAGCTCCGAAGACCCCTTGTTTGGCCCCGTGGTCAGTTTTGGCGTGGCCGGGGTGCCTACCGAGCTGCTCGCCGACGTGGCACACCGGTTCCCGCCGTTGCGCACCCGCGACATCGAAGACATGGTCAGCGGAATCCGGTCGGCGCCGCTTCTGCAGGGATATCGAGGTGCCGAACCGGTAGACCACAGTGCCCTGCACGACCTCATCGCCCGGGTCTCGGTGTTGGCGGACGATCACCCTGAAGTGGCCTCGATGAATCTCAACCCCGTCATCGCGCACGCCGACGGCGTCGCGGTGCTCGGCGCCAGCATTCACCTGGCACGGGCCCAAACCCGCTCGGACACCAATCGTCGAACACTCTCGCGGTGATCCACACTTCTATCGATCCACTGTGATCCCGCGTCGCCCAGATGCAAGGATGACGCTCATGGCTCGTTCCCGCTCCCGCTCTGTGCTGCCCGACGACCTGCGCGTCGATATCGAGAACGCAGGGTATTTGCCTGCCGTCGTCGATGACGTGGTCTCGGCGGCTGTGGGTCAGGACCAGGTCATCGCGCACCTGGTGCACCAAGAGATGACCTTCGACGCCGAGGCCGTGCGACGCCACATGACGGTGTTGGTCATGACCGAGCACCGGCTGATCATCGGTCACGCCGACGATCACGAGTCCGACCAACCCGACCACGGGCATATGGCCACCGTCACCACCGAAGTCGTGCCCCTGCGGGCCGTGCGGGGCGTCATGGTCACTCACGTCATCCCTGACCCCGAAACCTTCACCGGTGGTCTGACCGGGCGCGCAGCCACGCTGACCCTCGGGTGGGGCGCGGTGTCGAGATTAGACTTGGTGCCGGCTAACTGTGCCGACCCGCAATGCGACGGCGACCACGGGTATGAGGGCACCGTCGCCGGTGACGACATCTCCCTGCGGATCGCGGCCGAGTCCGAAGGCGAAGACGCGTTGGCCAAGGCACTCAGTTTTGCCGCCCAGTTGTCGTCCCGGTTGGGACGGTGAGCTCGCCGACCGGTTGGGCGCCCCCGCCGTATGCCGCCTCGCTAGGCGACGTGCTGCCAGCAGTGCTTGCGTCGCTGGGCATTGAACTCCCGCACCTCAGCACTGGTCACCAGCGAGACTCACTCGATGCTCACACGGAGCCGGGCTCGCTCCATACCCCTCGGATTGCGTTGCCACCGGTCACGAGGGCTGTTGTGGCGCTCGTGGACGGTTTGGGATCGAAACAACTGCGGCGTCGTAGCGGGCACGCCCCGTTCCTGCGCACGCTCAGCGGGCCTCTTGAGGGGCTGCGCAGTGGCTTCCCGTCCACCACCGCCACCAGTTTGGCCAGTCTGGGCACCGGGCTTAGCCCCGGCCAGCATGGACTGATCGGCACCATGGGGCTAATGCCCAGCGGCACCGCCCTGTTTAGTCACTTGTCGTGGAACTCCGGCCCAGACCCTGCCGCCTACCAACCCGCACCGACCCTCCTGGCACGCGCCGCCCGTGCCGGAGTGGCCGTCACCACGGTTTCGCGGGGTGCCTTCGCTGGATCCGCGCTGACCCGCGCCGCCTTGGGCGGAGGGACCTTCGTCGGGGCCGAGACGTTAGCTGACAGAGTGGCCGCGACGGTCGCCGCACTACATGCCACCCCCGGTCCGGCGCTGGTCTACCTCTACCTCGACGAGGTCGACAAGGCCGGTCACACGACAGGCCCCGATTCGTGGCAGTGGGGTGAAGCCGTCGAGGGCGCCGACCGTACGCTGCGAGACGTGGCTGCGGCACTGCCTGCTGGCACATCGCTGACGGTGACCGCCGACCACGGAATGATCGAAGCCCCGTTTGGTGACCGGTTCGACCTGGCCTACAACAGCGACCTCGACAACGGCGTGGCGCTGCTCGGCGGCGATCCACGCGCCGGTCATGTGTTCTGCCGCCCCGGTGCTCGCGACGATGTCATCGCCCGGTGGCGAGGCGTGCTGGGGGAGGCAGCCGTGCTGTTGACGCGCGAGGAAGCGATTGAACAGGGCTGGTTCGGTGTGGTGAGCGACGTCGTCAGACCTCGGATCGGCGACATCGTCACGGCCATGACGGGCGCCTACACGGTGCTCGACTCGCGGGACTGCCGCCCGGCTTTCTTGGGTTTGATCGGTCACCACGGATCGATGAGCGACGACGAGACGTTGATCCCGTTGCTGCACCACGTCGCTTGATGATGAATGTCGCTTAACCACCGTGCCTGATCCTGAAATGGGCGCGAGCGGTCCGTAGACTTCGCGGGTGGCCGAACTCATCTTCTTTACGGGGACGATGGACTGCGGCAAATCGACTCCTGCGCTGCAGATGAACCACAACCGCGCAGCACGCGGTCGGGCGGGCTTGACCTTCTCACGATGCGACCGAGCGGGGGACTCTGTGTTGTCCTCGCGGCTGGGCTTGAGCCATGAGGCCCTCGAGGTCACCGATGCGACGAACTTCTGGGACGACGTGGTGGCCCAAGCGAGCCACGGTCAGCGGGTCGACTATCTGATCTTCGGCGAAGCCCAGTTCTGCGAGCCCGCCCAGGTCGAGCAGTTGGCGCGTCTGGTCGGCGAGATGGGCATCGACGTCTACGCCTTTGGCATCACCGCCGACTTCCGGGCCCAACTTTTCCCCGGCTCCCGACGGCTCATCGAGTTGGGTGACCGCACCGAGGTGCTTCAGGTGCGCGCGCTGTGCTGGTGTGGCCGCACGGCGACCCACAACGCCCGCACCGTTGACGGCGTCATGGTCGTGCAGGGGGAGCAGGTCGTCGTCAGCAACGTGGCCGAGGCTGTCAGCGACGGCGAGGTGCAGGCGCCCCTAGAGAGCAACCATGAAGCGCAGGCTCGCGTGGAGTACGAGGTGCTCTGTCGACGTCACTACATACGCGGTATGTCGGCCCGTGCCGCTCAGGCCCAAGCGCTCGTGCCGGACGTGCTGCCGTTCGATCTCGACCCGTGCCCGTCGCCTGCGCCGGTGCCACGATGAGCGGCGACGAAACCCCTGAGCCCTCGCGGGAGCACTACAGGCGGTCGATCTCCGGGGCGTCAGCGAGATCACAATCCTCACGAGCGTCCCGAATCGGGAACAGCGTAGGGACAGGGCTAGGCAAGGGGGCTCGAGCCGTGGGGCACGGCACGAGTGCCGCCAGCAAGGCGACCTACACCGCGACCCGCAAAGCCACGCACGCCAAGGGCGCGGGCCAGACGGGGCTGTCGCGGCTGATCGAGATCCACGGGCTGCACAACGCCGGTGACACGGTGGTGGCGATCTCGCTGGCTGGGTCCCTGTTCTTCCAGGTGCCCAGCGGTGAGGCGCGGGGCCAGGTCGCGTTGTTCTTGCTGCTGACGTTGCTGCCGTTTGCCGTATTGGCACCGTTGGTGGGTCCGTTCCTTGATCGCTTCCGGCACGGTCGACGCTGGGCCATCGGGTCGATGATGGCCATGCGCGCGTTCTTGTGTTGGGCGCTTGCCTCGTCCCTGGACGGGTCGCTGTGGTGGCAGTTCCCGGCGGCTCTCGGCATTCTGATCTCGTCCAAGGCGTACAACATCACCCGGGCGGCGGCGACACCTCGGCTGCTCCCGGAGTCGATGACGTTGGTGGCAGCAAACGGTCGTATGTCGATGGCGGGAGTCATCGGCTCAGCGGTGGCTGCCCCGGTGGCCATTGGGGTGGCGACGTTGGGCGCGTCCTGGGCACTGCGGATGGCTTTCGTAATCTTTGCAGTCGGCACGGTGCTGGCCATTTTGCTCCCAGCGCAGGTGGATTCGACCAAGGGTGAGCGTGAGGTCGCGATGAGCGACTTCGCGCCGCGGCAAGGTCGATGGGGCGTGCCGCTGCCGGTCATCACCGCACTGCGGGCCAACGTCGGACTGCGGATGTTGTCGGGATTCCTGACGATCTTTTTGGCGTTCTTGTTCCGCAACAATCCGCCAACCGGCTGGGACCAGAACTACACGCTGCTGCTGGGGGTGGTGGTCGCCGCCGCTGGGGTGGGCAGTGCCGTCGGAACGTTCCTGGGCTCGAGGCCTCGAGATTTGCACCCGGTCACGCTGGTCAAGTGGTTGCTCGTGATCGACGTCGCGGCGGCGTGTGTGACGGCCTTTGCCTTTGGGCTCACCACGGTGCTGCTGCTGAGCTTTGTGGTCGGGCTATGCCAACAACTCGGCAAGTTGTCCTTGGACGCCACGATCCAAGAGCACATCAGCGACGATCGGCGCACCAGTGTCTTCAGCCGATCTGAGACACTCATCCAGTTGTCGTGGGCCTTGGGCGGCGGGTTAGCCGTGGCGCTGCCTGCTAACGGCGAGTTGGGTATGACGGCGATTGCCATCGTGTTGTTCCTGTGGCTCGTGTGGGTGCTGCGGGCGGCGAGCGCGCGGCGACCGATTTCTTAGACGGATGGGTGTCTTAGGCCCGTCGTCTGAGGCGTGATCTCGAGTCCGCTGGAGTCCGGACCGAACATGGGTCACTTGGCGCGGTCAATTCTTGCGATCGCGAGCACCGAACATGATGTCGTCCCAACTCGGCACGCTGGGTCGGCCTTTACGGCCACGCCCTGACGCCGACAGCTTTGCCTCTGCTTCCGTCGATGCATCTGCGTCTTGGGCGTCTGCATCGACCTCGCCATCGTTCGCGTTATGCACATCGTCAACCTCGTCGTCATCGTCATCGTCCTCGCCGGTGCCGAAGAAGTCGTCCAAGGTGGTGTGGCCGTCTGCGCTGTCATCAGCGGCACTGTTTTCGTCGTCGTCTTCAACCCCGAGGTCGTCGTCCGCCCGATACCCATCGCCGGCCTCATCACCATCGAGACTTTTGGCAGTCGCAAAGGCGACGTCATCACTGATCGACACGTCGGCGGACCCCGCTGGGGGGTCGAACACCTCGTCGCTCGCTTGCCCCGACTGGCCCGATTCGCTGCCAGTCAGCGGATCCTTCAGGGGTAGCTCTTGGTCGCCCTCCATGGGGGAGGCGTTGCTACCGTCCGTTCCCGACACCGGCGCAGCCCCCTTGCGTCGTCGGCCACCCGTTTGCCCGCGGCGTCGGCTGCGTTCGCGCATCGAGGAGATCAAGTCGTCGGGACCGTCTATGCCAGCGCCGAACACGGCGGCAGCAGCAGGGGCGCTCGCGGGCAGGCTCTGCTCGTCTTCGCTCAACCAGCGGGCTTCGTCATCGATGGCTTCCACCGATCGAGCGGCCACATCAAAACTCCATGAGGCGTGTCGCGTTCGCTGCCCCGCCATGAACTGAACCTGCACCGACCACTGGCCGCCTTCGGGGCGCCGCGAATCCCAGGTCACGTGGTCGGTGTTCACGCCGCGGGCGTGCAGTCGATCGCGGACCCGCGCTTCCAAGGTGGGCGCGGGGCCGCTGCGGTCATGGGTGCGCACCACACACGCGCTGCCCAGTCGGGCCACGTGAGCGCGCTCGGCCAGGATCGGACCCTCATACCGCTGCACCCGCTCGATCGTCCACCCGGTGGTCTCGGCCACTTCTTCCGCGCTGAGACCGGCGCGGATCTGGGTCTGGACCTCACGCGGTGTGGCGGCAGTGGTGCGCGGGGCTGACTGGACCGCCGACTGCCTCAGGGCAGCCCGCAGACGCTCATCTGCGGCCACAATGAAGTCGGTCCCGTCGGTAGCTGTGACCACTACATGGGTGCCGTCTTCGTGCAGCCCGGTGAACCGGAGCTGGTCCATGCGATGTCTCCTCGCGATGTCCTGATGGTGAGTTTGGGTGTTCTCGTGGCGACTCTGCCACCAACACGTGCGTGCAGCGAATATGCCACGCCGCGCGCACTGTCGCAGACGGGCGGTACCTTAGGGCCCACCATGGTGGCCTCTAGCACTGAGTTGCAGCTTGCGCTCGATCTCATCGGGGTCTTTGTTTTTGCCCTTTCCGGCGCCCTCATCGGCGTACGCAAGCACCTAGACCTCCTCGGGGTGGCGGTGCTGTCGTGGGTGGCCGGTCTAGGCGGCGGCATGATCCGCGATGTCTTCCTCGGCGACCTTCCGCCGGTCGGCATTAGCGACTGGCGCTTGACCGCGGCAGCCCTCAGCGCAGGCCTCTTCATCTTCGCCATACATCCGCGCCTGATGGAGGTGCGTGCCAAAGGTGGCGGCTCACGAGTGCGGATCGGCCTCATCACACGATTGGTCCGCGTGTTGGACGCCGCCGGTCTTGCGGTCTTTTCCGTGGGGGGTGCCTTGAAGGCCATCTCCTTCGGTGCGACGCCCCTGGCGGCGGTCATGATTGGGGTCATCACCGCTACCGGTGGCGGCTTGTTGCGCGACGTGTTGGTTCGTGAGGTTCCAGAGGTGTTGCGCCGCGAATTGTATGCCGTCCCAGCCCTGATCGGTGCCTGCAGCGTGGTTGTTGCCTTCAACGCGGGGTACCTGGCCACCTGGGTCGTCTGGGGATCGGTCATCCTGGTCTTTGTCATCCGTATCGTTGCCGTCGTCCTCGACCTCAACGCACCCACCGCTATGCGCACAGGAGATCACTGATGAATCAGCCGCTGGCCGAGCCCGCCGACGACGCTGCCGAGCCCGTATTCGGCGTCGAGCCTGACGACACCACCCAAGTGGCGCCCGACGCGCAGGCCGCCGGCGAGCAGGCAGGTGCTCTGAGCCCTTACGACGCAGTGGTGCTGCTGTCCTTCGGCGGTCCCGAAGCCCCGGACGAGGTCATGCCGTTCTTGCGTCAGGTCACCGGCGGGCGCGGCATCCCGGACGAGCGATTGGCCGAGGTCGCCGAGCACTACCACCACTTCGGCGGCAAGAGCCCGATCAACGACCTCAATCGTTCCCTCTTGGCCGCTTTGGGGGCTGAGTTCGTCCGCCGCGAGCTCACGATCCCGCTGCTGTGGGGCAACCGGAACTCAGCCCCGTTCATCACTGACACGTTGCGTGAAGCCCACGAGAGGGGCCTTCGAAACATCCTGGTTATCACCACCAGCGCCTACTCGTGCTATTCGTCGTGTCGGCAGTACCGCGAAGACCTCGCAGCGGCACTTGGCACACTCGCTGACGAGGGGCTGGCGCTCGCGGTCGACAAGATCCGCCCCTACTGGAACCACCCCGGCTTTGCGTCGACCAACGTCGCCTTAATCACCACAGCTGTCCACGAAATGCACGACGCCGACCCCGAGGCGCCTCTGCCGCGTGTCATTACGGTGACCCACTCCATACCCGACACGATGGACGAGACCTCGGGCCCCGGTGACGAAGAGGGCCACCTCTACAGCGCCCAGCACGAACAACTCACCGAAGCGATCGCCGCCGAGGTGAGCGCCACGATGGGTAGCGACGTGACGACGGACCTGGCCTACTGCTCGCGCTCGGGCCCCCCGACGCAGCCGTGGCTGGAGCCGGACATCAACGACCACCTGCGTGCCCTGCACGCTCAGGGGGTGACCTCGGTCGTGGTTGCACCGATCGGCTTTGTCTCCGACCACATGGAGGTCGTGTTCGACCTGGACACCGAAGCCCGCGAGACCGTCGACGAATTGGGTATGACGATGACCCGGGTGCCCACGGTGGGCACCGACGCGCAGTTCGTCAGCGGCCTGGTCGACTTGGCGGTAGAGCGGGCTGCGCTGGCTCGTCAGGAAAGCCCGCACCAGCCGGCTTGGCCCGACCCGACACCCCGGCCCGTGGTTTGTCGACCCGGCTGTTGCCCCAACCTGCGACAGGCCAAGCCTGCCTGTTGCGGACAGGACTGAATTCGTGCACTTTGACGTGCCTGGCCTCGCGCTGCCGGATGAGGCCCAGTGCCGCGAGCTGCGTGAGTTGGCCATCGAAGTAGCCATCGAGGCAGGCCGGTTCGTCCGCGACGATCGGCCCACGTCCGTGCACGTGCGCAGCACCAAGGCCACAGATCTCGACGTGGTCACCATCATGGACACCCAATGTGAAGCCTTGCTCCGGGCGAGCATCCTGGCCGAGCGACCCGATGACGCGGTGCTCGGTGAAGAAGGTGGGATGACCGGTGGGACCTCCGGGCTGACGTGGGTGCTCGACCCCATCGACGGCACGGTCAACTACCTCTACGACATCCCGGCGTATGCCGTGTCGGTGGCGGTAGTGGCCGGTGATCCGAGCGTTGACGGGGCGTGGACACCGGTAGCCGGTGCTGTCTTCAACCCCGGCGTCGATGAGATCTTTGACGCTCACCGCGGCGGTGGTGCCCGGTTAGCACCCGCCGGGCAGTCGACCTTCCCTCGGTCCCGGGCGTTGACCACGCCCGAGCCGGAATCGCTCGCACGAGCGCTGGTGGGCACCGGGTTCAGCTACGACACGGCGCGGCGCCGGGAACAAGGTCTCGTGGCCACTGCGCTGCTGCCTCAAATTCGCGATCTGCGCCGGATGGGTGCCGCGTCATTGGACCTGTGCGCGGTGGCCGCTGGGCGACTCAACGCCTACTACGAGCGAGGGTTGCAGCCGTGGGACATGGCTGCCGGGGCCCTCATCGCTGCCGAAGCCGGGGCCCTGGTTTCAGGCCTCGACGGGCCAGCTTCGGTGGAGTTGATTGTGGCTGCGCCTCCCCGAGTGCACGCATCACTGCTCGCCGCTTTGCGCGACGCACTGCAGGATGCTCGCGCTTGACTTAACCTGCGCACAAGCATCGAATCGCTAAATGGGGGTCTGATGCGGCACAATCCCCGCGCACCCACAAATCAGCACCCGCAAATCGGCCTGGGCGGACGGGCACAAATCCGGCCCGCTCAGCGTTCACAGCGACATGCATTGCAATCGGCCCATACCGGCCGAGAGAATCAACGTACTCAGGGAGGACCGGCCACTGATATGGCAACCGACTACGACGCACCGCGCAAGTCTGAAGACGACGTCAACGAGGACTCACTCGAAGAGCTGAAAGCGCGCCGGGCCAACAAATCGGCGAGCGCCGTCGACGTCGACGAGACGGAGCAGGCTGAGGGCTTCGAACTGCCCGGCGCCGACTTGTCCGGCGAAGAACTGTCCGTGCGGGTGCTGCCACGCCAGAACGACGAGTTCACGTGCTCCAAGTGCTTCTTGGTGCACCACCGCAGCCAGTTGGCTTCGCAGTCCCAGGGCTTATTGGTCTGCAGCGAGTGCGCGGCCTGATCGCGAGCTGGTGGTGAGCACCCGCGCAGTCCCCGTCCTCATCTGTATGAGTGACGGAACTCCGAATGCGGCCTTGCCTTTGACGGCACACCCCGGCGACGCTGGCCTCGATCTGCGTGCAGTTGCGCCAGCAACGTTGGCACCTGGAGCGCGGGCCACGATCGGCACTGGAGTTTCGCTCGCGCTACCCCACGGGTACGCGGCGTACGTGCTGCCTCGCTCCGGCTTGGCGGCGCGGCATGGCATCACCGTCCTGAACGCACCAGGCACTATCGACGCTGGATACCGAGGTGAAATCGCGGTGACCTTGCTGAACACCGACACCACCCACACCTTCAGCGTCCAAGCCGGCGATCGGATCGCGCAAATCGTGCTGCACCCGGTGCATACTCCTTCCTTTACGCACGTCGATCGCCTGCCAGGTAGTTCACGGGGCTCCGGTGGGCACGGTTCCACCGGCGGTTTCGGCACTACCCCGTCCACACACCAAAGCAAGGACTGACCCAAGCCAGTGGGACTTTTCAGCAAGCGCAACCGCGCCACCATTTCTGACGATGACGACTTCACGCCACCGGAGCCGCCACCGGGGGAGCCAGGGGTAGACCGCGACTGGGACCGCGCCGTCGACGGCCCGTTCGACATCTCCGAGGTGCGCGACAAGTCCGCTCGCCTCGACCTTGGCGCCATTGCCATCCCCGCGATGGAAGGCATGGAAGTGCAGGTCAACCTCGAAGAGGGCACCCAGCGAATGACCGGGGCTACCTGCATCTTCTTGGGGCACTCCATGCAGGTGCAGGCGTTTGCCGCTCCGCGCTCCCTTGGCATCTGGGACGACATCCGAGGCGAGATCGTGACCGCGATCCAGGGCTCGCAGGGTGCTGTCACCGAGCAGAGCGGGGTGCTGGGGCACGAACTGATCACGCGTTTGCCAAGTCGCTCGAGCGCCGGCGACGTGACCTACACGCCAGCCCGATTCTTCGGTATCGACGGCCCCAAGTGGTTCCTGCGGGCCGTCCTGCAGGGGCCAGCGGCTCGCGATGAAGCACAGCTCGCACCTTTTACCAAGTTCCTGCGTGGCATCATCGTTGATCGTGGCGATGAGCCGCGACCGCCCAGGGAACTGTTGGCGTTGACCCCCCCGAAAGTGCAGGCTCCACCCCAAAGTTCATCGCTGGATGAGCCGCGGTCGCCGGACGAGCCCCAGTCATCGGATCAGACTTCATGACCCTCTCATCGGTGATGAACGGGCTCCTTCGCAGCCAAGGTGCCGTCGAAGCCGAGGAAATTGCCGCCGAATGCGCCCGCGAAGGGTGTGTGCGAATCGTCTCCCTGCAGCGTCGCCACAAGGCCAGCATCACCGGAACCGTTCATAGCGTGGCGGTGCCCCCCAAATCGCAGCGACCGGAAGTTCGGGTGGAGTTGTACGACGGCACCGGCATTCTCGAACTGATCTGGTTGGGTCGGCGCACCATCACAGGGATCGAGCCGGGCACCTACCTCACGGTCAATGGTCGCGTGGCCTGCGATGGCGGCAACGAACGGTTCGTCATGTACAACCCGTCCTACGACCTGCTCCCGCACCGTGGCTGAGCAACCCGCGACGGCGGACGCCGAGACGACGGTCGAAACGGTCATCAAAGCCCGTCTGTCAGAGATGTTGGGTGGGTGGTACGGCTCTATTGAGACCGCGTTGCCGACGGTGGCCTTCGTCGTCATGTACGTCGTGCGCGACGAGGTCAAAGTCGCTGTGCTGGCCGCCATCGGTGTCACCTTCATCATGCTGGCCGTCCGGCTGTATATCGGCGGGTCGGTGCGCTACGTGCTGTCGTCCTTGGCGGCCATCGGCGTGGCGGCCTTTTTTGCGTTGCGTAGCGGGGACGCCGCAGACGCCTTTTTGCCCGGCATTCTGTTCAGCGGCGGCTACGGAGTGCTCGCTCTGCTCTCAATCCTCGGCCGTTGGCCCATCATCGGATTCATCGTCGCTGCTGCCGATCCGAACTATGCGAAAGAACCCACCGCGTGGCGCAAAGACCGCCCGCTGGTCACGGTATGCAGCAAACTGACGTGGGTGCTCTTAGCGCTGTTCGTGATTCGGGTGGCGCTCATGCTGCCGCTCTATCTCGCCGGTGAAGTCGTGTGGCTCGGGGTGGCCAAGATCGCGCTGGGATGGCCCGCATACCTGGTCGCGATCGTCATCATGGGCGTCATGCTCAACACCGGGCGCACCCCGGTGCAGCAGATCAACGAGGCTGTGGGTAAAGACGAGGCTGCGCGGAAAGACGCGTCTAATTAGCCGTCGGCTTAGTTGTCGTCGTCGTCGGGGCTGACCTCTCCGCGTCTATGCGCATCCGGGTTCAGGGTGGAGGCCAGTTCGGCCTCGGCCTCCGGCGGGCAGATGAAGATTGCCTCGTCGTTGACTTCCAACTGCTCGTCCGGAAGCGGCATCAACGCTCGCCCATCGCGCAAGATGGCGATCAGCGACGTGTCGGCCGGCAGGGGCACATCGCCCACCCGGCGTCCCACATACGGGCTGGAATCGGGCATCGTCAACTCGACCATGTGCACGCTGCCCTGTTGGAAGTCGAAGAGGCGCACGACATCCCCAACGGCGACGGCCTCCTCCACGAGCGCGGTCATCAGCCGTGGCGTCGACACGGCTACGTCCACGCCCCAGGCGTCGGTGAACAACCACTCGTTGCGGGGATTGTTGACGCGAGCGACCGTGCGCTCGACGGCAAATTCGGTCTTGGCCAGGAACGACACGACCAGGTTGACTTTATCGTCGCCGCTGGCGCAGACCACGTGGTCGTAACTCTCTAGATCGGCCTGAGCCAAGACACTCAACTCACAGGCATCACCGATAATCCACGACGCCGCAGCCACCCGCGCGGTCGCCTCAGTGCTAGCGTCGCGGTCGATGAGCAACACGTCGTGATTGTTGTGGATCAACTCTCGAGCGATGGACCGGCCCACACTTCCGGCCCCAATAACTGCAACGCGCATAGGTCCTCCGGCTCAATCCTGGGGTGGAGCATTGTCGAGGCGCTGCTCCAACTCGGGCAGCGAGCCGCGCTCGGTGAGCAGGTGCACCTCGTCGCCCTCTTGGTAGACGGTTTGCGGGGTGGGCAGCTGAGCCTCGCCCAAGCGCGTCACAAAGGCCACCCGGGCGTTGCCGAACTCTTCGATCTCGGTGAACCGGCGCCCTACCCAGTTCTGGTGCACGTGCACCTGGGCCAGCACCAGTTTGCCGCTGGGATCGAAGTAGTCCGGGGTAGCCCCCTGGGGCAGCATGTGGTGCAGCGTCTGGTCGGCGGCCCAGCGCACGGTGGCGACGGTGGGTATGCCGAGTCGCTCGAAGATCTCCGCGCGACCGGGGTCGTAGATGCGGGCAACCACACGCTTGACGCCAAAGGTTTCGCGCGCCACCCGGGCGGCAATGATGTTGGAGTTGTCACCGCTGCTGACGGCGGCGAAGGCGTACGCATTCGGCACCCCGGCTCGGCGCATCACGTCACGGTCGAAGCCAACCCCTTTGATTCTGTGCCCGCTAAAGTCCTTGGCCAACCGGCGAAATGCTCTCTCGTCGCTGTCGATCACCGCCACCTCGTGGCCGCGCGCTTCCAGGCTTGTTGCCAGGGTCGCCCCCACTCGGCCGCAGCCCATGATCACGAAGTGCACCCCCCCGACGCTAGCGTGCTTGGAGCGCCCGGGCCGACAGGACTCCTAGAATCGGTCGTTATGGGTCTGTCGCGACGGTTGCTGTCGCGCGTCTTCGTCGGACGCGCGCTACGCACCGACCGTCTCAACGAGACCTTGCTGCCCAAACGCTTAGGTATGCCGGTGTTCGCCAGCGACGCGCTGTCCTCGGTGGCGTATGCACCCGATGAGATCGTCTTGACGCTCGCGCTCGCCGGTGGTGCCGCGGTGTTCTTCAACGCCTGGGAGGTCACCCTGGCGGTGACCGTCGTGATGATGGTCATCGTCGCGTCGTACCGCCAAAATGTGCACGCCTACCCCAGTGGCGGCGGCGACTACGAAGTCGCCTCGGTCAACCTCGGATCGACCGCAGGCTTGGGAGTCGGGGCAGCGCTGATGGTCGACTACGTGCTGACCGTCGCGGTGTCGGTTTCGGCCGGAGTTCAAAACGCAGCCAGCGCCTTGGAATTCATGCGCGGGTACGAGCCTGCGGCGGCGACGGTGCTGATTGTGTTGCTGACGTTGATCAATCTGCGTGGGGTGCGTGAATCCGGGAGGGCGCTCGCGGTGCCGGTCTACGCGTTCTTGTTCGCCATGGCGGTGTTGATCGGTGTGGGGCTCTACCAGTGGCTCAGCAACGGTCTGGGCAGGGCAGCGAGTTCACAGTTGGAGTTGGTGCCCGCCGAGGGCTACGAAGCACTGACCGCCTTGGGACTGGGCGTGTTGTTGTTGCGGTCGTTTGCCTCCGGCACGGTGGCCTTGACCGGGGTCCAGGGTGTGGCCAACGGGGTGCCGGCGTTCCAGCGACCCAAAAGCCAGAACGCGGCGACGGTGCTGTTGGTGATGGCCAGCATCTCCATCACGATCTTGCTGAGCGTCATCTTCTTGACCCGTGAGACCGGCATACAGATGGCCATCGACCCGCAGGAGCAACTGCGCTTCGAGGGGGTGGCGGTCGGCGAGGACTTCGTGCAGGACCCGGTGCTGGGGCAGTTGTCTAAAGTCATCTTCGGAGCCGACAGTCTCGGCGTGTTGTTCGTGTCGATCTGCACCGGGGTCATGCTCATTGTCGCGGCGAACACAGCCTTCAACGGTTTCCCGGTGTTGGCCTCGCGCCTGGCGCGTGACGGGTTCTTGCCTAGCGTGATGTTGAGTCGAGGCATTCGACTGGCCTACTCCAACGGCATACTCCTGCTGGCTGGCGGCGCGACCGCGCTGGTGCTGGTCTATCAAGCCACCGTCACCGAGTTGATCCAGATGTACTTGGTGGGTGTCTTCATCTCGTTCACGCTGAGCCAAATCGGGATGACCAAACACTGGAATTCGCAGATGCGCTTGGAACTGTCGATGTCGCAGCGCCGCGCGAAACAGCGCAGCCGCGCCATCAATATCGTGGGGGCCGCCGTCTCGGCGACGGTGCTCACCGTGGTGATTCTCACCCGCTTCACGAACGGAGCAGGACTTTCCCTGCTCCTGATCGGCCTGCTCTGGATGGTGATGACGATGGTTGACCGCTACCACTCGACGATCAGGGAAGAGACAGCCCTTCCCGACGACGAGGTGCTGCGACAGCCGGTGCCGGCCCGCGTGCACGCGTTGGTCTACATCGAAACGCTGGACCGGCCCAGCGTGCAGGCGGTGGCGTTCGCCCGTGCTGCTCGACCGCACGTGCTCGAAGCGGTGACCGTCGATACCGTGCCGGAGCAGACCAAAACGTTGCGTGACGAGTGGGGCACCCGCGACATGCCGATCACCTTGCGCATCTTAGAGGCGCCGTATCGCGAGGAGGTGCGCCCGATCATCGACTACGTGGGCCGCCTGCACCGAGACCGGCCCCGTGACGTGATCGTGGTCTACATACCCGAATACGTCGGCGCAAAACGCCTCCGGCCGTGGTTCCGCGACCGGGCCCGCGAACGGCTGCGCAACGAGTTGTTGCGCACCCCCGGGGTGATGGTGGTGAGCGTTCCGTGGCAGGGCAAAGGCGTGCGCCCTAGCGATGCCACCACGGACCCCGAGATCCTCGATGCCGTGACCGAACCCGATTCGACGCACACTGTCTCTCATGACTGAGGCATCTCCTGAAGGCGACTTCCATGACTGAGACCTCCAAGACTGAGACACCTGAGGACTGGGAGGTCGGCGACGCGATCGAGGTCAGTGTCGGTGCTGTTGCTCACGGCGGGCACTTCGTGGCTCGACACGAGGGCCGCGTCATGTTTGTGCGCCACACGTTGCCGGGGGAGCGGGTGGTCGCGCAGATCACCACCATCGGCAAGGGCGGGCGCTTCGTGCAGGCCGATGCCGTCAGCGTGATGGAGGCCGCGCCCGGTCGAGTCGAGGCGCCGTGCCGGTATGCCGGGCCAAGCCAATGCGGCGGCTGCGACTTCCAGCACGTCGCGCTCGATGCTCAGCGCGCCTTGAAGACCTCGGTTGTCCACGAGCAGTTCGAGCGACTCGCGCAGACCAACCTCACCGAGCTGCTCGGGCGTGAGGTGGCGTGCGAGCCGATGCCGGGTGAGGTTGACGGCTTAGGCTGGCGCACCAGGGTCGAATTCGCGGTCGACGCAGCCGGTCGCCCCGGCCTGCGACGCCACCATTCGCACGACATTTTGCCCGTCCACGACTGCTTGATCGCCCACCCGGACCTTAAAGCCCCAGCCGTGCTCAAGCGGCACTACCGCGGCGTGTCTGCGGTGGACGTGGTCGCGGCCAGCAGCGGCACCGTGCAAGTCAAGATCGGTGAGCGCGGCGCAGCACTCGACGAGGTGCCAAGCGTGCGTCAAGACGTGGCCCTTCCCGGTGGCGACGAGTCATTCGACCTCAGCGCTCGCGGGTTTTGGCAGGTCCACCCGGCCTCGGCGCAGACCTTCGCTGGCATCGTGTGCGACTACCTGGACCCCCAGTTAGGGGAGCGCGGGTTGGATTTGTACTCGGGGGTGGGCTTGTTCACCGCCAGCTTGGCGCAAGCCGTCGGGCGTAAGGGGCGCGTCGTGGCCGTCGAGAGTGACGTCAACGCGGTGCACGAAGCGCGCACCAACCTTGCCTCGTGGCCTCACGCCAGGGTCCGTGCCGGGCGGGTGGACCGGGCCGTGCGGGACATGGCTCGAAGCCACACTCGTGCGGACATCGTGGTGCTGGATCCGCCGCGCGTGGGTGCGGGCAAAGCCGTGTTGCGCGACGTCGCACTGCTGTCGCCGCGAGCCATTGCGTATGTGGCCTGCGACCCGGCCGCGCTCGCGCGCGACACGGCATACCTGAGGGATTGCGGGTGGGCATTGGTCGACCTGCGTGTTTTCGACGCCTTCCCGATGACTCACCACATGGAATGCGTGGCGCACTTCGCTCCGGCTTCGGCTAAAAAGTCCGGCACAACTTCGGCCTTAGCCTCCTCCTGACGGGGGCGCTGGCGAGCACCACGGCCTCATCACCCGCTGCGACAGTTGCCCGTCGGCATGTTGGCAAACCTGACCATCTTTGCTGTGGCCCTCCTAGGCGGTGGCATCTTTGTGATCACACAAGACGTCAGGACGAGCGGGTAGGGCGGGCGACATTGAAGACCTTCGGACCTCGTGGACACGCCCGAGGCGGACGATCCCGGGCGCGATGATCAACAAGTTGACGCTGCCGAGCCGCATACCGGGGCGTTGGGCACTGCTGGACACGATGGAGGTCGATCACTTCGACGTCGAACCCACCCTGGTCTACGTGGTGCTGCATCGCAGGTGACCCCCGTGCCGAGGTTCGGTTGAGCGCCATCTGGCCCACATAGCTGCGGTGCGGGATGATGGGGACCATTGAGGCCTCGGATACTCACTGAGACGTCGGATATCTTGGTTAATCTAAAGACGTACCTAACGAAGGAGTTGGCGTGAGCATGAGCGACACCATTCAAGGCAACAGTTTCGACGCTAAAGGCACACTCGATGTGGGCGACGTGAGTTACGAAATCCACCGGATCGGCGGCATTGAGGGCGCGGCTTCGCTGCCCTACAGCCTCAAGGTGCTGCTCGAAAACCTCCTTCGCACCGAAGACGGCGCGAACATCACCGCCGATCACATCACCGCGTTGGCGCAGTGGGACGAGAACGCCCAACCCGACACCGAGATCCAATACACGCCCGCCCGGGTGATCATGCAGGACTTCACCGGCGTCCCGTGCATCGTCGACCTGGCCACCATGCGGGAGGCTATGGATGACCTAGGTGGCGACAGCGCCAAAATCAACCCGTTGGTGCCCACCGAACTGGTGATCGATCACTCCGTCATCGTGGATGTCTTCGGTCGACCGGACGCTTTCGAGCGCAACGTGGAGATCGAGTACGAGCGCAACGGGGAGCGCTACCAGTTCTTGCGCTGGGGGCAGAAGGCGTTCGAGGACTTCTTGGTCGTCCCGCCTGGGACCGGCATCGTGCACCAAGTCAACATCGAGCATCTTGCCCGTACCGTCATGACTCGCCCCAGTGCATCGGATTCAGACATCACCGTGGCCTATCCGGACAGCTGCGTAGGCACCGACAGCCACACCACCATGGTCAATGGTCTCGGCGTGCTCGGGTGGGGAGTGGGCGGTATCGAGGCGGAGGCTGCGATGCTCGGCCAGCCCGTGTCGATGCTCATCCCGCGCGTGGTGGGCTTCAAGTTGAACGGCTCTATCCCGGCGGGGGCCACCGCCACTGACGTGGTGCTCACCATCACAGAGCAGTTGCGTGCGCACGGCGTCGTCGGCAAGTTCGTCGAGTTTTACGGGGCTGGGGTCGCGGCCGTGCCGCTGGCCAACCGCGCCACTATTGGCAACATGAGCCCCGAGTTCGGTTCGACCTGTGCGATCTTCCCGATTGATGAGGTAACCCTGGACTACCTGCGGTTGACCGGGCGTTCGGACGATCAGGTGGAGCTGGTTGAGGCCTACGCCAAAGAGCAGGGCATGTGGCTCGCCGAGAACGACGAGACGCAGGCCCGTTACAGCGAATACCTTGAGCTGGACCTGTCGACGGTTGTGCCCTCGATCGCCGGGCCGAAGCGCCCACAGGACCGCATTGAGGTGTCCCGCTCGAAGGAGCAATTCCGTGCTGACCTGCGCAACTACGTGGATCACGACGCGGTAGAGCACGGCGCTGCTCGTCCCGGAATCGACAGTGGTGCAGGGTCCGGCGAGTCGGACCTCGACGACGAGTTGGAGTCGACGTTCCCGGCTAGTGATGCGCCCTCGACCGACGCCACCGACGAATCCAGTGCTGCGTCTAAGCCGAACCGTTCGGCCGTACCTGCCGAAGGGACCGGTGATCGGGCGAGCGAGCCCGTCATGGTCACCGTGGCCGGCGAGAGGTTTGAGATCGACCACGGCATCGTCGCCGTCGCTGCCGTGACGAGTTGCACCAACACCTCTAATCCTTCCGTCATGATGGCGGCTGCCCTCTTGGCCAAGAACGCCGTAGACCGCGGGTT
This sequence comes from Actinomycetales bacterium, assembly GCA_038330045.1. Classification (GTDB taxonomy): domain Bacteria; phylum Actinomycetota; class Actinomycetes; order Actinomycetales; family Dermatophilaceae; genus Ornithinicoccus. Next base: position 30,549 of record JBBQNO010000004.1, on the reverse strand, counting down.
GACCGTGGCTCCGTGGGTCAAGACCTCGATGGCACCTGGATCCAAGGTCGTTACGGATTACTTCGAGAAGGCAGGCATGTGGCCCTACCTGGAGAAGTTGGGTTTCCACCTCGTTGGATATGGCTGCACAACCTGCATCGGCAACTCAGGTCCGTTGGCTCCGGAGATCTCCAAGGCCATCAACGATCACGACCTCGCCGTGACTGCCGTGCTCTCCGGTAACCGAAACTTCGAAGGTCGCATTCAGCCCGACGTGCAGATGAATTACTTGGCGTCGCCGCCATTGGTCATCGCTTACGCCTTGGCCGGATCGATGGACTTCGACTTCGACTCCCAGCCCTTGGGCACCGACACTGACGGTAAGGACGTTTTCCTCACCGACATCTGGCCGGACGCGGGAACGGTCGAAGAGACCATTGCCTCGTCCATCTCGCGCGAAATGTTCGTGAAGGACTACGCGAACGTGTTCGCCGGTGATGAGAGGTGGACGTCGTTGCCTACCCCCGAAGGCGACACGTTTGCCTGGGCGGATGAGTCGACATACGTGCGCAAGCCTCCGTACTTCGACGGTATGGGTGCCGAGCCCGAGCCGCTGCAGGACATTGACGGCGCACGTGTACTGGCGCTGTTGGGCGACTCGGTCACCACCGACCACATCAGCCCGGCCGGTGCGATCAAGGCTGACAGCCCGGCGGGCACGTACCTGGCCGAGCACGGCATCGAGCGCAAGGACTTCAACTCTTACGGCTCCCGCCGCGGCAACCACGAGGTCATGATTCGTGGCACGTTCGCCAACATCCGGCTGCGCAACCAGTTGCTGGATGACGTGCAGGGCGGATTCACGCGCAACTTCTTGGCTGGCGGAGAGCAGACGAGCATCTACGACGCGGCGCAGGCGTATGCCGACGCAAGCGTCCCGCTGGTGGTCTTGGCCGGCAAAGAGTACGGGTCGGGTTCTTCGCGCGACTGGGCCGCCAAGGGCACCCGGTTGCTCGGCGTCAAGGCCGTTGTCGCAGTGTCCTACGAGCGCATTCACCGTTCCAACCTCATCGGCATGGGGGTGCTGCCGTTGCAGTTCCCCGACGGTGAAGACGCCGCCTCCCTGGGGCTCGACGGCACCGAAACGTTCTCGGTATCGGGAATCACAGCGATGAACGATGGCGGCGCGGTGCCCAAGACCGTGTCGGTCACGGCATCTCGCGAAGGTGGTGACGACGTGCAGTTCGACGCTGTGGTGCGTATCGACACCCCAGGGGAGGCCGCGTACTTCCGCAACGACGGAATTCTGCAGTACGTGCTGCGGTCGCTGGTCTAGTCGCTCTCGCTGACGTGGGTTTGGGTAGCGCTTAGCGTGTCGGCGCTCCCCAAACCCACGACTGACCCAGAAGCGCTTCGTAGATGAAGGAGGACGATGTAGGGCCAAGCCCGATCCAGCGTGCACCGAATCGTGGACGTCTATTGCGGTAGGTACCGCGGTACTGCTGGTCCTGTTCTCAGTTTTGAACCTGCAGCAAACACCCGTCGGTGCCCTTCTTGTCGGGGGATTGGGCTGCTGCGTGATCCTGCTGATGGCACCTCGCCGGTCGCGTCGTTCTAGCCTTCCCGCAGGCTTCGACCACGCTCCCGACGGCCACCGCACATCCGAGTCCCACAGCGATTCTGACTTCCGGACGCTGATGGACGACGGGATCTTCGTCGTGGTTTGGTCATTCCGCCCCGTCCGATCCCCGTGACCACCCCGGCGGCAGTCCGCCTCATCAGGGTCGTCCTGTGCGGCAGTCCGCCTCATCGGGGTCGTCCTGTGCGGCACTGATGTTGCTCTGTGCCTGGGTGTTTGGTACGGGGGCGCTCCTGATGGTTGTCGGCCTGATCTTTCTTGCGCTCGGCATCGGCAATCTGCCGCCCAAGGCCCGCCATCCGAGGCTGCTCATGCTCACGCCACACCGGTTCGTCGCCAGTGGGGAGGCAAGCATGACTGGGTCGAGTGGGATGACATCGCGGCCGTGCGCGCCTTCTGGTCGCGCGCAGGTTGGGGGCGAAGGTGCTCATTGTTAACCGACTCGCTCTCACAACGAGTGAAACTGGCAGCGACATCCTGCAAGACGGGTTCCCCATCGAACTCTTGGATGTCGAACCCGCAGTGGCATACTCGGGGCTTCGTCACTATTGGTCTCAGCCAGACGGCCGCGCCGAGCTCGACGCGTGCTTGGCCCGTTCGCGCCATCGAGGCCGCTCCTTGATCCGGGCGCCAGCAAACACCTCAAGCACGCTGTGGTGGCCGCACCACCTGTCTCGCGGCTACGCCGCAGGTTGATCAGATCCTGGTGCAGCGACTCCCTGAGCTCTAGGTGATCCCACCGAGGGGGTGGCATGCCTGTAACCCAGCCGTTGAAGGCTGGGTGCGGGGCGAGGGAATCACACGTGCCAAGTCACCCCAGTCGCGTGCACGGTGGCCATCAGGTCTTTGTCGTGAACGATGGTGTGGTGCCGCCCGCACAAAAGGGCGTAGTTGCCGATGTCGGATAGTCCGCCACGGGACCAGTGAACAACGTGGTGCGCATCGGTCCACGATGCAGGAATGTCGCATCCGGGGAAGGTGCAACCCTTGTCGCGATGCTCAAGTGCTCGGCGCTGCCCAGGCGTCACGAGCCGTTTGGCCCGCCCCTGATCCAAGATTTCGCCGTCGGTGCCCAACACCATCGGCACGAGGTCGGCGTCACACGCGACGCGGCGCACCGTGGCCGGGGTTAGCACCTCACCAGTTGACGTCTCTCCTGCCCCGACGAGGGCTCTGAGCAGAGCATCCCAGCGGACGGTGACGTTCATGGTGGCTTTGGGAGTGGTCGGCATCTGGTCACCGCCTGCAATCCCGCGGCGCACCACGGCCATGAGCGCGTCGTATCGCCGTTGGCCAGCCGTGCGCGGGTCGGGCCCGTTCTCATCCGGACTCGGTGCGGCCGAAGGTGAGTTGAGCACTGATCGGATGACGGCGGCACCTTCGGGGTCGCACGTGACGACGAATCGCACCAACGATCCGTCAGCCAGCGACGACTCGTTGACGCAGCGCATCGAGCGTGCAGCCTTGGCTCGCTGCTCGTGATCTTTGTCCGGCAGCACCGTGTTGGTGAGGCGGTCCGTGACGCGGCGAAGATCGCGGTCGTTGAATCGCGCTTGGGCCGCCACACCGAGCATGAGGTGAACCGCGTCCTGGTAGGCGCTCAATCCCATCCCAGTATCTAGCGCATCCGTTTCAGAGCCGGGAACTGGGTCGCCGTCAGCCTCAGACACATCGTCGGCCCCAGTGCGAGAAGGGCTGTCACCTTCGTCATCGTCATCGCCGCTGTCAGAGTCGGCATATGGCTTGGTGTCCAGCATCGGCTTGACACGACCCAGCGCCCTCAAGACTGCGGCGGCCCGGCGCAGGGGCAACTGCGCAGAAAACACCTGGGAGGCGATGCTGGTGTGCTCGGGGTCGTGCACACCCTGAGCGACCGTGACGAGGTCGCCGATCTGGTAGGGGGACAGGAACGGGCACCGCTGGGTGACCCAGTCGCGCAACGAGAGTCCCACATCGGTGTGTACCTTCTGGTCCATTGCGGCAAGCACGATGTGCAGCGTCAGGGTCTCGGTGCGGGCCCTGAGAAGGTCGACGTCTTCTAGCGCGCCCTTGAGCTCCGCACCGCTGAGTTGAGGCAACGCACGCCCCAATGACGTTGCCAAAACCACCGACCGGCTCCCGTCGCCCACATGGTGAGCAAACACCGTGGACGGTGCACGCCAGGGCAGAAAGTCAGTCTGGTCACCCGCTTGCCGGGAATCATCTGGTGATTCATTGCACGAGTCACCGGATGGCTCGTGGGGTGACGGATCAGGCACAGCGGCAGGCGGTTCGCCGATCCCTGAACATCGCTCGTGCGACACATCCGGCTCGGAGTCCTCTGCCGCTGGGTCGTCTGACGCTTGGATGCTCGATTGATCGCTCAGCCTGCAGGGATGCACAGCTCACGTGAGCCACGTCTGCAAACCGGAAATCGAACATATGTCCATTATGTCTCGGGGGTCTGACACACCCGGAGTAGCGACGGTGAATTGGGTTGGCGCATGCCTGGGCTCACCGACCTCGAAACGATGCTCTCTACGCTCGAGCCCACGGTCCGTGATGGAGAGTTCGTGTATGCGTCGGTTTCAGAGTAAGAAGCGCGAGAGTTGCCGACCCAGGCGCTCGTCCACGAAAACGAAGGCATCACAGTGGTCATGTGCCGCGAGGATGCGGACGTGGCCAGCGTGGAATACGAGTTTGTTGCTGTGTGGATCAGTTTGACGGTGCATTCGTCTTTAGAAGCGGTGGGATTGACGGCTGCGTTCGCGGTCGCCCTGGGTGGAGCGGGTGTCAGTTGCAACGTGTTGGCGGGTTTCTATCACGACCACATTTTGGTACCTATCGATCAGGCTTCCCTGGCGCTTCTGACTCTCCAAGAGTTAGCGACCCGGACGGCGTGAGCCGATCCGCACGGAGCGGTCCCAGACATCTGCGTGATCAGAGATCTCCCCGAACCGGTCTATCGGCCGGGTGAACGTTCGGGCATGTCGCCAGCCAGTCGTACACTTGTTCGTATGTCGAGTGGACCGCCCGGGTGGCCAGAGCGCGTGCCTCCGGCCGGGGTCTCCGGCTGGGAGTCCGCTGCGGTGTCCTGGTTGCTCGACCAATGCCCTGCCGACTACCGGGCGTATGCCGCGTGGCGCCGGCACCCTGTAGCCCTCGCCTGGGTCACTGTGCGCCACCTTCAAGCCGAGCTCGGTGCGATGCGTGGTGCCTGGCGTGATGTGCGCCCCGAATTGGGCCCGGTGCTGCCCACCGGCAGCCTCGGTGACGTCCTAGAGGCCCTGACCGCTGAGGGGCTGAGGCTTCGATCAGCGTTGCGCAGTGCCGAATTGATGTTGGAGGCGTTGTCGGTGCGCGCGCCCATCAGCAAACGTTGAGCCCCGTCTGCGAGGCTATAAGACCCCGACACGTAGACTCGGGGCCTCATTCATTGCTGAAAGGTGCGTGCTTCGTGGGTTTGCTCAGCACGATCAACAGCCCTACCGACCTCAAAGCATTGCGGCGACACGACCTGGGTGTCGTAGCCGACGAAATCCGCGACTATCTCGTGGAGTCGGTCTCCAGCACCGGCGGGCATCTTGGGCCCAACCTCGGCGTGGTCGAGCTCACCATGGCCATCCATCGGGTGTTCAACTCCCCGCGGGACACGGTGGTCTTCGACACCGGCCACCAGTCCTACGTGCACAAGTTGCTGACGGGGCGCCAAGATTTCACCACGTTGCGCAAACAGGGTGGGCTGTCGGGCTACCCCAGCCGTGCCGAGTCCGAGCACGACGTGGTCGAAAACTCACACGCCTCAGCCTCGCTGTCGTGGGCGATCGGCATCGCCACCGGGCGCAGGCTGCGCGGCGAAAGCGACCGGCATACCATCGCGGTCATTGGCGACGGCGCGCTCACCGGCGGGATGTCGTGGGAGGCCCTCAACAACATCGCCGCCAACCCCGATTTGCCGCTGGTCATCGTGATCAACGACAACGAGCGCTCCTACGCCCCGACGCTCGGCGGGATGGCCGACTATTTGGCCTCGCTGCGCGCCACCCGCAACTACGAGAACGTGCTCGGCTGGGGCAAACGCCACATCAGAGCCACCCCCGTCGTAGGCCGACGGATGTACGGCGCATTGCATGGGATGAAGAAGGGCATCAAAGACATCGTCAGCCCGCAAGGGATGTTCGAGGACCTCGGGCTGAAATACCTCGGCCCCATAGACGGGCACGACCTCGACGCCATGGAGACTGCGTTGCGCCGCGCTCGGGACTTCAACGGCGTCGTCTTGGTCCACGCCTTGACCGAGAAGGGCCACGGATACACCCCAGCCACCGGGCACGACGCCGACCGCTTCCACGCCGTCGGCGTCATCAACCCCGAGACCGGCCTCCCGCTGGAAGTTTCCGGTCGCGGCTGGACGGACGAGTTCAGCGACGAGTTGGTTCTCCTGGGGGAGCGGCGCGAAGACATTGTGGCTATTACCGCGTCGATGCTGATCCCGGTGGGCCTGGCCCCCTTCGCCAAGCGATTCCCCGAGCGAGTGTTCGACGTCGGCATCGCCGAGCAGCATGCGGTGACGATGGCCGCCGGCCTGTCGTTCGCCGGACTGCACCCGGTGGTCGCGGTCTACGCCACCTTCCTCAACCGTGCCTTCGACCAACTGCTGCTGGACTGCGCCCTGCATAGGCAAGGGGTGACGTTCGTGCTGGATCGCGCCGGGGTCACGGGTCCAGACGGTGCCAGCCATAACGGTATGTGGGACATGTCGGTCGCCGCGATCGTCCCCGGTCTGCGGTTGGCCGCGCCGCGCGACGGGGCCCAAGTCGCCAAGGCTCTGCGCGAGGCCGTCGACATTAATGACGGTCCGTCGGTGATTCGTTTCCCCAAGGGCAGCGTGCCCGAAGTGATCGACGCGGTGCGAACCCACGGCGACGTCGACGTGGTGTCCGAAGACAGCGACGCAGCCTCGCGGACAGACGTGCTGCTGGTCGGGGTCGGCTCGATGGTGGCCACTGCGGGAATGGTCGCCGAGAAACTGCGCGCCGAGGGGATGACGGTGCGTGTGGTCGACCCCCGCTGGGTGCTGCCGGTCTCACTCGACCTCGTCTCGCTGAGCCACCACGCCGGCGCGGTCGCCGTCATCGAGGACAACGTGGTCGGCAGCGGCGTCGGAGCGGCCATCACGCACGCGATCGCAACCAGCGAATCCGTGGCGCCCCCGGTCTGGTGCTTCGGAGTGCGCCAAGAGTTTCTCGATCACGGCTCACGCAACCAGGTGCTCGAGCGGGTCGGGCTGACCCCCGACGCGGTCGCCACCTCCTTGCTCAGCCGCCTGCGACGCCACGCCGGGGTGTAATGACCTGGACCATCGAGGGCCTGCCGCTGCACCCACTGCTGGTGCACGGTGCCGTGGTGCTGATCGCGGTCAACGCTCTCGCGCTCATCGGTGCGTTGGCGATCGACAGGTTTGGTCGTTGGGTGGGCTGGGGGCTGCCGCTGCTGGGCGTGACCAGCGCGGTGACTGCGTTTTTGACCAAGGAGGCGGGGGAGCAACTGCTGTCCGGCAACCCGGCGTCGGGAAGTCCGCTCGCCGATCACACGCACTGGGGCGGTCTGGCCGGAGTGTGGGGCATGGCTCTCGGTGCAACAACGGTGATCGCCTGGTTGTCGTGGTCACCATTCGCGCGGGCCAAGGCGCCGTGGTTAGCCCATCCAGGGGTGCAGATCGCGGTCTTGATCGGCGGAGTCGGGGTCGCGATCGCCGCGACAACCCTCGATATCCTGGCCGGACACAGCGGCGCTACCTCAGTCTGGGGGCGGGGATAGAGCCGGTTGTGCTGGCAGTTATTCGACGCTGAAGGGCATCTGGATTGACTCCTCGTCGCTCGACGCGAAGGTGAAGATGTAGTCGCCAGGTGCCTCCAGCGGGACCGAGTAGGCGATAGATACCTCAGGGGTGCTCTGGCCGGTAGCCACCACTTCGTTGACTCCCGGGTATCCGCCGCCCGGACCGGTGCGGTGGTGCCATCAGGCAGGGTCAGGGAGAAGTCTCCAGTGCTCACGTTGAGGCTTCTGCTCTCCGGCGTCCAGGGTGGCCACAACATCGATCACCATGAAGTCCTGGCCTGCATCCACGGAGTGGCCACCCCACAGATCTTGGGCATGAACCGTGACGGCGGACGGGGCAATGGTCGGCACCAGCGACGACTTCTCGGTCAAATCCCCGAAATGCAGCACGGCCGCACTCATCGTGAAGGTTTCGTCGATCGTGAAGACCAGGTCGCCACCCACTTTGGCTTTGGCGGGCGCGGAGTCGAGATTGTCCTGCGAGTAACCGGCCGCCAAGTCGCCGACCGAAAGCTACACCTTGTTGCCGGCCGGGTCGAACGTTTCGTCGCTGACGTTTTCGGCGATCACGTCTATGCGCAACTCGCCACCGCCATCGGTCGGTACCAGTGTCGCCGTGCCTGGGTCGTATCGGTGGGCACCAAAAATGACCGACGTGTCCAACGCGACCTCCTCGGCCTGCAGCACTGAAGAGGACACGGCGGTCTCGCTCGTTGCCCAGGCTTCCACGGACGGTTCCGGGATTGGTGGCAGTTTGGGCCGCCGCCGGCCCCGACGTCGTGGATGACGCCGCGATGCGTGTTGTGACGTCCGGGTCTTCGCCACCGCACCCGGCTAAGAGAGCGGCGACCAAGACACCGGGAATCGTAAACTGGGTGGTGGGTCGTGAACGCGACATTAGGACTCCTAGCGGGACGACGCGGTCACCACGAGGAGACGTCAAGAATGCTCGTGCTCGCCTCGGTCGTGGACCTTATGGTTGAGGGACTCACACCCAGATCAGCGAAGAGAGTGTGCTCGTGGAGACCGATGACGTGTTGGACCTGCTCCGGCAGGTCGCCGATGAGCACATCAACCCCAGGTTTAGGACGCTCGCCAGCTCGCAAGTGCACGAGAAGGGCCCGGGGGACCTGGTCACCGTCGCTGACCGGGAAGCTGAGGTCGCAATTACGGCCCAGTTGCGATCGGCATACCCCGGCGCGGTGATTTTGGGCGAAGAGGCCTGCGCCGCCGATCCGTCGATCTTAGGCGCGTATGCCGAGGCTGAGCATGCGTTCACCGTCGACCCCATCGACGGCACGAAGAACTTCGTCCACGGCAAGGCCGATCACGCGGTCATGGTCGCCGAATTGCGCGGTGGCCAGAGTGTGCGGGCGTGGATTTGGCAGCCCCAACACCAGCGGTCTTACGTCGCCGAGCGAGGGTCCGGCACCTTTGGGAACGGGGCTCGCCTGCGCAGGGTTCCGCCGGCGAAGGAGCCGAACGCCCTGCGGGCCGTCACGTCCATGAGACCTTGGATCGGGCACAGCCTCGGGGACATCCCGCCGCTGGAGCTGACCTGGGTGTGCTGCGGCGTCGACTACCCCAAACTCATTGAGGGCGCGGCCGACATAGTGCTGTATGGCGGCACCCACCCGTGGGATCACGCTCCCGGGTCACTCTTGGTCACCGAAGCAGGCGGTTTCGTCGGCACGTTCGACAACGAGCCTTACGACCCGCGTGTGCACCCCAGGGGACTGGTGGTGGCCGGTGACCGGTGCGCATACGACCTGGTGGTCCCGCTGTTGGACACTCTTCCCAGCCGTTAAACAGTGGGGTTTTGGGTTTCGTTGTCGACGGCTTCGCGCAGCGCTAACTCCCGGGCCAGGCGAGTGACTTGGCGTTCCATCTGCTGCAACCGGCGAAAGCTCGCCGCGACGTAGCCCAGGAACGTCACGGTCAGTCCGTAGAGCAAGAGGTCTGCTCCGCGCCCGACCCCCACGGTCTGTGCGACCTGGGTCAGGAACGGCGGAAACAGCACCGCGACGACAGCAAACAGCACAAAGCCGATCAGCATCAATCGGCGCACCGCTTGGTGACGCGCCCCCGAGGTGGAACGGGTCAGCATCACGGTGACCAAGACAATCGCCGCGAGCAGGATCGTTTTGATCAAGGGTTGATCGAGCACGGGCGCCTCATTTCAAGATCGAGTCGATCAACACGTTGACCGAGTTGATCAGCGATTGACCTTTGGCCCGAGAGTAATCGGTGTAGAGGACGTGGACCGGGTATTCGCCCCAGGGGAGCTTGGTCCGGCCGAGCTGAAGCACGATCTCGGTCGCGTGGGCCATCCGGTTTTGGCTCAGGCTGACCCCGGCAGCAGCGTCGCGCCGGATGACGCGCAGCCCGTTATGCGCATCCGAGAGGCGCATCCCCGTTTGCTGGTTCGTGATCCACACCGCGGTCTTGAGCACGATCTTCTTCAGCAGCCCCGGTTTGGTGCGCTTGTCGAGGAAGCGCGAGCCAAACACGATCGCTAGGTCGCGCTCGCGGGCCCGCTCAACCATCGCATGAGCGTCGACCACGCGGTGCTGCCCGTCGGCATCAAACGTCACGATGTATGCCGCGTCGCTGGCCCGCAACACGTAGTCGATGCCGGTCTGCAAGGCCGCACCCTGGCCCAAGTTGAAGGGGTGCTGCACGACAATCGCCCCAGCACCTCGCGCCGCTCGAGCCGAGTCATCGGTGGAGGCATCGTCGACGCAGACGACGTGCGGGAAGGTCTCCATCGCCTCGGCAAGCACGTCGGCGATCACCGTTCCCTCGTTGAATAGGGGTATCACCAGCACGGCATCTGATGCCTGGGGCGATACAGTCATGCGAGCATTCTCACCTACCCGCCTGCCCCGAGCCATGAGGAGCGCTTGCCTGTGTCGACGGCACGCATCATCAGCAGTGCCGATGTCGCCGAAAACGCGACCATCGGTGACGGAAGTTCTGTCTGGCATTTAGCCCAAGTGCGCGAGGACGCCGTGCTCGGGACTGGCTGCGTTATTGGCCGGGGGGCCTACGTCGGCACCGGCGTGCAGATGGGGGACAACTGCAAGGTTCAGAACTACGCGTTGGTCTACGAGCCGGCGCACCTGGCTGACGGGGTGTTCATCGGCCCGGCGGCTGTGCTGACCAACGACGAGTTCCCGCGGGCCATCAACACCGACGGCAGCGCCAAGAGCGCGGACGACTGGTCTGCGGTCGGGGTCCGCATTGAGCGTGGCGCCTCCATCGGTGCTCGCGCGGTCTGCGTTGCACCGGTGGTCGTTGGGGCCTGGGCCACTGTCGGGGCTGGGGCCGTGGTGACCAAGGACGTGCCTGCATACGCCCTGGTCGTGGGGGTGCCCGCACGTCAGATCGGCTGGGTAGGGGAGACCGGGGTCCGGCTGGTCGAGATGAGCAACGGACAATGGACCTGCCCCGCAAGCGGGCGCACCTACGCCACCGACGGCGACACGATTGCGCCGATGTCCGCGACGTCAACTTCAGCGACCGATACAAGGAGACAACAGCAGTGAGTGAGCGCGCCTTTATCCCCCCCGCCAAGCCGATCATCGGCGACGATGAACGCGCTGCCGTCGACCGGGTGCTGCTGTCCGGGATGATCGCGCAAGGCCCCGAGGTCGCGGCCTTCGAGAAGGAATTCGGTGACCACCTCGTCGGCGGGCGCACTTGTGTCGCAGTCAACTCCGGCACCTCCGGGTTGCACTTGGGGCTCATCGCCGCCGGCATCGGCCAAGGCGACGAGGTCATCGTGCCGTCCTTCACGTTTGCGGCCACGGCCAACTCTGTCGCGCTGACCGGTGCCACGCCGGTCTTCGCCGATATCGAGCCGGACACCTTCACGCTCGACCCCACCTCGGTCTCGGACGCGCTGACCGAGCGCACGGCCGGGATCATGCCGGTGCACCTCTACGGCCACCCGGCCGACCTGGGCGGCTTGCAGGAGGTAGCTCAGCGCGCCGGTGTGCAGATCTTCGAAGATGCCGCGCAAGCGCATGGTGCGAGGTACGACGGGCAGCGGCTCGGCACCTTCGGCACGTTCGGCATGTTCAGCCTCTACCCGAGCAAGAACATGACCTCCGGCGAAGGTGGCATGGTGTCCTGCGCCGACCATGACATCGCCCGTGGCGTGCGGCTGCTGCGCAACCAGGGCATGGAAAAGCAGTACGCCAACGAACTTGTCGGCCTCAACAACCGGATGACCGACCTGCACGCCGCGATCGGGCGCGTGCAGCTGACCAAAATCGGTAAGTGGACGGATGCTCGTCAAGCCAACGCGGCCTTCTTCGACGAGCACCTGCGCGGAGTCACTACCCCCGTGGTTCGCGACAACTGCAGCCACGTTTATCACCAGTACACGATCCGCATCGCTGGGGCCACCGGCGCCGAGCGGGACGCCATCGTGCTCGCCCTGCGCGAAGAGCACCAGGTCGGGTCGGGTGTCTACTACCCCATCCCCAACCACGAGTTGGTGTCGCTGGCTCGGTTCGCGCCGCAACACGAGCTGGTCGAGACCGCACGCGCTGCCGCCGAGGTCATCTCGTTGCCGGTGCACCCGTCGCTGTCGAACGAAGATCTGGAGCGCATCGTCGAGGCCGTCAACACGGTCGTGGCGGCTGGTTCGGAGACGTCCGCATGAGCGACACAGCACGAAGCGCATCCGTCTTAAACGGTGATAGCCCCATCCGGATGGGCCTAATTGGCCTGGGGTCGATGGGCCGTCACCACGGACGCGTCATCCGCGAGGTCGAGGGCATGGACCTGGTCGCCGTCGCCGATCCCTACGGCGACAAGCACGGGATCGCCGCGGGCCTGGAGGTTCTGCCCAACGTGCAGTCGCTGATTGACGCTGGGATCGACGCCGCGATGGTGGCCGTGCCGACCTACCTGCACGAAGAAGTGGGTTTGGCGCTCGCCGCCGCCGGCGTGCACGCGATGGTCGAGAAGCCGATTGCCGCCACGGCCGAGTCGGGTATGCGGGTCGCTGACGCCTTCACCGACGCCGGCTTGGTCGGGTGCGTGGGCTACGTCGAGCGATGCAACCCGGCTCTGTTGGAGATGCGCCGCCGGATCGAAGAAGGCGAGCTCGGTGAGGTTTATCAGATCTCGACATCGCGCCAGGGGCCGTTTCCGGCACGGATCGCCGACGTCGGGGTGGTTAAAGACTTGGCCACCCACGACATCGACCTCGCAGCCTGGATCGCGCAAAGCCCGTATGCCGTGGTCTCGGGTCAGGTCGCGCACCGCTCGGGCCGCGAACACGAGGACATGGTCGTGGCGAACGGGCGGCTGGCTAACGGCATCATCGTGACGCACACCGTCAACTGGTTGTCGCCAATGAAGTCGCGCGCCACGATTGCGACGGGGGAGAAGGGTGCGCTGGTCGCGGACACGTTGACCTCGGACCTGACCTTCTACGCCAATGGCGATGTGGCCTCCGACTGGAGTCAGGCTGCCGCCTTTCGGGGAGTGTCCGAGGGTGACTCAATTCGCTATGCGATTGCCAAGCGGGAGCCACTGCGCGTGGAGCAGGAGAACTTCCGCGACGTGCTGCGCGGTGAAGCGTTGGCAAAGTCGCTGGTGGTGTCGATGAACGAAGGCGTCCACACGCTGCGCGTCGTTGAGGCTGTGCTCGAGTCGGCAGCGACCGACCGCACCATCACCCTCTGAGGGACCGCATGGCTAAGCGGGTGGTTCTAGCCACACGGATTTTCACCCCGGATCGGGCGGCTGCAGCCTTCCGGTTGCAGGCATTGGTCGAGGCGCTGGTGGCTCGCGATGCGCAGGTGCAGGTCTTGACCACGCGCAGCAACGACGGCTTCATGATGACATTCGGCGGCGATGAAGCAGCCTTGTCGATCAGCCGATGGCCGGTGCTGCGCGATGCCTCCGGATATGTGCGGGGCTACCTCTCGTACATGAGTTTTGACGCGCCGTTGGTGCTGCGGCTATTGGTGGCCCAGCGCCCCGATGTGGTCGTCGTTGAGCCGCCACCGACCACGGGGGCCGTGGTGCGGGCGGTGACCGGCGTGCGTTCCGCGCTCTCGAGGCAGCGGATTCCGTACGTCTACTACGCCGCCGACGTGTGGTCCGACGCCAGCGCCTCGACCGGGGCGCCCGACGTGGTGGTCCATATCCTGAGGGCTCTCGAGCGGTGGGCGTTAGCGGGGGCCCGCGACGTCATCGCGGTGTCCGACGGGGTCGCCGAGCGGGTGCGCGAGCTAGGGGCCAGGGTCGTTCATGTCGTGCCCAACGGCATCGACACCGACGTCTTTTGCCCCACCGACCCACAGCCCGAGTTGCCGAAGGATAGGGCGGCGATAGACGGCATACCCGCTGGTCCGTTCCTTTTGTATGCCGGCACAGCCTCGGAGTGGCAGGGCGCAGAGGTCTTTGCCGAGGCCATGCGCGAGGTGCTCCAGCATGTGCCCGAGGCCCGGTTGGTGTTCCTCGGGCAGGGCAGCTCGTGGACTGCATTGCGCGCCATCGCTGACGAATTGCCAGGCGGCGCGATTGATTTGCGTACGTTGGTCCCGCCCGATGACGCCGCCAGATGGCACCGAGCCGCTACGGGTGCTCTGGTCAGCGTGAAGCCCGGGTTGGGTTACGACTTTGCCTACCCGACCAAGGTGTTGGCCGCGCTGGCCTGTGGAACCCCCGTGATCTATGCCGGGCCGGGGCCTGCGGTTGCTGACCTCACCGAGCATCGACTGGGGGAGGCTGTGCCGCACGACGCTCATGCTGTGGTTCGGTCCATGGTGCGGGTGCTGCGCGAGGGCGACGACGACAGCGCGCGTCAACGTCGTGCCCAGTGGGTGGTTGATCACCGATCCATCGCCGCCACCGGTGCCCTTGCCGCCGACGTTGTCCTCGACAGGACGGCATTGCTCGAAGCCTAGGGCTACCCGGCGTGCGTTCTCAATTCACCTTCGCCACGGCCCTGGACGCCATTCTCTTCTCGATCATGGGTGCGGGGGTGGACATCTTCAGTGCCGCCGCTGCGGTCGCTGGGGTAGTTCTGGCTCGTCGCCGTCTCACCGGGCCGCTTGGCCTCGCGATGAGTCTCGAGGTGCCGATGATGGTGCTCGGTGCCGTAAGTGGTTTCTCCATGACGTCACCGAAGCTCGGCCAAGAAGTCGGTGGCCCGATCATGGGGGCGCGCAGCGTCGTCGCGCTGGACGGTGGCGCAGGTCTTCCGCTGCTGGGCTGGTCAACGCAGGTCAGCGACCTCCGGGTGGCGCACTTCATCGGGCTGCACGCGCTGCAGGTCATCCCGGCGGTTGCTCTGATTGTGATGTGGCTGGTGGCCCACGACCGACTGGCCCTGTCGCAGGGGTCGCAGCGTCGAGTCGTGGCTGTTGCGGCGGTAAGCTACCTCGGGTTGATCGTGACCGCCTTTGTGCAGGCGCAGCGAGCGCAGTCTGTCGTCTCACCCGACCTCGTGACGCTGCTCATGCTGACCGTGCTGGTCGGCATACCTGCGATGTATGCCGTGTCCATCCTGCGGCAGGGACGGGGGCAATCGTCATACCTCGAAGCTGACTGGGCTGTTATGGGCGATCAAGGTCGAAGGCCCGCCCGGTGATCTCGGTGACGTCGATCGCGACGACGTTGTGCTTGGGCGCATCGACCCAGGGCCTGCCCAGCAGGGCTTCGGCGTCGCGCACCTCCTGCCCCTCAACCCACCGTGCGCGCCCTCGGGCCACGACGCTCCACGCTGTCTCGCCCGCGAGATCGTCGACCTCAAGGGCCACGTCGTCATTCATCACCACCCCGAGCAACTTGCTGCCCTCGGAGGTGCGAAAGATCAGGCGATGCCCGGAGTCAACTGCGTAGTTGATGGGGACGATGTGCACCTGGTCGATGAGGTGGTAGGCGAGTCGGCCGAAACGGCCAGCCTTAAGCCGTTCCCAACACTCCAGTTCGCCCAATGTGTGGATGGGGTTCACTGCACAACCATGACGGGAATGGTGCTCTGATGGAGCACAGCCCGAGCGGTTGACCCGAGGAGCGCGCCGATGAACTTCGTGTGCCCGCGTGAGCCCAAGACCACCATCGAGGCGACCGGGGAGGCACTCATCACTGCGTCTTCAGGTCGCGCCTCCATGATCAGACCCTCAACGACCAGATCCGGGTGTTCGAGTCGGACGTGGTCAACGCTGGCTTGATTTACTTGACGGGTCTTGTCCTCTCGTGCCTTCAGGGCGGCGGCGTCGCTGGAGTAACCGGACGGTGGATTACCCCAGGGGTCGGGCAGCGGTGGCATCCACGAGGACACCAAGAGCAGGGTCGCGTCCCACTGTTGAGCCACGCTGGTGGCGGCGTCGACGGCGTGCTGGGCGCTGCTCGAACCATCGCTGCCGACTACGATCGGACGTCCCGGCCCAGGCATGGCGGCGTGTCCGTCACGCACCACGATGACCGGACACCGAGCGTGGCCACTGAGCGCGTAGGCAGTCGAGCCGAGCATGATCGAGTTGATCCGCCCGCGGCCGTGGCTGCCGACCACGATCACCGAGGCGGAGGTCGATGCTTCGTCGAGCGCGACGGTGGCGCTGAGGATCGAGCCGACAGCCGTGACCGCTAGTCCGGGGTGCGTGGCAGAAAGCCGTTCTACGCCCTTATGAGCAATCTGTTCAGCACGCTCTTGCTCTTGTGCCGGATTAAGAAACCCGTACGACACGTCTTGGGCGTACACGATCGCCTCAGAGGCGTGCACGACCGTGATCGGCGAGCCGTTCCGTTCGGCCAACTGCCCGGCCCAATCAAGGGCAGCGATCGCAGTGTCCGAGTGGTCGTAACCGACAATAACTGGGCGAGGTGTTCCTGATCTATCCATGAGGGGCTCCTGCTCAGTAGTCGCGTTATTTCTGATGCTCCCAATCTGGCCCGGCGCTGCCCGATCGAACAGGGTCGAAAGTCCCTGTCCGCTTTCTGAGAACCAGCAGTGGATCTCGTCTCACCTATTGTGACCAGACCGTTATGTTCCTATGATCGGGGGATCCTACTGAGGCTGCAGCGCTGCGGACTCCCCGATGAGCGTCGGCGGCCTAGATCGCGAGATTGATGATGCCTAGCAACAGCGGTGTGGCCTACATGGGACCCGGAAAGACGGAGGTGCAGGAGATCGCCTTCCCGACCTTCACGCTGCAGGATGGCCCTGGCGTTAACCCCGACAACGTCGGCCGGAGCCTGCCGCACGCGGCCATTTTGAAGGTCGTCACCACCAACATCTGCGGATCAGATCAGCACATGGTCCGCGGACGCACGACTGCTCCTGAAGGTCTGATCCTGGGCCACGAAATCACCGGCCAGGTCATGGAAGTCGGGCCCGGTGTGGAGTTCATCAAAGAGGGCGACATCTGCTCGGTGCCGTTTAACATCGCCTGCGGTCGCTGCCGTAACTGCAAAGAAGGCAAGACCGGCATCTGTCTCAACGTCAACCCAGACCGCCCTGGCAGCGCCTACGGTTACGTCGACATGGGTGGATGGGTCGGCGGTCAGGCTGAATACGTGCTCGTGCCGTATGCCGACTGGAACCTGTTAAAGTTCCCCGACAACGATCAGGCTATGGAGAAGATCCTCGACCTGACGATGCTCTCGGACATCTTCCCGACGGGGTTCCACGGCGCGGTCACGGCCGGAGTAACCGTGGGCTCGACGGTCTACATCGCGGGTGCTGGCCCGGTAGGTCTCGCAGCAGCGGCTGCGGCTCAGCTCCTTGGTGCTGCTGCAGTGATCGTCGGCGACCTCGTCGAGGAGCGGCTGGCCCAAGCTCGCAGCTTTGGGTGCGAGACGGTCGACGTGTCCAAGGGTGACCCGGGTGACCAAATTGAGCAGATCCTCGGGGTGCCCGAAGTGGACTGCGGTGTGGACGCGGTCGGGTTCGAAGCGCGCGGTCACGGCGAGGCATCCTCGGGTGAAGCGCCAGCGACGGTGCTCAACTCGCTGATGACCATTACGCGCGCAGGCGGCGGGCTCGGCATACCTGGGCTGTACGTCACCGGCGACCCAGGTGCCGCCGACGACGACGCCAAGGTGGGCTCGTTGTCGGTACGTTTGGGCCTGGGTTGGGCGAAGTCACACTCGTTCATGACCGGTCAGTGCCCGGTGATGAAGTATCACCGCGGTCTGATGATGGCGATCCTGCACGACAAGGTGCAGATTGCTAAGGCCGTCAACGCGACGACCGTCTCGCTTGCCGGTGCGCCCGAGGCATACCAAGAGTTCGACTCTGGCGTGGCCAAGAAGTATGTCATCGACCCGCACGGCATGGTGGCTTAGCACTGCTGTAGCCACGGTACTGCTTGGCTGAACTGGTGGGCACGCTGACTCGGTCGGCGTGCCCACCAGTCGTATTCAGAAACGCCGTTGCTCAACATTTAGACACGGCGTTGCGCAACGAAGTACGTTGTGGTCGCAAAACGTGGCTGCTCTCGGTCCCTAAGTCGTCGACAGGAACGGCTCCAACACCGCTGCGGCCTGTTCGTGGGTGAAGTTGCGACGCGCCCAGGCGTTGGCATGGGCTGCAATCTCGGCGTATGCGGATCGCTCACTGACGACCTCTTCGATCACGGAGCGGAGCGTGGCTGGGGTGGCCTCCACGATCGGCGGCCGTTGCGACATCGAGTCTCGTTCAGCCATCCGCAGGCGGACAGGCTCCGCGAGGTGAGCCACCACCAAACGACCGGCCGCCATCGCCTCGACGGCAAGAACGCCTGGATTGCCCAGAACAACCTGGTCGACCACCACGTCGGCATCGGCAATCAAGTCAGCCATCTGCGCGTGGGGAACGCCGCTCAATCGCCGATAGTTGATCAATCCGTCCTCGGCGAGCGCCGTCAGGGTTGCCTCTATGGACGCGGTGCCCTTGAGGCGCGGGTTAGAGGGAGCGTGCACCACCACGGGGCGGGGCCGCTCAAGCGCTGGTGGTCGGGACTGAGCGGCCTTCCCGAACGGTGCAACGTCAACCGCGAGCGGCAACCACATCGCCTCGGGCAAAAATTCGAGCAAGTCGGGCGTCGACACGAAGACTGGTCCGTCGAAGTCTCGGAGCGCCACCCGTTGGCCCATCACGGACTGCTCTAAGCGCGCTGTGTATTCATCGGCTGGATTGCCAAACGGGGAGTCGGCATACATCTGGGCGTGCTCGCTGGGCAGTCGGATGTCCGAGCCGTGAAAGACCAACGCAGGTCGTATGCCGACCGATCGCAACGCCGGCAAGTCATCGAGAAAGGTTCCGCGGTGGAAGTTGCCGAGGATAGGCCTCCCGGACTCGCACAGCACGTGCGACATCGCCGACCCTTTGCCCAATCCGAGCACCGACTCGCGCCAGGCCCTGAGCCCGTGCAATTGCATCGGCTGATCCAGGTGGATATCAGTGCTGAAGCCCATGACCGGCGACGCGCCCCGGCCCTGCACCGACAGCGACGCGGCACCCACCCCAGGCAGGCGCTCAGCGGCCGACGCCCACGCCGCACCCTGACCGGCGGTGTTCAGCGGCCCCACCAGCACCCTGACCGCGCCGCCATCGGGCAATCGCTGAGCGTCGATCGCCCGCTCGGCCTTGAGTCGTTGGACTCGTTGCCCCACGTCTCGCATCGGGGCCGGTGTCGACCGATAGAGCTTGTACGCCCACTTGCGGGGTCCCTTCAACGCGGTCACGCATCTGACCCTAGCGGCGGTGCGATCAGAGGTCGCAGCGTCGTCGCCATTAGGCTGACCGGGCACCGGATGAGGCCCGGCACTGACCTGGCTACCACGGATCGGAGATGCATGAAGCTATTGCTGAGCACCGTCCGCCAGTTGTTGACCGTACTGCCGCCCGGAAGCCGCCGGTTCATCCTCATCTTCGCCCTCCTGCAGAGTTCGCTGGCGGTGTTGGACGTGATGGCCCTGGGGCTGCTGGCGGTCGTCTTGGCGCCCATGATTTCCGGGTCAGGGATCACTTTGCCGATCCTCGGTGCGCTGAGCGAGCCAGGTGACTTTGTGCCGGTGCTCATCGCCGTCGGCCTGCTCATCATTAGCAAGAGCGCCTTCGCGATCGCCCTGCAGTATTGGGCCACGCGGCGGTTTGCCCGCTTCGAGCAAGTGCTCGGCGCTCGACTGCTAGAGACGACCTTCAAGGCGCCCTGGACCGAGCGGCTGCAACGCAACTCCACCGACCTCGTGCGCTCCACCGATGTGGGGGTTGGGGCCACAGTGGCCGGGGTGCTCATACCGTTTGCCCAACTCTCCGGTGAGATCTTCACCTTCGTGGCGGTGATGGCGGTGCTGATCATCGCCCAACCGTTGCTCGCCTCGGCGACGCTCGTCTACTTCGGCTTGGTCGCGGCGATTCTCTACCGCTTCGTGCTGCGCAAGGCCGTCAAGGCGGGGCAGGACAACCGCACCTACTCCACCCAATCGGTGCGGCTCATCAGCGAGATGGTGCATTCGCTTAAAGAGATCACGCTGCGCAACAAGTCCGGAGAAGTCGCCGAGGTCGTGCTCGGAGTGCGCAAGCACGCATCGAAGGCGCGTGCTGATCAGTCCTTCCTCGGGGCTATCCCGCGCTATGTGCTCGAAGCCGGTCTGATCGGGGGACTGGGGCTCGGCGCGACCATTGGATACTTCACCGACGGCGGTCCGGGGGCACTCTCGGCCGTCGCGCTGTTCGGAGTGGCCGGCTTCCGGATCGTCCCGTCGCTGACCCGCTTCCAAACGATTATGGCCCAAACGGGGGCCAATATGCCGTTCGCCCAGCAGGTGCTGGAAGAAATCACGCGAGGCCAAGGGTATGTCGAGGCTGAGCGGATCGCTGGCTCCACCGAGTTGCCCGAAGACGCAATCTCACTGCGCCTCGACAACGTGACGTTCACCTACCCGGGAGCGAGCGCTCCGGCGGTTCAAGAGGTGTCGCTGGAGTTGCCGTTCGGCCAGACGCTGGCGCTGGTAGGGGCTTCCGGGTCGGGCAAATCCACGCTTGTGGACGTCGTGCTCGGTTTGCTGGAGCCCCAATCAGGACAGGTGCTGATCGGAGAGCGCCCGTTGGCGCAGGGATTGCAAGGGTGGCGGCGCCGGGTCGGCTACGTACCCCAAGACGTGTCGCTGTTCGATGCTTCGGTGGCCCGCAACGTGGCGCTGACCTGGAAGGACGAGGGCGTCGATGAAGAGCGTGTCCGCGAAGCCCTGCGTCGAGCGCAGCTGCTCGACGTGATCGAAGCCCGGCCGGACGGCATACACGGCAAGGTAGGGGAGCGGGGGCTCAATCTGTCGGGGGGCCAGCGTCAACGGCTCGGCGTGGCTCGGGCGCTCTATACCGACCCGCTGGTGTTGGTCATGGACGAAGCGACGTCCGCGCTGGACACCAGCACCGAGGCCGCCGTGACCGCGGCGATCCGCGAGCTGCGCGGCCAAGTCTCAGTCATCGTGGTGGCCCATCGGTTAGCGACAATCCGACACAGTGAGCAGGTGTGTTTTATGCGCGACGGCCACATGATCGCGAGCGGCACCTTCGACGAGGTCGTCGCCGCGCAACCTGACTTTGCAATGCAAGCGGCGCTCGCGGGTTTGGGACCGCGGGAAAGGGCTAACCGTGAGTGAAGCCGCCGTGCTGCCGACCATTGAGGGCCGCGCGCCTCGGGTCGCGCTGTTGGTCTACAACGACGCCCACAACGACTCTCGGGTGCTCAAAACGGCAGCGAGTCTGCGGTCGGCTGGTGCGCAGGTCCGCATCTTTGCCGTGGCCCGGGGGCGGGCCGGGTATGCCGAAGGCCCAGGGCTCGTGGGTGATGGTATCGATGTCGACCGGGCACCGGAGTTCGAGTTGAAGCGATACGCCCCGTGGGCGCTTGCGATCGCCCGAAAAGTCACCGGTCGCCCGACCCCACCCGACGAGACGGCCACGGGTCAGCCCTCGGCCCAGATTGCTCCTGCACCGGTTGCGCTCGCTCCCGTAGCGAGTGCTGCCCGCAGCGCGGCCACGGACCTGTGGTTGCGGACCTACCGCGTGGTCAGTCTCTCGCTGTATTGGCTCGAAACGGCCCGGACGGTAGCCGCTTGGAAACCAGACATCGTGCACGCCAACGACGGCAACACCCTCGCACCGGCAGCCTGGGTGTCGCGGGCCTGCGGGGCAGAAGTCGTCTACGACGCCCACGAACTGTGGCGGCACCGCAACGTGCGCACCGATCGGCCCATCGCCCCCTTCGTCGAGGCCGCCATCGAGAAGCTCGCCATTGCCCGCGCTGCCGGGGTTATCACGGTCAGTCCCTCGATCGCGACGTGGCTTCATCGGGAGTACGACCTCCCGGTGCGACCCACGCTGGTGCGCAATATCCCCAGGGCCCCAGTCGACGGGTCTGCTTCGCAGGCTTCAGTTGGGCAGTTGCGTTCTATGGCGGGCCTGGCCGACGACACCCAGGTCATCGCCTACGGCGGTCGCATCACCACCTCCCGCGGCATCGAAGGCACGCTGCAAGCACTGGCGCTACTCCCGGCCTGCACTCACTTCGTGCTGCTGGGTTACGGCGAACCCGACTACCTTGCCACGCTGCACACCTTGACCGCGGAGCTCGGCGTACGCGAACGCGTGCACTTCGTCGGTGCGGTCGCCTCCGACCAGGTCGCCGACGCCTTGGCCGATGCCGACCTGTCGGTGGTCTTCGTGCGGCCTGTGTGTTTGAGCTACAAATTCAGCCTGCCCAACAAACTGTTCGAGTCGATCCACGCGGGCTTGCCCATCGCGGCCGCCAATCTGCCCGACACCGCAGCGCTCGTCCGCGAGCACGGTGTCGGGGAAATCTTCAATCTCGACAACCCGGCCGACATGGCGGCCACCATCGGCACGGTGCTGGCCGACCCGCAGCGCTACCGGGACGCGGCGACCGTCGCCGCGACGGAACTCACCTGGCAACACGAAGAAGAGGCATTGCTTGGTCTCTATGCGCGGGTGCTGGGTCAGTGAGCCGCCCCCGGCTGCTCATCATCGCGTTCAGCCCGCTGCTCAGCGACGCCCGCGTGCTGCGTCAGGTCCGGCTGCTGAGCGCTGACTATGCCGTCACCACCGTGGGCTACGGCGAGGCCCCACCGGGCGTGCTGGTCCACATCCGCATCCCCGACCACATCGTGGCCTGGCACAAAGACCGCCGTTTGCTGATCCTGCGGCGGTACCAGGCGGTGTACGACACCATGCCTGTCGTCAAGCATCTGCGGTCGGTGCTCACGGCTGGCCAGTGGGACGTGGTGTTGGCCGACGACGTCGAGACCGTGCCGCTGGCGCTGGGGCTGGGAGCGCGAGGAGTGCACGCTGACCTGCACGAATACGCTTCCCGCCAAAACGAAGAGTCCTGGCGCTGGCGCTGGTTCGTGGCGCCATACCAACGCTGGACGGTGCGCCGCTGGGTGAGCCGCGCCGATTCGGTCACCACCGTTGGGGCCGAGCTCGCGGCCGAATACCACCGCGAATTCGGTCTCGACGCAACGGTCGTGGTTAACGCTGCACCGTATGCCGACCGGTCACCGACCGAGGTCGGCTTGACCTTGAAGATGGTCCACTCCGGTCTGGCCCGCCGGAACCGTTCGCTGGACGTGATGATCGATGCCGTGCGTGCCACGCGACGCAACGTCAGCCTGGATCTCTACTTGATGCCGAACGACCCGGCCTACCTCGAAGAGCTGATGCACTCGGCGGCCGACCTGCCTCAGATCACCTTTCACGATCCGGTCACGCCGGGGGAGTTGGGTGAGGCTCTGGCGGGGTGCGACCTCGGGGTGTTTGTATTGCCGCCGCTGACCTTTAACTACCGATACACGTTGCCCAACAAATTTTTCGATTTCGTGCAGGCTCGGCTCGGCATGATTGTGGGCCCCAGTCCCGAGATGGCCGGGCTCGTTGATGAACACGGGCTCGGGGTGGTACTCGACGACTTCTCCGCCGACGCCCTCGCCCGTTGCCTCGACGACGTGACCGCTGAGCAGGTTGCTGCGTTCAAAGCAGCCAGCGACCGCGTTGCCGACGAACTAAGCGCCGAGCGTCAGATCCAGGGCTGGGCCGACGCAGTGGCCGCCATCGCTCAGTGAGTGGCTTATCGCGCAGCGTGAGTGAGCGCGTCGAGGACCTCGGCGGCGGCATGGCCAGTGCCGTAGGGCGCGGCGTCGGTCGGCCCAGGGGCGGGTCGCGAGGCCGCAGCTGCTAGCGCGGGTCCGGGCTCGACCAACACGTTCCAGCCGAGCTCGACCGTCTCGACCCACTCAGTTTCGGTGCGCACCGTGGTGCAGGGCACCCGCAACACGAAGGCCTCTTTCTGCAGGCCACCTGAGTCGGTGATCACCCCACGAGCGGCAGAAACCGCAGCCACCAAGTCGGGATAGGCCAACGGATCGTGGCTGACCAACGACCCGACATCCAGGGGTATGCCGTGTTGCGCGGCCCGCGCTCGAACCCTGGGGTGGGCCAGTAGCATCACGGGGTGCTCCACCTCTGATAGCGCATCGATAATGGCCGCCAAGCGCCTCGAGTCGTCGGTGTTCTCAGCGCGGTGGATGGTTGCCACGGAGAAGCCGCCACGCTGCATACCCAAGCGCTCAAGGATGGCCTCGGCCTCGGAGTCGGCGGAGGCGCGGACCTTCATCAACACGTCCACCATGACGTCTCCGACGTAGGCCGAGCGTGCCGCCAAACCTTCGTGGGCCAAGTGATCCATCGCGACCTGAGTCGGTGCCAACAACAGGTCGGCAGCGTGGTCGGTCAGCACGCGGTTGTGCTCTTCGGGCATGGCGCGGTTGAACGAGCGAAGACCGGCCTCGAGGTGGGCCACCGGCAAGTGCAACTTCACCGCCGACAAGGTGCCCGCCAGGGTCGAGTTCGTGTCGCCATACACCAACACCCAGTCGGGGCGCTGCGTGGTGAGCACCTCGTCCATGCGACCCAAGATCGCCCCGGTCTGCTGGCCGTGGGTGCCGCTGCCGACACCTAAGTGGACGGCAGGGTCAGGGATGCCTAGATCGGAGAAGAAGACATCGGAAAGCATGGGGTCATAGTGCTGGCCGGTATGCACGATCACGTGCTCCACGCCGCGCCGCTCACACTCCGCCGCGATGGGCGCCAACTTCACGAATTGGGGCCGCGCCCCGACCACACTAAGGATTCGCAACGTGAGCCCCAGATGCCATGGCGATACCCTACGGCTCATGCGAGTTTTGGTGGTGTCGACGTGGTTACCCACTCTCTCGCACCCCTCTACCGGCTCCTTCGTCGTCAAAGATGCCCGAGCGATCGCTGACCTCGGTCACGAAGTGGCTCTTATCCATCTGGTCCCGCCTGGCCAATTGGGTGCGCCCGGGGCGCTCGGGCTTGCTGCCGAGTCACCAACCATCGACGGTCTACCGGTCAACCGCATCGTCATGTCGACCACCAACCCGCGTCACATTGCTACCGCGACGACTCGCCTGGCGCGATGGAGTCTGGGCGCGGACGTCGTGCACACCATGGCGTTCTCCACCTTGCTGCCGTTTGCGCTCTGGCGTCCGTACGCGCCGTGGGTGCACACCGAGCACTGGTCTGGGCTGACCGCGCCGCACCTTCTGCCGACGTCGTGGCGGGTGGCCCTACCCGCGTTAAAACCACTGCAAACCCGGCCCGACGTGACCACCGCCGTGTGTGAGTACTTGGCCACGCCCATCCGCGCGGTGAGGGGCGGCGACCCCACCGTGATCGTGCCCTGTAGCGTTCCGCGCCCCGAGTCGTTGGTGCCCCGGCGTGAGCACTTCGATGAGATCGCGCTGGTCAGTGTGGGTGGGTTGATCGAGCGCAAGGATCCGCTGATCGCGGTCGACACAGTGGCCGAGTTGGGGCGCCGTGGTGTGCGCGCAACGCTCCGATTCGTTGGCGATGGACCCCTGCGGGACGCGATCACGGCGCGCGCTGCTGAGCTTGACGTCGCTGATCAGGTCACCGTTGTGGGCACACTCGATCGACCCGGGGTGTTGGACGAACTGGCGCAGGCTGACGTGTTTTTAGGGCCCACCCGCGGCGACAACTTCTTCGTGTCGTGCGCCGAGGCGGTGCTGTCGGGTCGTCCTGTGGTCGTCGGCTCGACCGGGGGGCAAGGTGAATATCTCGACTCGCGCGTCGGCATCTGTGTGGACGAGCAAACCCCGATGGCCTATGCCGACGCGATCCAGCGCGTGCTCACACAGGTTGAGAGCATGAGCGCCGAAGACGTCAGCTCCACCATCGGCGATATGTTCAGCCCGGTTGAGGTCGCTGCCGGATACGACCAGGCGTACGACCTCGCGGCGGCCCAACCTCGTCGAGGCGCTCGCCTTCGTGCGCACCGTCGAGCGCAGCGCACTGCCGACGAATGAAACTCGTTGATGTAGTGATCGCGGTCCACACCCCCACCCGGCCGATCGCTCGTGCGGTTGCCAGCGTGCTTGAGGGCAATTCCGAGCACGCCCAGGTCACGGTGGTGTGCCACAACGTCGAGGTGGCGAGCATTAGGAACGAGCTTGCGCCCGAGCATCGCGAGCAGGTGAGGTGGATGGTCCATGACGACGGTTTGTCTAGCGCATCTGGTCCATTCAACGCGGGGATGCGGGCTTCGCAGTCGCGGTTCGTCTCGATCGTGGGTTCAGACGACACCTTGGAACCGGGTGCCGTCGCATCGTGGCTTGACCTGGCCCACGCGACCGGAGCGGACTGTGTGATGACACGCTTGGCTATCGGGTCGCAGCGGCGCCGCGTGCCGACTCCTCCGGTCCGTGCCTTCTTGGCGAAAAGGCTGATCGCCGACCTGGTGCGAGATCGTCTGAGTTATCGCAGCGCACCGCTGGGTTTGGTTTCGACATCGGCCCGCGGGCGGCTGGGGGCCGAGTTGGTTGAGGGTATGCCGGTGGGCGGCGACGTTGCCTACGTCACCCGTTTGTGGTGTGAAACGAGGGTGGCTGTGGACCGCGCAGGTCCGGGATACGTCATCGGCGAGGATGCCCGCGATCGGGTAACTTACACCCCCCGGCCCATCGAGAACGAGCTGGGCTTCCTGACGCATCTGATCACCCAGGAATGGTTCACGGCATACCCCCCGTCCGTACGCACCGCGGTGGCCACCAAACTTCTGCGCATCCACCTCTTCGGAGCCGTTTCCAACCGTGGTGCCCCCTCGTGGTGGACCTCACCTGAACGTGAAGCCCTCGCCGCGGTCACCACCGAGTTGCTGGACGTCGCTCCTCGCGCTGCTGCTCCTCTCTCGATCGCCGATCATCGCCTGCTGAGCGCGATGCGTGACGTGACCGTTTCGGCCGAGATCTTGGTGCATGCGGCCCGGGCGCGCAGGCGGCATGGACGCCCGAGCACCGTGGTCCCGCAGCGTGTGCGTCAGATTGGTCACCGCGAGGCTCCGCCCCGATTCATGGCAGCGTCGTGGCTAGCAAGCCGCTGACCTTCTCTCAGGGTGTGACCAGGGGCGACCCTGATGTATCGGGTGGCATAGAGGTGCGAGGCTAGACGCCATGATCACCGTCCAATCGCTCACCAAGACGTACGGCTCGTTCACCGCCGTCAACGACGTCACCTTCAGCGCACAGGCCGGTCGCGTCACCGGATTCCTCGGCCCCAATGGCGCCGGCAAGTCGACGACCATGCGTGTCATGGTCGGCCTGACCCCCGCGACCTCCGGGTCGGTGCAGGTCAACGGCGGTACGT
Source organism: Actinomycetales bacterium (assembly GCA_038330045.1). Classification (GTDB taxonomy): domain Bacteria; phylum Actinomycetota; class Actinomycetes; order Actinomycetales; family Dermatophilaceae; genus Ornithinicoccus. Next base: position 3,394 of record JBBQNO010000004.1, on the reverse strand, counting down.
TCGCCGAGATGCCGAACCCTGGTCGAGTCGTGGGCGTGCTCTTGGATGCTTCTGCCCAACACGCGGGCCGCACCGGCCGCGAGGTTTTGGCAATCGCCCAGCGCACGATGGGCCTGCCGAAGAGCAGCGTCGACGCCATGCTGGAGCTCGTCAGTCTCTCCCCAGAGGAGGCCAGTCGCCGAGTGCGCAACTACTCCCTGGGTATGCGCCAACGGCTCGGGATCGCGGCAGCGCTAATCGGTGACCCCCGGATCCTCATTCTCGACGAACCTGCCAACGGGCTGGACCCGGCCGGCATCCGTTGGATGCGTGACCTCCTGCGCGGGTATGCCGACGCCGGCGGCACTGTGCTGCTGTCCTCACACCTTCTGCACGAGATCGAGGTCATCGCCGACGACATCGTCGTCATCGGACAGGGGCGGATCGTGGCCCAGGGCACCAAGGACGAGCTGCTTGCTGGCGCTGGCACCGTGGTGCGAACACCGCAGCCCGGAGTGTTGGCGGCGGCTTTGACCGAAGCCGACCTGACCTTCTCCCCGATGGGGGAGAACGGGCTGCGGGTCGATGCCACCGCAGCCGTGGTCGGCGAAATTTCGTTGCAGGCCCGTGTCCCCCTGACTGAGCTTGGCGCCGCCGATGGCGCCGGGCTGGAAGAGATGTTCCTCGAGCTCACGGCCGAGACCGCCCGCGAAGGAGTCGCAGCATGAGCGCCACAGCCACAGTGACCGACCCTCAGCGCGAGGGATCTGCGATCCCCGTGTCGTCGAGGTCCGATATCAGGCCCATCCCGACGACCCGCTTGATCGCGGTCGAGCTGAGCAAAATGTTCGACACCCGGGCTGGGTTCTGGCTGGTCATGTCCGTGGGCATCCTGGCAGTGTTGGCAACGATCTCCGTGATTGCTTTCGCTCCGGACCAGGCCATCGCATACGGCACCTTCTCCGCGGCGATCGGCATCCCTATGGCGGTTCTTCTGCCCGTTATTGCCATCCTGTCGGTGACCAGCGAATACGGTCAGCGCACGGCCTTGACGACGTATGCGTTGGTGCCCAGACGGGGTCGGATCATCGCGTCGAAGGCTGCCGCTGCACTCATCATCGGCATCTCTGGTGTCTTGGTTGCCTTTGCGGTCGGCGCGTTGGGCAATCTGATCGGGTCGCGGATCGTCGGCATCGACACGGTGTGGGACGTTTCAGTGCTCTCCGCGTCGTACGTCATGCTGGGCAACCTCCTTGGCATGGCGATCGGCTTCATGCTGGCCGTTCTGTTGCGCAATACGCCCGGAGCCATCGTTGGCTACTTCGTCTACTCGTTCGTCCTGCCCACGATCTTCGGTGCGCTGGCCGCCTTCCAAGAGTGGTTTGCCGACCTGCAGCCCTGGGTCGACGTCAACTACACCGCTAACTTGCTCTACCAGGACCTCATGACGTCACAGGCATGGCAGCAATTAGGCGTGACATCGTTAATCTGGATCCTCATTCCGCTGCTCATCGGCTTGCGGTTCGTGATGCGCGCCGAAGTGAAGTGAGGCTTTCGAGATCGCTGCGCGCGTGACGAGGCTGGCATCGAGCGGCTGCTCGTTGTCGGCAGAATGCCTTGTCCACAACACGACCGATTCCCTTGTGCGGCACTGTCTGAACCGGTAGAATCGAACACATGTTCGAGACATACTCGATCGGTTGGGCGGAGGTGAGCGGCGTGGCGCAGATGGCGGGTGATTGGGGCGAGCACGGTTCGTCAGGCAACCATGACACCGGTCGGCTGATTGGCTTCAACGACGCTCTCGATGCGTGCCTCGCTGACACCGCCGATGCGCAGACATGGCGCGAGGCCGACCTGAAGAAGGGGTTGCTCGTCCTGGGTGGGGCCTCGGAGCACATCATGCGGGCCGTATTGCACGTCGCGGTGGAGTCACATCGTCGAGGTCTTCACGCCGCTAGTGGGTTGTCGCTGACTGACTGGATAGCCAAGATGTGTCCGCTGCTCAGCAAGCGCATCGTCAAGGACGTTGTCGCCGTCGCCCGAGCGTGGGATATCACGGGCCATGAGGCGCTGAGGAATGCGCTCACCCCCACTCCGGGGCTTGGCGATGGTGAGCGCACCGAAGGTGGTGACCCCGACGATGTTGACGCTCAAGACGGTGCTGCTGGAGAGGGTGACGCGACAGATGGCGAGGTTGAGGGGCCCGTCACGATCGGTCTGATGCGTGGAGCGCAGTTAGTGAGGGCGCTCGCGCGGGTGCGGCCGGCCAGCACCCCAGAGGCGTACGAGGGGCATGTCGAGGTGCTAACCCGATATGCGGCGACAGCCAGCGATCGAGATCTCAGGATTGCCACCGACCATTTGATTTCCGTGGCGCTGACGGACCCGCAGGTTGAAGCGGCGGCACAGCGAGCATTTGCGGCGCGTGGAGTGCGCGAATCGTCGCTGGACGGCGATCTTGTGAGGCGATTCATCATCACCACAGATCAAGAGGGCGCGGCAATCATCCGAGCCATCATGAACTCGCCGCTATCCGCGCCTGCCCCCGATGAGGAAGGCGCGGATCTTCGCACCGCCACGCAGCGCCATCACGATGGCTTGTTTACCGTGGTGCGCCGCGGCGTGTCATCGCCGGGGAGCGCACCCACGACCAGCAAATCGAAGGTGTTTGTCACCATGCCGCTCTCGGCGCTCATTGCTGCGAAGCGCACCTGGGGAACTAGGAGAGCAGGGGGAACTGTTGGAACCGAGGGAGCTGGGGACGATGGTCGAGCTGCGAAAGGTGGGGGAGCCGAGAACATTGTCAACATCCGTCGCGGGACGGACCCTCGCGAGCCAGAGATCAATCGTGAGGGAAGCGCTGGGCTGTTTGCCCGTCCGGGTGCCGGTCACACATTCACCGGTCAGACGCTGACGGCTGGGCAGGTGCGCCGGATGGCCTGCGACGCCGACATCATCCCCGTAGTGCTCGGCACGGAAAGCGAAGTCGTTGATATGGGACGGGAGTCGCGCCTAGCCACTCCAGGGCAGCTGAAGAAGCTCTGGCTCAGGGATTACGAGTGCACCTATCCCGGTTGCAGCGTCCCGAACACCTGGTGCGATGCCCATCACGTCGACTGGTGGTCTCGGAACGGCCGCACCGATATCGACAATCTCGCCCTCCTCTGTGGAAGACACCACACAATCGTGCACGAACGAGATCTCGTGGCGACGTTCGATAACCACACCCCTGGTGCGAGTCGGCCCGGCGACCATTCCCCCACCTGGCATATCTGAAGCGCACGCCCTCGCCCGGTCCTCGCGGCCGGGCGATGAGGCATGCCATGGGTGCGAGCCGTCGCCACAGCGAGGCGATACCGAGGTTTTGGCAGGACAAACCCGTATCCTCAGCCCGGCGGCCCATCGAGAGCTG